>NZ_JACKSY010000064.1:0-15611 GCF_025821985.1 Mycobacterium timonense | reverse complement strand
GACGTCAGTGACCAAAGTGCCGAAACCATTGCCCCCACAGCCGCTCTCACGGCATAGTGGCTACCACAGAGCCACACGCGGACACGCGACCGCTCTTACACCACTCCACGGGACGTGACCCGATGGAGTGGTGTCCGTCGAAGGTGGCGCGGCACGGGTAGTCGTCGAGATGACCGACTCCGCGACTGGTCGAGACTGGCACGCATACTTCGACATGGCAGAACGGAACCGCGAAGCTCATGCATCGCTGGGAATCGTTCCCACTGCCGCACAGAACGGTGAACAGTCCATCCGTGTTCTGGGTGCCCGCCGTATCGTGCTCGCCTTCGACCCCGCTGTCGACGACCCGGCGCTGCTGCGCACCGTCGTAATGCTTGTGCGCGCCGCTGCCCTGGCGGCGTCTAGCCGCCGAGGGGCTGAGCAGCTCGCCACCGCCGAGGAGAAAATCACCGAGGCGGTCGGGCAGCTCGAGAAACTCGACGATGTGAAGAAGAACGCGAGCGCGATCCAGAAGAACGCGTCGAAGATCGAGAGCGTCTGCACCACAATCAATGCCGGTATCCATCGCTTGCTCACCGATGCACTTGCCGCACTTGCCGAGGCCTCGCCGGAAGGATCCCAAGCGCCGGGCGCGGTGGCGTAGGTCGGCTTCGTTGCTTTGCCGCTGCCAGAGCGACAAGCCACGGGCAATCTGACCCCCGCCCGGCGACGATGCGCGCCGTGCGGCCGCGTCAGGCGACCGCACGCAGCGCCGGGGCCAGATCCCCGCGGTCGACGACGCTGAGCCCGCGCAGCCCCAGCCAGGACGCCATGGACCACAACTCACCGGCCAGCGCCGCGGCGACCCGAGGCCGCGGCGCCTGCGGCTCGGCGAAGGCGCCGAGGACGCGCAGCGTGCCCTCGGCCCGGTCGGCCTTCAGGTCGACGCGGGCCGCCAGCCGCCCGTCCATCAGCAGCGGCCACACATAGTAGCCGTACCGGCGCTTGGCGGCCGGCGTGTAAATCTCGATGCGGTAATGGAATTCGAAGAGCCGCTCGACGCGGGGCCGGAAGAAGATCAGCGGGTCGAATGGGCACAGCAGCGCGGTGCCGCGGTCCGTGCGCGGCACCGCGCGGCCGGCCCGCAGGTAGGCCGGCGCCGGCCAGCCGGCCACCTCGACGCGTTCCAGGTCGCCGGCGGCCACCAGCTCGGCGATCGCCGGCTTGACCTGCGCGGCGGACAGCCGGAAATAGTCGCGAATGTCGGCCTCGGTGCCCACCCCCAGCGCACCGGCGGCCCGCAGCGTCAGCTCCCGGATCGCCTCGTCGTCGTCGACCCGGCGGGCCAGGACGTCGGCCGGCAGCACCCGTTCCACCAGGTCGTAGTGGCGGGCGAAGCCGACCCGGGTAGCGGTGGTGAGCACTCCGGCGGCGAACAGCGCCTCGGCGACCCACTTGGTGTCGCTGCGGTTCCACCAGGCGCCCTTCCTGCGGCGCGGCTCGGCCGCCAGATGCGCCTCGATCTGCCCGGCCGTGCTGGGCCCGAGCTCGGCGACGGCGGCCACGACCGCGTCGGCGAGCCGCGGATTGGCCTGCACGATGTGGGTTCCCCACCGGCCGTGCCGGTACTGACGCATCCGCCAGCGCAGCAACGGCCAATCCTCGACGGCCATCAGCGCGGCCTCATGCGCCCAGTACTCGACCAGCAGCCGCGACGAGCGCGGGCCCCACGCGGCGCGGTCGAGCACCTCGCGGTCATACGGGCCGAGCCGGCTGAACACCGGAGCGTAGTGGGCACGCACCGTCACCGACACCGAATCCAATTGCAGCACTTGGATTTTGGATATCAGCCGGTTCAGGTGCGCGCGGGTGACGGCACCCGCGGGCCGGGGCTCGGTAAAGCCTTGCGCCGCAACGGCAATCCGGCGGGCCTGGGCGACGGACAGCCTGCGGGTCGACACGGCGCCGACGATACCGCCGCCCGGCGACACTCAGCCCGCGCGTACCTTGCCGTCCACCGCCGCCAGCACGCCGTCGTCGGCCGAGCCCTGCTGCTCGTCGTAGGCGGCCTGCAGCGCGGCCGGGACGTCCTCGAGCTCGCGGTACACGCTCATCAGCTGCTCGAGGATCTTGATCCGCTGCGCGCTGGCCTCCTCCACCGCACGCCGGGCCGTGTCGCGGTAGTGGTCGGCGCCCTGCTTGGCGTCGCCGAGCAGCTGCTCGCACTCCCGTTCGGCGGCGCGGCGCGCCTCGTCGATGGCCGCCTGCGCCTCGGCGCGCATGTCGGCCAGCTCGGCGTCCAGCTTCTCCTTGGTCTCCCGGTATTCGGCCTCCAGCGCCTCCTGCTGCGCGGCCATGTCGGCGAGCACCTCGTCGCGCTTGCGCTCGGCGGCCTGCGCCTCGGCTTCCGCCGCGGCGATCAGCGCGTCGGCCTCGGCCCGCGCCTCGGCCTGCATCTCGGCCACCTCGTCGACCGCGCGGGCCAGCATCTTGGCCATCCGCTGCTGCACCGCGTGCGGCGCCGGCGAGGTGTCGGTGAGCGCGGCGACCTCCTTGCGCAGCGCGGCCGTTTGCTCGTTGGACTCCTGCAGCCTTGCCCGCAGGCTCTCCACGTCGTCGATCAGCAGCTGCTGCTTGGCGGTCAGCATCTCGATGTGCGCGTCGACCGCGGTGGTGTCGTAGCCCATGAACTTGCGCGAAAACGTCTTGACGGGTTCGGTGATCACTGCCAATTCCCCCTTTTCCCGAACAGCGGCTGGTAGACGGTGTGTGACCGACCCCCGCGTCCGAGTATGTCAGCTCGGGCGTGAGGGCGAACAGCCGCGAACGGAAGAGCGCGGGTCCCGACGGTAGCTGTGGAACCGGTACCGCAGCCCGGAGCGGCTGGCCAGCCACTCGCCCGTCTCGCCTACCCAGCTGTCGTCCAGCGCGGGCGCCAGCGCGTCGTCGTCGTCGCGGCGCAGGTCGATCTCGATCTCGGTGACCTCGCAGCGGGTGGCATGGGGCAGCGCCAGCAGATAGATCTGCGCGCCGCCGATCACCCACGGCGCGGGGTCGCTCCCGGCGTACGCGAGGGCCGCCTCCAGCGACCCGGCCACCCGCGCCCCCTCGGCGACGAAGTCGGGCCGGCGCGACACCACCACGTTGCGCCGGCCGGGCAGCGGCCGCACCTTGGCCGGCAACGACTCCCAGGTCCGCCGGCCCATGATCACCGTGTGCCCCATGGTCACCTCTTTGAACCGGGTCAGGTCTTCGGGCACGTTCCACGGGATGTCACCGCCGCGGCCGATGACGCCAGACGTCGACTGGGCCCACACCAGGCCCACCTCGGCACGGGTCATACCGCGACGGGGGCCTTGATGGCCGGGTGCGGATCGTAGTTGTGCACCACGACGTCGTCGTAGGTGTAGTCGAAGATCGAATCCCTATGCGCCAGAACGAGTTCCGGGTAGGGCCTGGGCTCGCGGCTCAGTTGCAGCCGGACCTGCTCGACGTGGTTGTCGTAGATGTGGCAGTCGCCGCCGGTCCACACGAATTCGCCGACCGACAGCCCGGCCTGGGCGGCCATCATGTGGGTGAGCAGCGCGTAGCTGGCGATGTTGAACGGCACGCCCAGAAACAGGTCGGCGCTGCGCTGGTAGAGCTGGCAGCTCAGCCGCCCGTCGGCCACGTAGAACTGGAAGAACGCGTGACACGGCGGCAGCGCCATCCGCGGGATCTCGCCGACGTTCCACGCCGAGACGATGATGCGCCGCGAGTCGGGGTCGGTGCGCAACAGATCCAGCGCGGCGCTGATCTGGTCGATGTGCTCACCCGACGGCGTCGGCCAGGACCGCCACTGCACGCCGTAGATCGGTCCGAGATCGCCTGTGTCGCTTGCCCATTCGTCCCAAATGGTGACGCCGTGCCGGTGCAGCCAGTCGACGTTGGAGTCGCCGCGCAAGAACCACAGCAACTCATAGACCACCGATTTCAGATGCACCTTCTTGGTGGTGATCAGCGGGAAGCCGGCCGACAGGTCATAGCGCAGCTGCTGGCCGAACAGGCTGCGCGTCCCGGTGCCGGTTCGGTCGGATTTGGCCGTTCCCCGATCGAGCACCAGACGCAGAAGGTCCTCGTAGGGCGTCGGGATGGGCACGCGGCGATCTTACGTCGGACGGCCAGGAGTAGAACGGGTGCCATGCCGAAGATCACCGACAGCATCAGCACCGCCGACGGCACCTGCCCGGTGCGCCTGTTTTTCCCCGACGGGTCCGGGCCGTGGCCCGGCGTGGTCATGTATCCCGACGCCGGCGGGGTGCGCGACACATTCGACCAGATGGCCGCCGAGCTGGCCGGATTCGGCTACGCGGTGCTGCTGCCCGACGTCTACTACCGCAGCGGCGAATGGGCCCCGTTCGACATGGCGACCGTGTTCGCCGACCAGCAGGAGCGCAACCGCCTGTTCGCCATGATCGGCAGCGTCACCCCGGACCGGATGGCCACCGACGCCGCGGCGTTCTTCGACTACCTGGCCGCCCGCCCGGAGGTGTCCGGCGACCGGTTCGGGGTGTGCGGCTACTGCATGGGCGGGCGGACATCGCTCATCGTGGCCGGCCGGCTGCCCGACCGGGTGGCCGCGGCGGCGTCGTTCCACGGCGGCGGCCTGGTGACCGACAGCGACGACAGCCCGCACCTGCTGGCCGACCGGATGAGCGCCACGGTGTATGTCGGCGGCGCCCAGGACGACGCGTCGTTCACCACCGATCACGCCGAGCAGCTGGACAAGGCGCTGACCGCGGCCGGTGTCCGGCACACCATCGAATGGTATTCGGCCGCACACGGTTTCGCGGTCCCCGACAATGCGCCCTATGACCCGGCCGCGGCCGAACGGCACTGGGACGCGATGCGCGACGTGTTCGCCGCGGCGTTACCCCGCTAGCCGCGCCACCAGCAGCCGCGCGGCCCGCGCCGCGCCGTCGGTGCGGATCGTCGCGGCCACCGCCCCGGCGCGGGCACGGGTCCGCTCGGTCAGGGCGGTCCCGAGCACGGCGGACAGCGATTCGACGGTGGGGGCCGGACCGTCGTGGGCGGCGCCGATGCCCAGCTCGGCCACCCGGGCCGCCCAGTACGGCTGGTCGGCGCGCTGGGGCACCACCACCTGGGGCGCGCCGGCCAGCGCGGCCGCCGTCAGGGTGCCCACCCCGCCGTGGTGCACGACGGCCGCGACCCGCCCGAACAGCGCCTGGTGGTTGACCTCACCCACGACCAGGCAGTCCTCGCCGTCGTCGATCGGCCCCAGCCCGGCCCAGCCGCGGGAGACGACGGCGCGGCGCCGCTGCGCGCGCACCGCCTCGATGGCCACCCGGGCGACGTCCCGACAGGCCCGCATCGGCATGCTGCCGAAACCCACGTACACCGGCGGGGCGCCGGCATCCAGGAAGGCGTCCAGCTCCGCGGGCAACCGGCGATCGTCGGCCAGCAGCCAGGCGCCGGTCTGCACCACGTCGAGGTCGCCGGGCGGCCGCCACGGATCCAGGGTCGGGTCGGTGGCCAGCCACGGGCGCTCGGTGAGCGCGTAGCCGCGGAGGTCGTCCAGCGGCGGCAGGCCGATCGACGCCCGGCGCGCGTTGAGCGTCTCGCCGAACAGCGCCTGCATGTACCGGCCGTCGAGCTGCCACAGCAGCCGGTTGTCGATCGCCGCGTCGGCGTACCCGGGCGGCGGGTAGTGCGGCGACGGCAGGATGGTGGGCTGATAGCTGACGTAAACGTAGTGGGCGCCCCGCTTTTCGGCGGCCGAGCGGGCGGCGGCCGCGGCCGGCGGGAAGCCGGCCACCACCAGGGCGTCGCATTCCCGGGCGGCGGCCGCCGCGTCGAACTGGGCGGCGATGAGCCCGTCCAGCTGGCGGCGCAGCTGCTCCTCCGACGGCGTCGTCGCCGCGGTTTTCATCGCCCGCAGCGAGTCGCCGAACGCCACCAGGGGCACCCCGGCGCGGGCCAGCAGCTCAGCGAATTCCGCGTCCGGCGGGGCGCTCACCCGCGCGTCGACGCCGAGCGCCCGCAGCTGCACCGCGAGCGCGGCCAGCGGCTGCACCCCGCCGCGCGAGTCGTACGCCGACAGCAGCACACGCATCCGCTGGTTCCCGCTTTCAAGGTGTGGTCGGGAAACTCTAGCGTCGCCGCGGCCCGGTCAGGACGGCGTCGGCGCCGACCGGAATCCCTGCGCGGCGCCGAGCACGGTGCCGCCGTCGATGACCAGTGTCTCGCCGGTGATCCAGCTGGCGGCGTCGGACACCAGGAAGGCGACGGCGGCGGCCACGTCGATCGGCTCGCCGATGCGGCCCAGCGCGATCGAGGACGACAGCGGGTCCTCGTGGTCCTTCCACAGCGCCTCGGCGAGCCGGGTGCGCACCACCCCGGGGGCGATCGCGTTGACCCGGACGCGCGGCGAAAGTTCCAGCGCCAGTTGCTTGGTGACGTGGATCAGCGCCGCCTTGGTGGCGTTGTACATGCCCATTGCCGGCGACTGGTGCAGGCCGCCGATGGAGGCCGTGTTGACGATCGATCCGCCGTGTTCGCCCATCCACGACTTGACCGCCAGCGAGGTCCACAGCAGCGGCGCCCACAGGTTGACGTCGAAGATCTTGGCAAACCGGGCGTGGTCCTGCTCGATCAGCGGCCCGTACGCCGGATTCGTCCCGGCGTTGTTGACCAGGATGTCGACGCTGCCGAAGCGCTCCAGCGTGAGCTGCACGCACTGACGGGCCGCGTCCTCGTCGACCGCGTGGGCACCGACCCCGAGGGCCTGCGGCCCCACCTGGGCGGCGGCCTCGTCGGCAGCCTCCTGCTTGCGGGCGGTGAGCACCACGTTGGCGCCCGCCGCGGCCAGCTGCTGGGCGATGGCCAGCCCGATACCGCGCGACGCGCCGGTGATGATGGCGGTGCGTCCGGTCAGATCCTGTGAGGTCATGGTGTGCCTTCTGTCGCGGTGGTGGGCCGGTCGTTCGTTTGCTGCCGAAATTTTATTCGCGATGTTTTGGACAGGTGTTGAGGTGGTATGCCAGCCGCATGCGATCGAAATTGACACTCATGAAACCGCTGGTCGTTGCCGCAGCGGCTGCCGCGGCCATCGCCGCCGCGCCCGCGGCCGCCGCTGACGTCATCGTCGCAGGGCCAGCCGGGCCGGCCGCGCCCACGCACATCACCTTCAAGGACGACCCGGGTGGTGGCGGCTGCGACGCCAACGGCAACTGCGGCTCCGGTGGGCAGGACCAGGGTCCGGGCGGCGGGCCGGGCGGACAGGGGTGTGTGCCCGGCGTGGGCTGCGGCTCCGGTGGCCAGTTCGCCGGCCCCGGCGGCGTGCCCGGCGGCCAGGGCTGCCTGCCCGGCGTCGGTTGCGGCTCCGGCCACGCGTAACCGCTCAACCAGTCAGCCTTCCGAGAGCCTGGTGATCCAGGCCCGGGAGGCTGCTGGGTCTATGACGTCGTCCAGCTCGAAGGTGGTCGCCGCCCGCAGCGCCTTGCCGTGCTGGTAGGCGGCCGCCACCAGGCGGTCGAAGAGGTTTTGCCGTTCGGCCGGATCGGTGACGGCGGCCAGCTCCTTGCGGTAGCCGAGCCGCACCGCGCCCTCCAGGCCCATGCCGCCGATCTCGCCGGTCGGCCAGGCGACGGTGAATTGCGGTGCGCGGAACGAACCGCCGGCCATGGCCATCGCGCCGAGCCCGTATCCCTTGCGCAGGATGATCATTCCCAGCGGCACCGTCAGCCGCGCGCCCAGCACGAACATCCGGCCGAACCGGCGCACCGCGGCCTGGGTCTCGGCGTCGGGCCCCACCATGAAGCCGGGGGTGTCGCACAGCGAGATCACCGGCAGCCCAAAGGATTCGCACAACGCCAGGAAGTCGCCGGCCTTGTCGGCGGCCTCGGCGTCGATGGCGCCGCCGAGGTGATGGGTGCTGTTGGCGATCAGCCCGCAGGGCACGCCCTCGACGCGCACCAGCGCGGTGACGATGCCCACCCCGTAGTCGGGGCGCAGCTCCAGCACCGACCCGACATCGACGATCGCCTCGATGGCGCGGTGCACATCGTAGGCGCGTAATCGGTTCTGCGGCACCACATGTCGGGCCACCCGCGGGTCGGGCGCCTGCCACCGGTCCAGGCGGCCCTGAAAGTAGGAGAGGTATTGCTTGGCCAGCGACACCGCGTGCGCTTCGTCGCGGGCGACCAGGCCGACCACCCCGTTGCGGCGCTGCACGGCGATCGGCCCGATCGCCTCGGGCGGGTAGACGCCCAGCCCGCCACCTTCGATCATCGCCGGCCCGCCCATCCCGATGTTGGCGTCCGGGGTCGCGATGATGACGTCGCACACCCCGGCCAGCGCGGCGTTGCCGGCGAAGCACCGGCCCGAGACGACCGACACCAGCGGCACCCGCCCGCGCAGCCCGGCCAGCATCCGGAAGGTCGGCACGTCCAGCCCCGCGGCGCCGCCGACGTCGGTGTCGCCGGGCCGTCCGCCGCCGCCCTCGGCGAAAAGCACCACCGGCAGCCGTTTCCGGGCGGCCAGGTCGAAGACGCGGTCGGTCTTGGCGTGGTTGCGCATGCCCTGGGTGCCCGCCAGCACGGTGTAGTCGTAGGAGGCCACGACGGCCTGCGCGGCGGCCCGCCCGAACCGGTCGGCGCCGACGGTGGCCAGGCCGGCGACCAGACCGTCGGCCGGGGTGTTGGCGATCAGGTCCTCCTCGGAGCGCCGGCTGCGCTGCGCGGCGATGGCCAGGGCGCCGTATTCGACGAAGCTGCCGGGGTCGACGAGGTCGTCGATGTTCTCCCGGGCAGTGCGCCGGCCCTGCCGGTGCCGTTTGGCGACGGCGTCCGGGCGCCCCTCGTCCAGGGTCCGGGCGTGCCGCTCGATCACCTCGTCCAGGTCGGCGCGGGTTAGGTCGAGATCGGTTGCCGCCGTTTCGGATTCACCGTCGTCACCGCCCGTGGTGCGGGTGAAAACCAGCAGCGGATCGCCGGTCCCGACGACCTGGCCGGGGGTCACCAGCACCCGGACGGTGCGCAGCGCGTCCGGCGCGGCGAGGACGTGCTGCATCTTCATCGCTTCCAGGACGACCAGCTGGGCGCCCGCGGGGTAATCCGCGCCCTCGGGCGCCACCTCGACCACGGTGCCGGCCAGCTGCGCCCGCAGCGCGTCCTCGCCGGGATACAGCTCGACGGCGCCCGGCTGCGGGCCGGGCTGATGGGTCAGCGCGGCGGCGGCCAACTCGGGAAGCTTATCGTCCACGAAATCGGTGTTCACCCAGCCGGTTTCGAGTCGCTGTTCGGCCAGCAGCCGGCGCAGGAACCCGATGTTGGTGGCCACGCCCTCGACGCCGAATTCGGACAGGGCGGTGTCGGCCTTGCGCATCGCCGCCCGCCACGAGGATCCGTGAACCGCGACGATCACCTTGGCCAGCAGCGAGTCGTACTGCGGGCTCACCACCAGTCCGGGCCGGCCGTAGGTGTCGACCCGCACTCCCCGTCCGCTGGGCGGGCAGAACGCGGTGAGCGTGCCGGCGGACGGCAGCACGGAGAAGTCGGCGCCGAACGTCTCCGCGTTGACCCGCAGCTGGATCGCGATGCCCCGCTGGGCGGCCGGCTCGCCGATGACTTCGGTGCCGTCGGAGGCGATTCCGGCCGGCAGGCCCAGCCGGTAGTAGGACTCGCCGCCGGCGATCGCAAGCTGCACGGCGACCAGGTCGAGCCCGGTGGTCTGTTCGGTGACGGTGTGCTCCACCTGGATTCGCGGGTTGACCTCCAGGAAGACGAAACGCTCGCCGCTGACCAGGAACTCCACGGTGGCCAGCCCGCGCAGCCCGACGCGGGCGCACAACCGCACGGCCGCCTGGTGCAGCGCGCGGCGTAGTTCCTCCGAAAGCCCTTGGGCGGGCGCGATTTCGATCAGCTTCTGGTAGCGCCGCTGGATGCTGCAGTCGCGGTCGCCCACCGCCAGGGCGTGCGTTTGGTGCCCGGCCGGCGCGGCGACCACCTGCACCTCGATGTGGCGGGCGTCGCCAAGCAGCGCCTCGGCGAACAGCGCCGGGTCGCCGAACCCCAGCCGCGCCTCCGCGGCGCAGCGTTGGTAGGCGCCGGCGATTTGAGCGGCGTTGTGCACCTTGCGCATTCCCCGCCCGCCGCCGCCGGCCAGCGCCTTGATCATGATGCCGCCGGGGTGCGCGGCGAAGAACGCCTCGATGTCCTCGACGCCGCTCGGGCCGTCGGTGGCGGCCAGCGTCGGCACCTCGGCGGCGATCGCGGCGCGGCGGGCCGCCGTCTTGTTGCCCAGCAGCTCGAGCACGCGCGCGTCGGGGCCCACGAAGGTGCGGCGGGCGGCGGCGCAGGCTTCGGCGAATTCGGCGTTCTCGGAAAGGAATCCGTAGCCCGGATGAATCAGCGTTGCGCCGGTGTTCTCGGCCACGGCCAGCAGGGCGGCCTGGTTCAGGTAGGCGGGCGGGCCGCTGCCGGGCAGCGGCATCGCCTCGTCGGCGGCGTGCACGTGCGGGCTGTGCGCGTCGTCCGCGGCGTACACGGCGACGGTTCGCATGCCCAGTTCCGTTGCGGTGCGGATGATTCGAAGTGCGATCTCGCCGCGGTTGGCGACCAGCAGGCTCGCGGTCATCGCAGCGGGTCACCCCAGTGCACCTGGTCGCGCAGTCTGGCCTTGAGCAGTTTGCCGCCGGCATTGCGCGGCAGTGGGCCGTCGACGACCGTAATGTACTGCGGCACCTTGAAGTCGGCCAGCCGGCCGCGGCAGTGCTCGAGCACCGCCGGCACGTCGATGTCGTCGTCGCCGAACAGCACCGCCCCCACTTTCTCGCCCATCACGTCGTCGGGCACCCCCAGCACGCACGCATCCGCGACGCCGGGCGCACCCAGCAGCACCGCCTCGACCTCGACGCTGGAGACGTTCTCGCCGCCGCGGTTGATGATGTCCTTGAGCCGGTCGATGATGTGCACCCGGCCGGCGTCGTCGACGCGCACCACGTCGCCGGTGTGCAGCCAGCCCCCGGCGAAGGTGCTCGCGGTGGCCTGCGGCCGGTTCCAGTAGCCGGCGGTCACGTTGCCGCCGCGGGTGACCAACTCCCCGACGCCGGGTTCGTTGTCGCCGAACGGGATCAGCCCCAGGTCCACCGACGGGACCGCATACCCGACCGAATCGGCATGCTCGACCGCTTCGCGGTCGGGCAGCACCGTCATCAGCGACGCCGTCTCGGTCATGCCATAGCCGTTGAACACCGTGGCGTGCGGGAAAGCGTCTTTCACCGTGCGCACCAGCGACGGCGCGATGGGCGCCCCGCCGTAACCGACCCAGCGCACGCGGGATACGTTGGTTCCGGCAAAATCCTTGTGGCGCAACAACAATGCATAGATCGCCGGGACGGTGACCATCACCGAGACACGTTCGGCGACCACCGCGTTGAGCAGCGTGTCCAGGTCGAGCGCGGGCAGGATCACCGACGCTCCCCCGAGCCGGGCCGCGGCCAAAAGCTGTGAGTTGCAACCGGTCACATGGAACAGCGGCACCGAGATCAGCGTGCGCATGTCCTCGCCCAGGTCCCGCGGCTGCTGCAGGCAGCGGATCGCGTTCTCGGTGTTGGTCAGGAATGCCTCGTGTGTGGTCGGCACGCCCTTGGGGTGGCCGGTGGTGCCCGACGTGTAGAACAGGGCGGCGGTGTCGGCCGCGCCGAGTTGCTCGGTGACGTAGGGTTTTCCGTCCGGCAGCGGGTCACCCGGCGCCAGCTGTAGCCGTGCACCGGAGTCGGACAGCACGAAATCGACCTCCGGTTGCGCGGAGCGCGTATTGACCGCCACCGCAACGCCGCCGGCCAGCACCGTGCCCCAGAAGGCCAGCACCCAGTCGATCCCGGCGGGATAGCGCACCGCGACGCGGTCCCCCCGCCGCAGACCGTCGGCGCGCAGCCCGCCGGCCACCCGCGCCGCCCGGTCCCACAGCTGCCGGTACGTCAGCCGGCCACCGCCGAGCTCGACCACGGCCTCGCTGTCCGGGCGGGCGTCGACCTGGTCGGCGAGCATGTCCACCAGCGTGGCGGGCAGCTCGTCGTAGCGCGGAATGCCGTCGCGGCCGCGGGACACGCCGGTGGTCGGGAACGGGTTGTGCTCCCGCGCGATTTCGATCACTGGCGGCATGCCGGTCCTACCTATCCTGCTGCCTATCCTGCCTGCTGCCCTATCGTGATAGCGGTGACGATCGAGGATCCCGCCATCATGCCCGAGGCGTTTTTCACTGTAGACGGCGACTCCTATATTCCGGGCACGATGACCCGGGGCCCGTGGGGCGCGGCCATGGGCGGGCAGATCGTCGGCGGCCTGTTGGGTTGGGGCATAGAGCAATCCGGCATCGACCCCGACCTGCAGCCCGCCCGGTTCACCGTCGACCTGTTGCGCCCCGCCCTGCTGGCGCCGGTGCAGATCCGCACCTCGGTGCAGCGGGAGGGCCGGCGGATCAAACTGGTCGACGCCGGCCTGGTGCAGAACGGCGTCGTCGTCGCGCGGGCCAGCGCGCTGTTCCTGCGTCGCGGCGATCATCCCGACGGTCAGGTGTGGTCGCCTCCGGTGCAGATGCCGCCGTTGCCGACGTCGTCCGAGGGCTTCCCGGCGGACATGCCCTTTCTCATCTGGGGGTACGGGGCCACCCGGGCAGGCAGCCCCGGTATCGCCGCCGGCGAATGGGAGCAGGCGCATTCGCAGAAGTTCGCCTGGACCCGGCTGTTTCGCCCGATGGTGCACGGCCATCCGCTCACACCGTTCACCCGGCTGGCGTTCGTCGGCGACATCACCAGTTCGCTGACCCATTGGGGCACCGGCGGATTGCGTTACATCAACGCCGACTACACCGTCACCGCGAGCCGGTTGCCCGACGGCGAGTTCCTCGGGCTGGCGGCCCAAAGCCATTACGGCACGGCCGGGGTCGCCGCCGGCGCCGCGACACTGTTCGACCGGCACGGCCCGCTCGGCACCAGCTCGGCGCTGGCATTGGCGCAGCCGGCGGACGCCTTCCAGCCGGCGTATACCTAGTCCATCAACTGGCTAGTCCATCAATTGGGCGGCGACCGTCGCACCCAGCTCCCAGCACGCCTGCAGGTCGTCCTTGCTGGGCTTGCCCGAAACCACCACCGTCTCAGCGGCTTTCGTCCAGCCCAAGCCGGTCGTGATGGTGTCGACGGCGCGCTGGGAGCCCTCGGTGCCCTCGTTGCCGTGCAGGTACAGGCCGAAGGGCCGCCCGCGGGTGGAGTCGAGCAGCTGGTAATAGCTGCAGTCGAAGGCATGCTTGAGCGCACCCGAGATGTAACCCAGGTTGGCCGGGGTGCCCAGCAGATATCCGTCGGCGGCCAGCATCTCGGCCGGCGAGACCGTCAGCGCCGCCCGGCGGACGACCTCGACGCCTTCGATCTCGGGGTCGGTGGCGCCGGAGACCACCGCCTCGAACATCTCGTGCGTGTGCGGCGACGGCGTGTGGTGCACGATCAGCAGCGTCTTGCTCGGTGTGTCGGTCACTGGTGGCCCTGCAGGTCGACGGCGGTCTTCATGGCTTCCCGGGCGCGGCGGCGGTCCCCGGCGTAGTCGTAGGCGCGGGCCAGCCGATACCAGCGCCGCCAGTCGTCGGGGTGGTTTTCCACCTCGGTGCGCACGGTGGCGAACAGCGCGTCGGCCGCGTCGCGCCGGATGCGGCCCGACGGCCGACGCGGCAGCGCGCTGGTGTCCAGCTCCATGCCGTCGGCGGCGATCAGCCGGGCCAGCCTCTGGTGGGCGAATCCGGCGCGCAGGGTGGCGATCATGGCCCACAGCCCGAGGGCGGGCATGATCAGCACCGCCACGCCCAGGCCGACGGCGGCGGCCCGGCCCGAGGCGATCATCGCGATGGCCACCCGCCCGAGCAAGGCGAAGTACACCAACAGCGCCACACACAGGAAGGCGACGAGCAGCTGGATGCGCAGCGCTTTGTTCATAGCCGTTTGCTCATAGCCGGTTTGCTCATAGCCGGTTTGCTCAGCCCAGGTCGAGCAGCGGTTCGAGGCCCACGGTCAGGCCCGGGTGTTCCCTGATGCGCCGCACCGCCAGCAGCACACCGGGCACGAAGGAGGTCCGGTCCAGGCTGTCGTGGCGGATGCTCAGCGTCTCGCCCTCGGTGCCGAACAGGATCTCCTGATGGGCGACCAGCCCGGCCAGCCGCACCGCGTGCACGGGGATGCCGTCCACGTCGGCGCCGCGCGCTCCCGGCAGGCTGGTGCTGGTGGCATCGGGGTTGGGGGGCAAGCCTTTTCGCGCTTCGGCGATCAGTTTGGCGGTGCGGGTCGCGGTGCCCGACGGAGCGTCGGCCTTGTGCGGATGATGCAGTTCGATCACCTCCGCCGAGTCGAAGAAGCGCGCCGCCTGCTTGGCGAAGTGCATCGACAACACGGCCCCGATGGCGAAGTTCGGCGCGATGAGCACCGACGTGCCGGGGCTGTCGACCAGCCACTCCCGAACCTGCGCCAGCCGTTCGGCGGTGAAGCCGGTGGTGCCGACGACGGCGTGAATTCCGTTGCGCACCAAGAACTCCAGGTTGCCCATCACGACGTCGGGATGGGTGAAGTCGATCACCGCCTCGGTGCCGCCGTCGGTCAGCAGACTCAGCGGATCGCCGGCGTCCACCTCGGCGGACAGCGTCAGGTCCTCGGCGGCCTGCACCGCCGCCACCATCGTCGACCCGACTTTTCCCTTGGCTCCCAGCACTCCTACGCGCATGGCTGAAGCCTAGACCGGGTCACATTCCGCGCCGCGCGGTGCCGCGGGTTCAGGTGTGCACGATCCAGCCCGCTTCGGCGTACGGAGCGGGTTGCTCGGGATCGTTGATCGTGAGGTACAGGTCACCGCCCGCCGGCATCGCGAAGCCGACGAATCCATGTGCGGTCTGCCCGTCGTGAAGACCGCCCGTCTGCAGCGGGGGCATCTTGCCGAGCCTCTGGTAGTCGACGGCCATCGTGGCCGGCTGGGGCGCATCGTCGGGATGGGTCCACGGCTGATTGCCGCCGCCGTATCCCGCGAACATATAGCGCTGATTCACCTGGAAGAACCGGTGCGACGTCGCGGTGATCGTCAGTTCCACCACGTTGCACGCGGAGCCATCGGTCGGAGTCGCGAAATGCGAGGTGCAGCCCGGCGGCAGCCACGTCGCGCTGTTGACGGTGATGTCGGCGGTCGCCCCGCTGGCGGCTCGTGCATGCACGGGCACGCCCAGCTGGCCGATCGGGAACGGTGGACTGTCCGGCGTCGAGTCGGCCGAACCGGTGGGACACGGGCATGCGGCGACGACCACGGTGATCGCGGCTGCCGCATTCACCCATCCGGCGCGCACGACGCGTGGTTACCCTCCGCGCCACCACGACAAACGCGAGCGCATCCCGCCCTCACAACTGGACCGCCGGGCGCGGGCTTCGAGCCGGGGTTGTCCACAGTTCGCGGTTCATCCACAGCTGCGACATTGTCCATTTCGTGTTGCCTCACGTCAAGATGCGCGCGTGGGGCTCATGGTTGCCTCATTTGAGGGTGCGCGCGTAGCGGCACGGGCGTTGGTTGTGGGTCCGGCTTTGCCGGAGGTCAGGGTGAGGAGTTGGT
>NZ_JACKSY010000063.1:0-7795 GCF_025821985.1 Mycobacterium timonense | reverse complement strand
TCTGCCCCGGCCTGCGCGACCGTCAGGTACAGCTCTACAGATAAGGCTGTTCCCGACGACATGCGCAAGGTCGAATCTCACCATCAGACACAGTCAGCCACACCCCGGATCGCCCTACAGATAAGTGGAAGTGCATGCACGCCAAGGCAGCAGCTAACTCGAGGTCGGTTGCTTTCTGCTTCAAGGTTGCCGCGGTGAAGGTGTCCAGGCGGCCTCGACTGTGCTGCCAGGCGGCGAAGTAGGCGAACTGGCGGACCAGCGCCAGTTGACCGGTCAGGTCGGCCAGACGATGCCGCACGCTCTGAAACCCGCTCAACGCCGTGTCGCCCACCACATGAGTGCGGACATGCGCGCCCAGCAGCTCGAGGGTATAGCGGGCGCCGCCCAACGCGAGCAAGCCGGCGATCAGGCGTTCGAAGTCCAGGGCCTGCATCAGTTGGCGCAGTGCACGTCCGGGCTTGCCGAGCACGTTACTGGCCGCTACGGGCGCGTCCTCGAAGGCCAGCGATGCCACACCCGAGCTGCGAAACCCCAGCGGTTCTTCGACGTGGCGCTGCACCGCAGCATTGTCGAGATCGGCGATGATGATGCTGGCGCCGGCTAGGCCGGTCGTCGCTGGTGAGGTGATCGCGACGGTCACCGCGAGATCAGCCGAGACACCGTTGGCCACATGGGCTTTGACTCCGCGTAGCCGGTACTGTTCGGGATCATCGGCGACGGGGGTAGCGCGTGTGGTCAGGTGGCGCAGATCCGATCCGGCGTGGGGTTCGCTGATCGCCAGCGCTGCAACAAGCTCGCCGCGCTGGACCGGTTCAAGGTAGGTGCGGCGCTGCCGGTCACTGCCGAACTGGTGTAGGTATGAGGCGGCCATGTAGGCATGAACGGCTAGTGCGGCGCGGAGGCCGGCATAGCCCGTGCGGCCCAATTCTTCGCATAGCACCGCACTTTCGAGAAACCCGGTCCCGTCATGAGGCAATGCGAGCATGCCTTGGTTGCCCAGCGCCTTCCACGCCGTACCCGGGATGCGCCGTTGCTGTTCCCACGAATCGGCGTGCGGCAACACAATCTCGGCCAGGATGGCGCGGACACGTTCACGTAAGGCCTCGTGCCCGTGGTTGAGGATCGGGTCGGTGCTCTCGGCGACATCGCTCAGTGATGCGGTAATACCGATCCTCCTAGGTGCGTGTTTGCCTTCGAATGCAGTCTCGGCCGACGGGCGGGTCAGGCGGGGGAGAGCAGTGCGGTGCGGTCGATCTTGCCGGTCTCCCCCAGGGGCAGCTCGTCGACCACCGACACCATCTTCGGGATCATGTAGGCGGGTAACCGGGCATTCAGATGGGCGATAACTAGATTGGGCAGTTCTGCTGACATGCTGGGGTGCTCGGCGATGAGGAAGGCGGCCAACGCCCGCTGTCCAAGGCTCGGTTCGTAGGGGGTGACGTAGGCGGTGCGCACTGCGGGGAGCTCTTCGATGCGGTGGCGGACTTCGCCGAGTTCGATCCGGAATCCGTTGATTTTCAGCTGATCATCGCGGCGCCCGCAGAACACCAGTCGATTGCTCTCGTCGAGGTAGGCCAGATCCCCGGTGTGGTAGAGGCGTTCGTGGTGGGGTCCGATCTCTGCGTCGAAGAAATCGGCTGCGGTGCGCTCGGGTAGCCCGAGGTAGCCGGGACTGAGTCCCGGCCCGGCCAAGTGCAGTGCACCAATTTCGCCCGGGGCGCACAACCGGTCTTGGTCGATCAGGTAGGCGCGGGTGTTCTGGATCGGCGTGCCGATCGGCACGGTGGTGGCGTCGGCGGCTATTTCGTTGATCGGGTGATAGGTGGCGAAGGTTGTCGCCTCGGTCGGGCCATAGACGCTGACGATCCGGCCAGGCCCATAGTGGTCTAATGCCCGGCGTATATGCCGGATCGAATGGGCCTCGCCGCCGGCGAGGATGGTGCCCACGGACTCGAAGATCTCGGGGGCCTCGTCGACGATGGTGTTGAACAGCGCGGTGGTGATGAAAGTGGCATCGCAGCCGTGCGCCTCGATGGTTTGGCGTAGTCGAGCGAGCCTCACGAAGCGATCGGGATAGATCACGCACACGCCCCCGTGTAGCAGCGGCGCCCATATCTCAAAGGTGGCTGCGTCGAAGGTGACTGGCGCCAAGTGCAGAACTCGCACCCCGGTTGTCAGGGGCGCATACCGTGAGGCGAAGACGAGCCGCACGATGCTGTGATGGCGGATCGGGACGCCCTTGGGCCGCCCGGTCGACCCTGAGGTGAAGTTGATGTAGGCGATCGCATCAGGGGCAACGGTGGGCAGTTTCACCGGGGGAATGGGCCTGTGGTCTGCGGTGGCGGCGATGACGGGTCTGCCGCACAGCTCTGCGGTGGGGTCGGCGGCCACAACACGCCGTGCGCCGGCGGCGTCGAGCAACTCGGTGATCCTCCGCGTCGGCCATTGCACATCGATGGGCAGATAGGTTGCCCCGCAGAACAGGGTTGCCAGCGCGGCGGTCACCATCTGCAGGCCACGCGGCAGGGCCACGGCGATGACGTCGCCAGGCTGCGCGCCATCGTGTAGCAGACGGTGCGCCAGGCGGGTGGCCGCGTCGTTGAGTTGGCTGTAGGTCACGGTCAGCTCACCGCAGCACACTGCTGGATGATCCGGACGATCAGCGACCTGGCGGGCGAATAACTCACCGACCGGCAGGTCAGGATAGTCCGCATGGGTGTCGTTGAGCGTGTCGTGGGCGGCTAGTGCGGCGTTGTTGGCGGCGATGTCGCGGACGGTCATGCGGTGGGAGCCTCAGTCCTACCGTTGGGGTGCGGTTTCCAGCAGGTTCGCATGGATGGTCGCAGCGATCGCGGTGATGGAGCTGCGCTCATAGAGGTCCTCGGGGCCCAGGGCGTCCTCACCGTACTTGGCGTCGGCGCGGTTCATCAGCTTGACGGCCGTCAGCGAGGTGCCACCGCAGGCGAAGAAGTCGTCATCAACGCTGGTGATCTTCAGTCCCAACTCGCTGCACCACGTGATGATTTGGTTCTCGATCGCGGCGATGTCCATGTCTAGATTTCCTCTCTTAGGATGCGCGTCAGCGGACCTGAAAGGGCGTGCCGTTGACGGTGTGCGTGACGAACTTGTTGTGGCCGTAGTGATCTTGTCCAGAGACCAGCACGCAACCGAACTTCTCCAGGCTGGCGCTTCCGCCGAACTCTTCGAGACTGTTGGAGAATGGGTACACCCGAACCTGGGTGGGAAGATAGCGGCCGGCGAAACCCAAACGCATGTCCTGGGTCTTGCCGATGTGCGGGTGCGAGGCGTGCATGAGGGTCGACCAAAAGATCACAAACTGACCGCGGCGCATGGGAAGTGAAATCGCCTTCGACTCATCTGGTGACCAGTCCGGGTCCTTCTGCAGCTGCCGGTAGTCGTAGCCGAAGAAACCGCGTTTGACGCCGTTCTTCTCCACACCGTTGATCGACTCAGCGTTGTAATCCATGGTCTTGGACTCGTCATAGTTCATGGTTTTGTGCGACCCGGGGATGAACTGCAAGCAGCCCATGTCGACGGTGGCGTCGGTGAACGCACACCAGACGGTGATGGTGCCGCCGAATTCAGAATCTTCCGGCCAAACGATCTGAGGGTGTTTGGAGCCGGCAACATTAGAGAAGTTGTCCGCTTGATGCCAGTCGGTGCCCTCATCACCGGGGTACTTCGGGAAGAACTCGCTTCGCCAGCACAGCGTGTCCGGGCCCAGGATGCTTGATACCCGGTCCACGATCTCTGGCCGAGTGATGTGCTCGGCCAGAAAGTCGATGTCAAGATGGCGGTCGTAATTGGCCAGATTCGTCACACCGGACATCGCGCCATCCTGCTTGTATGCCGCGGTTTTGGTGTTCAGGAGTTTCGGCGTGAGCGCCCGCAACTTCGCCTGCATGTCATCGGGCTCATACAAGTCGAAGGGCCCGGCGAAACCATCTCGGTAGAACTGCTCGAGCTCGTTGGCTGTCAACGCATAGGCGGTGCGCTCTGCGCTAGTCATGGAACCAACACCCTTCCTGAATACTTGTCATTCGCAACGCAACTCGTGCGGCGATAAGTGCAAATCGAGATCGCCGCACCGGCCAGCTCCACGCTCGGCCAGCGCTATACGATCCCGGTGCGAGCCTAAGGTGTTTGGGCATCGTGACGATGTTTGTTGAACAGGGACAACCCTCGTCATCTCGCCGCGGGGCTGGTCTGCAACCGAACAATCCCAGAAATACGCGGGTCAGGCCAAGGCGTGCTTGAACAATGTCGACTGGCACAAGCCCGAGTAGCCCGTGTGTGCCGTTACAGTGACCCACATGAGTGTGTCTCGACTGCAACATATCTCCGGCATCGGAGTAAATGACGTCGGCGATCGGGCCGACGCAGCCAACGACCCCGAAATGCTGCGGTTGGAAAACCTCGACACCGACCTGGCCCCACCAGCCATCGCAAAACAACTGACACGTGCTGCGGTCGATAACGATGCCGCCAACAGTTACCTTCCGTTTGAAGGCCACCACGAGTTACGCCAGGCCGCCGCAGCGCACGTATCCCGTATCAGCGGCGCCAGCTACGACCCCACTGAGCAATGCGTCAGCGTCGCAGGCGGCCTCAACGGCGTGCTCAACACGCTCCTCGCGGTCGTCGAGCCGGGCCAAGAAGTTGTCATCACAGACCCGGCCTACGCAGGCTTGATCAACCGGATCCGGCTCGCCGGCGGCGTCCCACGTCACGTTTCTGCCCGCCCCACCCCGAACGGGTGGCGCACCGATCCCGCCGAACTGGCCTCCGCGATCGGACCCAACACCGCCGCTATCTTGCTCATGGGCCCCGCGATGCCCACCGGGGCACTACTGACCAGCGAACACTTCGACGCGATCGCCGAAGCCGTTACCCGACACGGAATCTGGGTAATTTACGACGCCGCGATGGAACGCATCCGCTTCGATGGCCAGCCGCCGCTTCACCCGGCAAGCCACCCCGGCTTAGCCTCTCGCACGATCACCATCGGCTCAGCATCCAAAGAACTGCGGATGATCGGATGGCGGGTCGGCTGGGTTGTCGGGCCACGGCCCATCATGGCCGATATCGCGCTAGTGGGGCTCACCAATGTCGTCTGTCAGGTGGGGATCGCCCAGCAAGCCGTGGCGGCCGCACTCGCGGCCCCTGACGCCGACGATGACGTCGCCACAGCCACCAACACCTGGCGTCAACGTTGCGAGCTCATCATCGAGCAGCTATCTGCGTACCCGGTCGTTCGCCCACAGGGCGGTTGGTCGCTGCTCATCGATACCACCGAGCTAGGCCTGACACCCCAGCAGGCATCGGCGCTTCTCTTCGACAAGGGCCGCGTCGCGGCCACACCGATGACCGGATGGGGACCCAGCGGGGATCGGTATCTGCGTCTGGTTTTCGCGAACGAGCCGATCGAACGCCTGCGAGACCTGCGCATCCGCTTCGATGCCGCCTTCGGTTAGAAACGCAGCCCCACAACGGAGTTCGGCCACAGGTAACACAAACAGCGAATGACTCGAAGAGCGAAAGTGCCGTGCCGGCAGGCTATGTCGCATATGCGCGTTGCTCTTGCCGGGGCAGCACGGAGGACATGAGGAGAGCACATGCCACTCGGGGACGGCCTGCAGGGACTTGTGACGCTCACCGCCGTCGTGATCGGCTCACTGCTGGCCAAGACCATATTCCGGCGTTGTAACCAGCCAACCGTATTGGGGCCCATCGTTTTCGGCCTCCTGCTTGGCGCCATAGTGGCCTCCTGCAACTCCCAATCGATTCGGATCGTCCTGCCGGGCACATCAAAATTCCTCGTCGAATCCGCTGGCACCGCTGGACTGTTGCTGTTGATGTTCGCCGTCGGGATCGAGCTACGAACTCACCGTCAGACCAAGGACGGACGGCCTCGACACTGGCAACTCGGCGCAGCAGCAATGTTTCCGATCGCACTGTGCGCCGCCGCGGCATGGCCCTTCGCGCACCAGCTAACAGGGATGAAAGGAAACACTTTCTCCGCGTGGGCGTTTGTCGGTGTCGCGCTCGGCGTCACCGCGGTTCCAGTGCTGGTGCTCGTCATCCAGGATCTCAGGGTCACCTCCTCGCCTGTTGCGCGCGCGGCCATACGCATCGCCGTCATCACCGATGGGCTGGCCTGGGCGATGGTGACCCTGCTGCTCGTGCTTACCGCAAAGCACGGCGCCATGTCAGCGGCGGAGCTAGGTATCGGCGTGGCGCTGCTGGTCGTCGTGATCCTCATCGCCCCGCGAATCATCAGCCGATATAGAGCGTTCGAGCAGAACAGCCCGCGGGCAATCACGATGTTCGCATGCGCGCTCACCGGTGCTGCGTCAACCCAGATTCTGGGCTTACATCCAGCTGTCGGCGCGATCATCGCCGGCTACTTTTTCCCCGCAACCCTGACCAACGACCGGGCCAAACATGTCTTAGAGACGGTCATCGATCTACTCATCCCCGCCTTCTTTGTCGCTGCCTCGCTATCAGTCCCACTCCACACACTGCGCGACCAGTTGAGCCGGCAAGGCCTGCTATGCGTGCTGAGCCTCACCATCGCAGCGTTCGCCTCCAAGCTGCTGGCCGGCTACTTCTTCGGCAGGAGCCGCGGCTACACCAGACGAGCATCAAGCCAACTCGGGGCCTTATTGAACTGCCGCGGCGTCACAGAGATCGCCATCGCATCCGTCGGTTACCAAGCCCAACTGATCGGTGCTTACGCCTTCGCAATGCTATGCGGGCTAGCTATTTTCACGACCGCGGTCACTGCGCCCCTGTTTCGCGCCGTCGAACCGCGTGCCCACACGCGAAGCATCGAAGGCATCTCCGTAGCGTCGGGCTGACGCGAGATGCGCCCCTCGACGGGGGCGGGATGGCCTGATCGAGATCGGTGCAGTGTAATCCTCGTCAGGACACCCGTCCTGAGAACCTCATTCTGGATTATGGAGCCGGGTGTTTCGCGAAATAGTATGCCCTGCAGTACATCCACGCCATCGGCTCGGGTTAGTGAGGACCGTGCGAAACCCAGGGAGCGGCCAGACCTGTTCTTTGCCCTGCAGCCGAATTAGTGTTCGTCCGCGTCGGCGTAAGCAGGGGTATATGAGCTGGTGTGTGCGGTTTCACTGATGCCGACCCGATGGTGTAGCCAGCCTAGGGGTTTGGGGGCCCACCAGTTGTTCCGGCCGAGTACGTGCATGAACGCTGGGACTAGCACGGTGCGTATCAGGGTGGCATCCATGGCGACGGCCAGTGTGAGGCCGAGTCCGAACATTCTCATGAAGGACACCTGGGAGGCGCTCAGCGCGGCGAATGAGATGGACATCACGAGTGCGGCGGCGGTGATTACGCGTCCGGTGCGGGCCACGCCGAGTGCCACGCTTTCGTCGTTGGCGGCGTTGGTTTGTGGTGAGGTCAGCCAGTATTCGCGGATTCTCGATACCAGGAACACTTCGTAGTCCATTGAGAGGCCGAATGCGATGCAGAACAACAGCACCGGCATGTTGGCGATCAGTGTTCCGGTCGCCGTGGTGCCCAGGGCGCCGAGATGGCCGTCTTGGAAGATCCATACCAGTGCGCCGAAGGTGGCTGTTAGCGATAACACGTTGAGGACAAGGGCTTTGAGAGGCAGCACGAGAGCAATGATCAGAACCTGTGGATGAGCCTCGGGGTGGGGGCGTGAAAGTGGGCGCACCTTCCCGAGGATGATCTGAATGTCAGTAGGTCCGATCATGAGCCGGCGTTGGCGCGCTGGTTCGGG
>NZ_JACKSY010000062.1:0-49267 GCF_025821985.1 Mycobacterium timonense | reverse complement strand
CGGGCGGCCAGTCCTTTCAAGCCGCACCATCAGGCCGGCAAGAGCGATGCAGCCTCACCCGCCCCACCCGGGGTCACAGCACAACGTAACAACACGAAGTAACTGCACCTACGAACTTAAGGAACAACGATGGGTAGCCACATCAGCGTGATCGGCGGTGGGCTCGGCGGCCTGACCGCCGCCATCGCATGCGCGGAAGCCGGTGTCCCGGTGCGGCTTTACGAAGCACACGACCGCCTGGGTGGCCGCGGCCGTGCCACACCGCCGCCCTATGTCGCGCACGACGGTGCGCACGTGTTCTACGCCGACGGCCCGCACTACAAGTGGCTGAAAAAGCGCGGCTTCGTCAACCGCCTCGGGTGGCCCGGTCCGGTCGCCATGGCCACACTGCTGCACTTTCGCGTCGACGGGCGTATCGGTGCGCTGCCGCCGCTGCCGATGCTGCGTCCGCAATCGCGCAAATGGCTCACCGCGCCCGTCGACGTCGACTTCCACACCTGGGCCAGCGGCCGGTGGGGCGAGAAGACGGCCACACAGATGGCTAACGCGATCAGCGTCGTCACCTATCACGCTGACACCGGCCAACTTTCGGCGGCGTTTGTGTGGACGCTGTTCCAGCGGGTCCTCGGCCCCAACCCGCCCGCGGTGCGCTGGGTCCGTGGCGGCTGGCAGACCGTCATCGACAGGATGGCCGACCGCGCGAAGGAACTCGGCGTCGCGGTGCAGACCGCGGCGCGCATCGACACCTTGCCCGCTGGCGGCCCGGTCATCGTCGCCACCGACATCGCCGCGGCGCGCTCCCTGCTGGGCGACGAAAACCTCAGTTGGACAAGCGGACACGCCGCGCTGCTCGACATCGCCGTCAAGGCCGGCCGCAAGGACACCAACTTGGTCTTCGATCTCGACGAGGGCGGCTTCCACGAGAGCTACAGCATGCAGGACGATTCCGTGGCGCCCGCCAAAGAGGCGCTCTACCAACTGCAGATGCCGGTCCGCGCCGGCGAGTCGCACGCGGATGCGCACCGGCGACTGGAGGGACTCGCCGACCAAGCGCTGCCGAACTGGCGTGAGCGCACCACCTTTCACCGCACCGCCATCGCCAAGGGCCGCACCGGCGCCCTGGACCTGCCCGGGCAGACCTGGCGTGACCGGCCGGCCATCTACCGCGGCGACGGCGTGTATCTGGTCGGCGACATGGTCTCCGCGCCGGGCATGCGCGGTGAAATCTCGATCAACAGCGCCATTTCCGCCGCATCGGCCGCCACCGCCGCGGTGGCCAAGGTGCGCATGCGCGCGCCCTCGGGGCGAAGCGCACCGTGATCGGTCCAGGCAGCAAGGCCCCACCCACGGCTGCAGGCCGACCATGAAGGCCGACCGTCTCAAGGACGACCTGCATCGGCAGCTGCGCGACGCACGCGCGGCGGTGGTCTGGAAGCTCGATGGACTGTCCGAATACGACGTCCGCAGACCGATGACCCCGCACGGCACCAACCTGCTGGGCTTGGTCAAACACCTGAGCGGCTGCGAGATCGGCTATTTCGGCGAGGTGTTCGGCCGGCCTTTCCCGCGTCCTCCGCTGTGGCTGAGCGGCCCGGCGGAACCCACGGTCGACATGTGGGCGGCGCCCGGCGAGAGCCGCCGCGACATCGTCGATCTGTACCGGCGGGCGTGCGTGCACTCCGATCGCACCATTGCGGCGCTGGGCCTCGAGCATCCCGGTGTCGTGCCCGGCTGGCCCGAAGAACGGCGCTCGGTGACCCTCGGGCGAATCCTCGTGCACATGCTCGCCGAGACCGCCCGTCACGCGGGCCACGCCGACATCGTTCGTGAACTCACCGACAACCAAGCCGGGTCGCACCCGGGCCGCTCCGGCCTTCCCGACGTCGACGGTCCGTATTGGGCTGCGCTGCATGAACGTATCGAGCGCGCGGCCCGCCAGGCGCAGAAGGCTCAGCCTTTGGCGGCCGAGGCGCCGGCGCGGCGGCCGTAGAAGCTGCCGTCGCCGAGCGAGATGCCGCTGGCGTAGCCCCAGGCGGCCAGCCCGGCGGTGCACCGGCCGGCCGCGAAGAGCCCCGGGATGGGCTGCCCGCTGACGTGCAGCACCTCGGCGTCCAGCGTGGTGGCCAGCCCGCCCAGGGTGAAGCCGCCGGTGCTTTCCCGCAGGTCGACCGCGCCGACGGGGGAGCCGATCGGCCTGATCCACTCGGGCTTCTTGTGCAGCAGCGGATCCTCGCCGCGGGCGGCGCCCGCGTTGTAGGCGGCCACGGTGTCCTGCAGCGAACCGGGCGGCAGGGCCATGTCGCGTTCCAGGTCGGCCACCGTGTCGGCCACCCAGGTCGCCGGGCGCAGCATCAGCTTGGGCGACCACGAGGCCATCGCCTCGTCCTGGGCGTCGCCGTCGATGATCAGGTAGGCGGTGTTGTCCTGCTGGTAGAGGGTGAGCTGCCCGATCCGGCCCGGGTAGGTGTCCTCGGCGACGTAGCGCTGGCCGCGGCCGTTGACCAGGATGCCGCGCACCAACTGCTGGGGATCGATGAAGATCGCCACCTCGGTGGCGTCCATGTGCGCGAGGTCGGCGCCCAGCGCCTGGGCCATCCGGATCGCCTGCCCGTCGTGCTGCTCGATCGAGGCGGCCGGGCGTCCAGCGATGCGCGGCGCGTAGCGGGCCACCATGGAGTCGTTGTAGGCGAAGCTGCCGGTCGCCAGCACCACGCCGGTACGCGCCCGGATGTTCATCTCGGTGCCGTACCTTCGCGCGCGCATGCCGACGACCCGGCCGTCGGACTCGGTGATCAGCCGCTGCACCCGCACGTCGTAGAGCGCGCGGGCGCCGGCGGCGGTGGCGCTCTCGACGAGCGGCTTCATCAACATGTAGCCGGCGCTGGCTTCGCCCTGCTTCTTGTTCTGCATCTGCGGGACGTGCCCGCGCGGAGCGGGGGAGGCGATGGTGTTGAACGGATACGAGTTCTCCCCGCCGCTGTACATCAACCCCTGATCGCCCATCGGCTCCCAGCCGGGCTCGCCGAAGAACTCCGCCTTGAACGGCACTCCGCAGCCGACCAGCCACTCGAAGTGGGCGAGGCTGCCCGCGCAGTAGTCGGCGATCCGGTCGGCGTCGGCACCCGGGCCCATCGCAACGTTGAGGAACGCCGCCATGTTGTCGACGGAATCGGTGAAACCACAAGCCTTCTGGATGGGCGTGCCGCCGCCCAGGTAGATGAAACCGCCGGCCATCGCCGCCGCGCCGCCCCAGGATCCGGTGCGCTCCAGCACCAGGACGTCGGCCCCGGCGCGGGCCGCTTCCACCGCCGCGGCCGCACCGGCCACGCCGTAGCCGGCGATGACGACGTCGGCCTCGTGGTCCCACGAGGTGATCGACGACGCGGGTATCGGTGTGACGTCGGTATTCACATGCGCATCGCCGCGGGTGGTTCCGGAATCCACTCGTGGCCCCAGTAGCTGTCGGCGGTGATTTCCTCTGCGGTGTAATAGGTTTCGTCGACCCGCATCCCGTCGGTGCCGAATTCGATGTCCCAGTCGCCGGGCGCGCGGACGTAGAAGGACACCATCTTGTCGTTGGTGTGCCGTCCCAGGGTGGACGCGACGGTGAAGCCGTCGGCATTGACCCGGTCCAGCGCCTGCCCGACGGCGTCGAGGCTGTCCACCTCCACCATGACGTGGACCAGCCCCGGGTCGCGCTGTTGGGCGGCCGGGCAGATCGCCAGGCTGTGGTGGCGTGCGTTGATGCCCAGGAACCGCACCCGGATCGGGCCGAACTCCGCGGGCAGCGGCACCCGGAACGCGCCACGAGACCGGAATCCCAGTACCTCGGTGTAGAAGTCGAACAGACCGTTCGGGTCGGTGGCGGGCACCACCACGTGGCCCAGACCCTGGTCGCCCGTCACGAACTTCGCGCCGAACGGGGTGATGACCGGGCTGTGGTCGAGCACCGCGCCGTGGAACACCTCCAGCGTCGTGCCGGCCGGATCCTCGAAGGTGATCACCTCTTCGACGCGGCGGGCGTCGGCCTCTTGGAGCGACAATTCCTTGAAGGCCACCCCGGCGCCGTCCAGCGTGGCCTTGACCCGCTGCAGTGCCTGGTGGTCACGCACCTCCCAGCCGACCGTGACCACCCGGTCAACGTCGCCGGGCACGACGATGATCCGGGCCGCGCGTTCGTCCATCCGCAGGTACAGGGCCGACTCGTCGGGTCCTTTACCCTCCGCGAACCCCAGCACACCGAACGCGAAATGGCGCCAGCGCTCGATGTCGGCCGTCGAAACTGTGATGTAGCCAAGGCTTTTCAGGTCAGACATGGAAAACCTCTCAGATCAAGGCTCGCAGCGGGCCTTCGGGCGGGTCGATGCCGATCGAACTCAGCGCCGACGCGTGATAGGTGGTCCCGGGGACGTGGATGGCGTGCATCTGGCCGACGTGCACGTCGCGCCAATACCGTTGCAGCGGCTTGTCCATTCGCGCCGCGTTGCCGCCGGAGCGGGCGAAGATCTCGTCGACCGCCGACACCGCCCGCCACACCGCGCGGACCTGGGTGCGCCGGCCGGCCGCGCGGTCGACGAAGGACACCTCCTTGCCGGAGGCGACGATGTCGTAGATCCGGTCGGCGTTGGCCAGCAGTTCCTGGCGGGCGGCGTTGATGTCGGCCGCGGCCTCGCCGATGGCGTACATGACGTAGGGGTCGTCCTTGATCGCCGTTCCGGTGGCGCCCACCCGGGAGCGCTGGTAGTCCAGGTGTGCGGCCAGCGCGCCCTCGGCGATGCCGATGGTGGCCGCCGAGATGCCCAGCGGGAACATCGTCGACCACGGCATCAGATACAGCGGCTCGGTCATGCCGGCTTCGCGCTGGGCGGTGCCGTCCATCACCTTGGTCGCGTCCATGGTCCGGTAGCTGGGCACGAACGCATCCTTGACGATGACGTCCTTGGAGCCGGTTCCGCGCAGCCCCACCACATTCCACGAGTCCTCGACGATCTCGTAGTCCTTGCGGGGCAGGATCATGTGCAGCATCTGCGGCGGCATCAACGGCACACCCTGCTCGTCACCGAGCATGGCGCCCAGGATGATCCAGTCGCAGTGGTCGGTGCCCGAGCTGAACTGCCAGCGCCCGTTGAAGATGTACCCGCCGTTGACCGGCTTGGCCACGCCCTGCGGCGCGTACGGCGAGGCCATCCAGGTGTCGACGTCGTCGGCCCAGACTTCGGCCGCGACCTTCGGGTCCGCGTAGGCCAACTGGTAGGGGTGCACACCCACCACGCCGACGATCCAGCCGGCGGCCGGGTCCAGCGCCGCGGTGGCCATCACGGTCTCGGCGAACTCGCGGGGGTGGACCTCGAAACCCTGGTACTGCTTGGTTTGCAGCAGCCGGATCAGGCCGGCGCCCTTCATCAGCTTGACGGTGTCGTCGGTGAGCCGGCCGAGTTGTTCGGCTTCGGCGGCCTGGTCGCGCAGCTGGTCGGCCATGGCCATGACCCGGTCGATTACCCGCTCACTCATGTTGTTGTCCTTACCTGTGGGTGCTTAGTAATGGTCTACCGCAGTCGTGGCCCGTCCCAAAGGAAATCCCGATGAGCGGACGAAATTGGGCGCCGCGGCAGGCGTCGTCGTTGCAAGGCTTGGGTCCTAAGCCTTGGCCAGCAATCCGGCGTCGACCACGATCTGGGTGCCGGTGATGTAGCGCGCCTGGTCGGAGGCCAGAAACACCACGGCATTGCTCACGTCGACCGGCTCCACCCACGGAACCGGCAGCAGGTGCCGGGCGCTGAGCGCCTCGGCGGCGTCGTCTGCCGTCGGGTTGTCCAGGTCGGGCCGCAGCCGCCGGAAGGTGGCCTCGTTGAGCACCATCGCGGTCGCCACCGCTCCGGGGTGAACGGTGTTGACGCGGATGCCTTGCGGTCCCAGCTCGTTGGCGAGGGTGCGCGCCAACCCCACGACGGCGTGCTTGCTCGCGGAGTACGGGGCGGCGCCGGGCGTTCCGCGAATACCACTGGTGGAGCTGATGATCACGATCGATCCGCCTCGGGCGGTCCGGCTCATGTGGGGGACGCCCGCCTTGACGGTGTGCCACACGCCGGTGAGGTTGACATCCAACGTCTGCTGCCAGTTCTGCGGGGTGATCTCCCACGCGGGCGCGGCGGCCGGGTGGATTCCCGCGTTGCCGACGAGCACGTCCAGGCGACCGAGTCGGCCGACGGCCTCGTCCACCGCGGCCGCCAACGCGGCGAAGTCGCTGACGTCAGCCAGAGCGGTCGCCGCGCGCACGCCGCGCTGTTGCACCGCGGCGGCGGTCTGCGCGAGGTCGGGAGCCGCCGCGGGCACATCCACCGCGATCACGTCGGCGCCCTCCTCGGCGAACCGCTGGCAATGGCTGCGACCGATCCCGCGACCGGCGCCGGTAACCAGCACTACTCGTCCGCGCAGACCCGACATCAGCGGGCCTTGACCAAGGAAAACCCCTTGTAGCCGGCATTGGCGACCTCGGCGCAGATGTCGAGATAGACGCCGAACCCGCCGACGAAAAGCATGAAGACGCGCGGCTTTCCGGGCACGTTGGCACCCAAATACCACGAGTCGGCTTTGGTGAACAGGGTGGCGTCGGCGCGGCGCGCGCACTCGGCGCCCCAGTCGTCGACCGCATCCGTCGTCGCCTCGACAGCGGTGTAGTCATGGGCGTCGAGATATGCGATGCAGTCGGCGATCCAGTTCACGTTCGCCTCGGCATGCAACACCATGTTGGCCAGCACGGCGGGCGCGCCGGGACCCGAAACCAGGAACAGGTTGGGGAATCCGTCGACGCCGAGGCCCAGGTACGTGCGGGGCCCGCCGGACCAGTCGTCGCTCAGCCGCCTTCCGTCGCGGCCCACGATGTCGATCTTGGCCAGCGCGCCGGTCATCGCGTCGAATCCGGTCGCCAGCACGATCGCGTCGAGGTCGTAATGGGCGTCGGTGGTGTTAATGCCGGTCGCATCGATGGACATGATCGGCGTCTTGCGGACGCTGATCAGCTTCACGTTCGGGCGGTTGAAGGTCTGAAAGTAGTTGCTGTCGGTGCAGATTCGCTTGGTGCCGATCGGATGGTCATTCGGGATGAGCAGGTCGGCCAGCACCGGGTCGTCGATGACCGCGCGCACCTTCTCCTCGTAGAACTTGCGGGCCTCCTCGTTGGCGACCGGGTCGATCATCTGGTCGGCGAATGTCTTGGAGAACAGCACTCCGCCGAGCTCCCAGCGCTTTTCGAATGCCTCACGCCGTTCCTCGGGGGTTGCCTCCATCGTCAACTTCGGGTGGGCGACGTGGGGCGAGCCGCCCCCGCTGCGCCACGATATCCGTCGTCGTTCCGCGTAATGGGCCTTCACCTCGGCACGGTCGGAGTCACTCAACGGCCGGTTACCCGCCGGCACACTGTAATTCGGGGTGCGCTGGAACACGTACAGCTGCGATGCGGCCTCGGCGATGATCGGAATCGATTGGATGCCAGAGGATCCCGTGCCAATGACGGCGACGCGCTTGCCGGTGAAGTCCACCGGTTCGTGCGGCCAGGCCGCGGTGTGGTAGACCTGCCCGGCGAAGGTATCCAAACCGGGGAACGGCGGAGTCATCGCCGCCGACAACGGGCCGGTGGCCATCACGCAGAACCGGGCGGTGACGCGCTCGCCCGTCTCGGTGGTCACCGTCCAGCGCAACTGCGCTTCGTCGAGCACGGCGGAATTCACGCGGGCGTTCAGGGTGATGTCGCGGCGCAGATCCAGCCGGTCGGCGACCCAATTGATGTAGGCCAGAATCTCGGGTTGGGTGGCGTACTTCTCCGACCAATCCCACTCCCGCTGCAGCGCGTCGGAGAACGAGTAGCAGTAGTCCACGCTCTCGACGTCGCATCGGGCCCCGGGGTAGCGGTTGAAGTACCAGGTTCCGCCGACGTCCGGCCCGGCCTCGAACACCCTGACCCGCAGGCCGTTCGATCGCAGTTTGTGCAGCGCGTACAGGCCGGCGAGGCCCGCGCCGACGACCACCACATCGACGTCCGGGGTTGCGCGCCGGTCACTGCCACTGGTCACGGATGCCTACGTTAGGTCCCGGCGGTCGCCCTCGGCCGGGATATCCCGGTGACCGGTACGCCGGCATGATCGTCTCCCGGCCATCGGACACACACCGACTCCGGTGCCGCTCGCGCCGGCAGAATCGCCGGATGCCACAAGTCAGTGCCGCGGGGCGGCTGGCGGGGAAGGTCGCGTTGATCACGGGCGCGGCGCGGGGAATCGGGCGCGCCCAAGCCGTGCGGTTCGCGCAGGAGGGCGCCGACATCGTGGCCCTCGACCTGTGCGGACCGGTGGACACGGTGATGGTTCCGCCCAGCACACCCGACGATCTCGACCACACGGCCTCGCTGGTCGGCGAGGTGGGCGGGCGAATGCACGCGGAACTGGTCGACGTTCGTGACCTCGATGGCGTTCAGGCCGCCACCGAGCGCGGTGCGCGACGGTTCGGCGGGTTGGACGTGGTCTGCGCGACCGCCGGCATCACGTCGCGCGCGATGACGGTCGAGATGAACGAGAGCGTCTGGCGCACCATGCTCGACGTGAACCTCACCGGCGTATGGCACACGTGCCGCGCCGCCGCGCCGCATCTGATCGCACGCGGCGCCGGTTCGATGATCTTGACGAATTCCATTGCGGGACTGCGTGGTCTGGTCGGCGTCGCGCACTACACCGCCGCCAAGCACGGCGTGGTCGGCCTGATGCAGAGCCTGGCCCACGAACTCGCGCCGCACCGGGTGCGCGTTAACTGCGTGCACCCGACCAACGTCGACACGCCGTTGATCCAAAACGACACCGTACGAAGCGCGTTTCGGCCCGACCTGGATCGGCCGCCGACGCGAGCCGAGTTCGCCGAAGCGGCGCGAGCGATGAACCTGCTTCAGGTGCCGTGGGTCGATCCGGTCGACGTCGCCAACGCCGCGCTGTTCCTGGCCTCCGACGAGGCGCGTTACATCACCGCCGTGACCCTGCCGGTCGACGCGGGCGCCACTCAGCGATAGGAGGATTCGTGACCGGCGTTGCGGAGTACGGGGTGCCTGCCTGGCACCGAATCAGCCGCGCGAAAGGAAGGCCAGCACGGTGCTTTCGAACGCCGCCTTGGCCTCGATCATCGCCCAGTGCCCCGAGTTGGGGAAGATGTGCAGCTCCGCGTTGGGGATGGTGCGCATCGGGATCAGTGCCATGTCCGGCGGGCTCACCCTGTCGTCGCGGCCCCAGGTGAGCAGGGTGGGCGCGGTGAGCTTGTGCATCACGGCCCACGGCAGCGGCCGATCGGATGCGTTCAGCGCGGCATTCATCGCCGAGAACGCCGCTTTGCCGTACATGCGCCGCGCCGCGGCCAGCGTGTCCGGATCGGTGGCCAGCGCCCAGCGCTCCTCGATCAGCTGCTCGGTGATCAGCGCCTGGTCGTACACCATCGACTTGAGCCAGTCGACCAGCCGTTGCCGGGTCGGGTCTTCGACGAACTCCTGCAGCAGCCGGATGCCCTCGCTGGGGCTGGGACTGAAGATGTTGGTGCCGATGCCGCCGATGGTCACCAGCCGCCCGACGCGGTCCGGATTGTGGGTGGCGAAGTTGATGCCGACGCCCCCGCCCATCGAGTTCCCGATGATGTGCACCTTCTCGACGCCCAGCGCGTCGAGAAACGGCGCGACGGTGCCGAACGCGGTGACCATCGGGTGGCCACCGAAGTCGTCGCTGACCCCGAACCCGGGGAATTCCAGCACCAGGCAGCGATAGTGGGCCGCGAAGGCGGGCAGTATCCCGCGGAAGTTGCGCCACCCGGTGACGCCGGGGCCGGAGCCGTGCAGGAAGAGCAGCACGGCCGCCGAATCCGGGCCGCCGGTGTCGCCGCCGGTGTCGTAGTAGCGCAAAGCGCCCTTCTCCGTGCTGATTTCACGTAGGTCTTGCTCGGTGATGCCGGTTCGTCCAGGAGTGTCTGCCACGGGTATCACCCTGCCATGCCGTGCCGGCGACGGCGGACGCGGTTCCGCTGAACGGGCGCGGATGCGCTCAGGTCCGGGCGCGGCCGGACCTGACGCAGTTCGTCAGCTCTTTGAGCGCGGCGGGAAACGCGTCGGCGAGATCCCACAGGTCGGGCACCAGGTCGGGACAGGAGAGGATGCCGACGCCGAGCCGCCCGCCCAGAGACATCACGGTGATGTTGAGCGCCGCGCCGGCGATGATCGGCCCCAGCGGGTACATGCCGTCCAGCCGACAGCCCAGGAAGTAGAGCTGGTGTCGTGGCCCGGCCACGTTGGACAGCACCAAATTGTGCGGCGGTTTGTCCGGCAGCGGGATGCGGGGCAGCAGTTTGCGCGCCACGCCGAACACGGTCTGCCCGGCCACCTGCGTCCAGTCCTGCAGCAGGGTCGGCCCCATCGCGGCGGCGTGCTCCTTGGCCGCCGCGTTCTTCTCCGCGATCGTGGTCAGCCGGTGCACCGGGTCGTCGATGTGGGTTTCCAGCCGGCACAGCATCCAGGTGGTCTGGTTGCGGCCGGGTCGAGAGGACTTGCCGTGCACCGACACCGGCACGCTGGCCACCAGCGGCACCTCGGGCAGTGCGTCGCGGTCGGCCAGGAACTGGCGCAGCGCGCCCGCGCAGATCGCCGTCACCACGTCGTTGACCGTCACCCCGAAGTGCCGCTTGACCGCTTTGACGTCCTCGAGGTCGACGCCGGCCAGGGCGACGTTGCGGCGCCGGGTGAAAGTTCCGTTGAACGGCGTTGCCGGCGCCGCGAACGGAGCCGCCATGGTCTGCCCCCCGCCGCGGGCGCGCAGCACCGTTTCGGCCAGCGTCAGCGCGGTTGCCGGCAGCACCCTGGCCAGCCGCCAGGGCCGCAGCGCCGCCCCGATCAATCCGCCGGCGGCGATCTGCAGCCGGTTCACCGTGCCGGTGCGGGGGGCCGGCTCGGGCGGCGGCGCGTCGGGCGCCGTACCGCACAACTGCGCGAGCAGGTTGGCGCCGCCCACGCCGTCCACCACGGCGTGATGGGCTTTGAGGACGACGGACAGCGTGTCGTTGCCGTGCCGGCCTTCGACCACCCACATCTCCCACAGCGGATGGTCGCGATCGAGCGGCAGCCCGGCGACGTGGCCGCAGATCTCCGCCAGTTCTTTCGGTCCGCCGGGTGACGGCAGCGCGATGCGGTGCAGGTGCCGGCCCAGATCGAACCGGTCGTCGTCCACCCACACCGGGTGGTCGAGATTGAGTGGGGTATCGGCCAGCTTGAGCCGGAATTCGGGCACGGCTTCCAGCTGCCTCGACAGCGCGGCCCTAAACCGCTCGAAGGTGTAGCCGCCCGGCATCGTGGCGGGGTCCAGCTCCATCACACAGCAAATGTTCAGCAGCTGCGTCGGTGATTCCAGGTACAAGAAGAACGCGTCTAGCCCGCTGAGTCGTTGCATGTCTGCCTGTCTTTGTGTTTCGCGGCCGTGACCTGTGGTCACATGACCGGCGGTCATTCCGGAGCCGTCGCGCGGATGGGGCCATCGGGGTAGCCGCGATCCGCTGGTGCGCCGTGATGTCTGTAGCCGCTGCGGGGCGTTCGGCAAACATTCGCCCCGGCATTGACCGGAATCGCCGGCCGGCCGGTGCTACCGGGCCATGACCGAGCCGGGCGCCGCCCAGTCGGTGGACACCGCGCGGTGTTGGATCAGCCAGCCCCCGCCGTCCGGCACCAGCAGGTCGCGGTAGCGGCCGCAATGGTCCAGCCCGATGTGGGTGACGACGGTGAAGTAGGACCGGACCCGCGCCTCGCCGTGCCGCAGCTCGGTGAACAACACGTTGGAGACGTTGTGGCGCACAATCGGTTTGACGCCGACGTCGACGGCGATGCCGCCGGTGACACCGCGCAGGAAGGCCGCGATCGCCGCTCGGCCGCGCAACGGCTCGAAGCCCCGGATTTCGAGGACCCCGTCGCGGCAGAAGGTCTCCGCGAGGTTGTCGACCCGGCCCGCGTCGCCGGACCAGTTGTAGCGCGCCAGGGTGTCCCGGATCTGCTCGCGGGCGACCAGCTCCCACATCTCCATCGTCGCGACTCCTCGCTGTCGATCCCGAACAGCGTAAGCGCCCGTGCCGGTGCCCGGTGCGGTGAGGCGGGGCGGCGCCGGCTCGATCGCGACGCGATGACATCAATTCTGTTGCACAGCAAGGGAATTGGAGGTAGTCCGGCGGGATCGGGGTGCGGCTGTGGTGCAGGCTACTGCTCGCCGACGTTTTGCGATGGCGCCGGTTGGCAATAACTGGGGTCGACACGTACGACACGGAGGGAGGACGCATGTCGGACAAGAGCGGTCCCGAGGAGGCCATCGAGGGCGTCGTCGAGGGCGTCAAGGGCAAGGTCAAGGAAGTGGCCGGCGCGGTCGCCGGACGCGACGACCTGATGCGTGAGGGTCAGGCCCAGCAGGACAAGGCCGAGGCGCAGCGCGAGGCCGCCCAGAAGGAGGCCGAGGCCGAAAGCGCCCGAAAGGCCGCCGAGATCAACGAGGCTCGCCAGAAGGCCGAACAGTAACCGTACTCGTCGATGGCCCGGCCACGCCTGTGGCCGGGCCATCTCGCGTCTGGCAAGAACTCAAAGTGATTGGCGCACAGGCACTCCGGGACATCGATCAGGGGTCGGCGGGCCGATTCGTCCACTCCCGGCCGGGCCGGCGTGAGGAGCGGAACCAGCCGCCGGCCGCGGTGGTGCCGCCGTCGGTGGGGATGGTGTGGCCGGTGATGAACGACGAACAGTCGGAGGCCAAGAACAGGATCACCCGGGCCTGATCCTCGGGCAGGCCCATCCGCCCGACCGGAACCCAGCGCGGCCACTGGCTCTGCTCCTCGGCCGAAAGCCATTGCGAGTAGGGCACTTGCAGCGATTCCGTGACGTCGGGAGCGACCGCGTTGACCCGCACCCCATGATTGCCCACCTGGACCGCGAGGCTGCGGGTGAATCCGATGACGGCGGCTTTGAAGGCCGCGTACACCGGGTCCTCGGGATAACCGCGCAGCCCCTCCACCGACGAGACGTTCACGATCGCACCGGCACCCCGGTCGATCATGGTCGGCAGGAACGCGTGGGTGACAAGGAAAACGTGATGCAGGTTGATCCGGTAAAGCTCGTCCCACAGCTGCGGGTCGGTGTCGGCGAAACCCCCGGGGTGGCGCAGCCAGTGGCCCACGTTGTTGACCAAAACATCGATCCGGCCGTAGCGGTCCAGTACGGTCCGCGCAAAGTGGGTGACCTCGGCCGCGTTTCGCACGTCGGCGGTGATGGGATGCGCGGATCCGCCGGACGCCGCGATCGTCGAGGCGGTTTCGTCGGCGAGTTCGGCGTCGATGTCGGCGATGACGACATGCGCACCGTGTTCGGCGAAAAGCCGCGCGGTGGCCGCGCCGATACCGCCGCCACCACCGGTCACCACCGCCACCCGGTCGCTCAGCAGCGGATCAAAGTGCTTGTGCTGCGTCATCGCTCATATCTTCGGCCATTGCCCGAGAACGGCGACAACCAGGCCGGAAGACAACCAGGCCGGCAGACAAGCCAGTGATACCCATCTCAGCCCGCGGCAAACGGTGATGAACCCGACATTCGCCGCACGTACTTCTCCCGTTAGCCCGTCGCCGTGACGGGTACCCGGTGTCGACTTAGGAGGTTGATGCAGATGGTGAGTACAGCCGATCCGAGTCATATGTCGCCCCGTCGGGTATTGCCCAGCGTGGCAACGACCCGGCGGGTGCATCATCGCCATAGTCCGCAGTCGGTAGCGGTGTCGCTCGCCAGCCGCTTGATCGTGAAGAACGCGGTGCGTGCATGGGCGCTGACGCCGAATCTGCACTGGCCCCTCGAATATGTCGACAGCTTCGCCGGATTGGTGCCGAGGCTGGGATCGGCGGGCACCACGCACCCCGTGCGGCTCGAGCACTGCGCCGCCGAATGGGTGCGCGCACCCGGGGTATCGGGGGAGCGGGCGATTCTGTACCTGCACGGCGGCGCCTTTTTGACCTGCGGCCTCAACACCCACCGCCCGATGGTGACCCGCTTGTCGAAGGCGGCGGACGCCGCCGTGCTCGCCGTGGCGTACCGCAAACTGCCGGCGCACCAGATCACCGATGCCATCGACGACGGCCTCGACGGACTGCGCTGGCTGCAGGACCGCGGCTTCGACGGCGACCGCGTGGTCGTGGCCGGCGACTCGGCCGGGGGATACCTGGCGTTCATGACCACCCTGCTGGCGATTCAGAACGAGGTCATGGAGCCGGCCGGCATCGCGACCGTGTCACCGTTCACCGACACGGACCCGGCCCGAAAACTCAAGCACCGCAACGCCCGCAAATGCTCGATGTTCACCTGCCGGGCGTTCTCGCGGTTCGCCGAGTATCTGAGCAACGCCCAGGTGCTGGAGGGCCACGGCGATTCCACGGTCGCCTCGCCGGTGGACGCCGACCTGTCCTCGCTGCCGCCGGTCACCATCCATGCCAGCTCGGACGAGTTGTTGGTCGCCGACGCCGAGCTGATGGCGAAACGCCTGGAAGCCAGCGGAATCCACTGCGATCTCCATCTTTGGGACGGACAGATCCACGACTTCCCGCTGGCCGCCGACGTGTTGCCCGAGGGCAGGCGCGCGATCAAGTACCTCGGCGATTTCGTCAAGGACGTCACCGCCGCCGGGACCCGATTCTCGAACGTGCGCAGACTGCGCACCGCGGCGGCCGGTTGAAGAGCACGAAAGTAGCTGCGCTGCACCGTGATTCGTCGCCCGGGCGTCCCCCGCCGCAGGCGAAGGAATCGGCGGAACCCGAAGCAGCCGCCCAAAGCCTCTCGACGTCGTCCGGGCCGGGAAACGCATAGCGCCTAACCGGCGCCGCTGCCGTTAGAGTTGGTCCTGATGAGCCCACCAGCCACGCCTGCGTTGACCGTGCGCTACGACGGAGCCGAGCGCACCTTCGCGGCAGGCAACGATGTCGTGATCGGGCGTGACCTTCGCGCCGACCTGCGCGTCGCACACCCACTGATCTCCCGCACCCACCTGATCGTGCGCTACGAGCAGGGGCGATGGGTCGCCATCGACAATGGCAGCCTGAACGGGCTGTACGTGAACAACCGTCGCGTCCCGATGGTCGACATCAACGACGGAACCCGGGTCAACATGGGCAACCCGGACGGTCCGGCCCTGTCCTTCGAGGTCGGCCGCCACCAGGGGTCGGCCGGCCGACCTCCGCTCACCACGTCGATACCGATCGTCAGCACGCCCAGCGGGCCGATGACGGGCGCAGCGCAGGGCCAGCCGCCCGGCACCCAGCGGATCAGCCAGCCACAGCAGCCGGCGTCGTCCTCGTTCCGCCAGCCGGTGCAGTCGCCCACCGGCGCGCAGCCGAGCCATCCGCCCAGCGGACCGACCCGGTATCCGTCCAGCGGGCTGCAGCACGCGCCGCAGATCTACCGGGCGCCGTCGGGGCACGCCGCGCCGCCGACCACCGCGCAGCCCGCCCCCGCCCAGACCGGGCGCATCGGCGGCGACTCGTCGAACCTCGCCACGTCGATGATGAAGATCCTGCGGCCGGGCCGCGCGGGGCTGGAATCGACGCCGGGCGCGGTCAAGATCGGCCGCGCCAACGACAACGACATCGTCATCCCCGAGGTGCTGGCGTCGCGTCACCACGCCACCCTGATCCCGACGCCCGCCGGCACCGAGATCCACGACAACCGCAGCATCAACGGCACCTTCGTCAACGGCGTCCGGGTCGATTCGGCCGTGCTGCGCGACGGCGACGTCGTCACCATCGGCAACATCGACCTGGTCTTCCACGGCGGCACCCTGGCCCGCCGCGATCAGACCGCGGCCGCGACCCGCACCGGCGGCCTCGACGTGCGCGGCGTGACGTGGACGATCGAGAACAACAAGACGCTGCTGGACAACATCTCGCTGACCGCGCTGCCCGGCACGCTGACCGCGATCATCGGGCCGTCCGGCGCGGGCAAGTCCACGTTCGCGCGGCTGGTCGCCGGATACACCCACCCGACCACCGGCACGGTGGCGTTCGAGGGACACAACGTGCACGCCGAGTACGCGTCGCTGCGCAGCCGGATCGGGATGGTGCCGCAGGACGACGTGGTGCACGGCCAGCTGACCGTGCAGCAGGCGTTGATGTACGCCGCCGAACTGCGGTTGCCACCCGACACCACCAAGGAAGACCGCGCCCAGGTGGTGGCCCGGGTGCTCGAGGAACTCGAGATGACCCAGCATCTGCACACCCGGGTGGACAAGCTGTCCGGCGGTCAGCGCAAGCGTGCGTCGGTGGCGCTGGAGCTGCTCACCGGGCCGTCGCTGCTGATCCTCGACGAGCCGACGTCCGGTCTGGACCCGGCGCTGGACCGGCAGGTGATGACCATGCTGCGCCAGCTCGCCGACGCCGGCCGCGTGGTGCTGGTGGTCACCCACTCGCTGACCTACCTCGACGTCTGCGACCAGGTGCTGCTGCTCGCCCCCGGCGGGAAGACGGCGTTCTGCGGGCCACCCGGCCAGATCGGCCCGGCCATGGGCACCACCAACTGGGCCGACATCTTCAGCACCGTCGCGGGCGACCCGGACGGTTCCCGGGCGCGCTACCTGGCCCGCACCGGCCCGCAACCGCCGCCGCCACCGGCGGAGCAGCCCGCCGAACTCGGCGACCCCGCGCACACCAGTCTGGTCCGGCAGTTCTCCACGATCGCCCGCCGCCAGATGCGGTTGATCGTCTCCGACCGCGGCTACTTCGTATTCCTGGCGTTGCTGCCGTTCATCATGGGTTCGCTGTCGATGTCGGTGCCCGGCGACGTCGGCTTCGGCATCCCCAACCCGATGGGCGCCGCGCCCAACGAGCCGGGCCAGATCCTGGTGCTGCTGAACGTCGGCGCCGTCTTCATGGGCACCGCGCTGACCATCCGCGACCTCATCGGGGAGCGCGCCATCTTCCTGCGCGAGCAGGCGGTCGGGCTGTCCACGTCGGCGTATCTGTTGGCCAAGGTCTGCGTCTACACCGTGTTCGCGATCGTCCAGTCGGCGATCGTCACCACGATCGCGGTGCTCGGCAAGGGCGCGCCCACCCAGGGTGCCGTGGCCCTGGGCAAGCCCGCGCTGGAGCTGTTCGCCGACGTCGCGCTGACCTGCGTCGCCTCCGCCATGCTGGGGCTGGCCCTGTCGGCCGTCGCCAAGTCCAACGAGCAGATCATGCCGCTGCTGGTGGTGGCGGTGATGTCGCAGCTGGTGTTCTCCGGCGGGATGATCCCGGTGACCGGGCGGGTCGGGCTCGATCAGATGGCCTGGGCCACCCCGGCGCGCTGGGGATTCGCCGCGTCGGCGTCCACCGCCGACCTGACCAAGCTGGTGCCCGGGCCGCTCACACCCAAGGACTCGCACTGGCGCCACGCCCCGGGCACCTGGTGGTTCGACGTGGGCATGCTGATCCTGATCAGCACCGTCTACCTGGGGTTCGTGCGCTGGAAGATCCGCCTCAAAGGCGGCTGAGCGGTTACGCCCCCTTGCGCACCAGCTGGTCGGCCGCGGCGCGCATCCGGTCGGACAACTGCAACAGGTCGTGCTCGCCGACGCCCAGCGGCAAGGTGTAAGCCAGTTGCCGCAATTCGACGGCGTAGTTGCGCAAGTCTTCGCGGAGCCGCATCTCAACGGTGGGCATGACTTCTCCTCGAGTCCTTCGAGTCCCTCGACCCGGCGGTGTCTGGTCCGCGCCGACCAACCGATCTGAAGATCCTCCCAGCCCCCGCCCGAAACCGCGAGCATGTCGAGGGGTTTTAACGGGAGCTTGACAGCGCATTAACAGGCGCGGCGTCAATCCTTCGGGACCCTTCCCGGCCCTTCGCGGTACGCCGGGCGTAACGCCACGGCGAAATCCCGGGCGCATTCTCGCCGTGGCGTTACGCTGGCGCTGCTCGGTGTAAGGCTCGGTGTGAGGCCGACGGAAAGGCACCCGCAGAAAGGCACAGGCGCCGGAATGGATTTCGAACTCGACGCGGGGCAGCGCGCCTGGCTGGCCGAGATTCGCGAATTCCTGCGCGACAACGTCACCGAGGAGTTGCGGGCCGAGCTCGCCCAACACGATCTCGAGTTTCCCGACGGCGAAGTGGCCCGGTTCCGGCGCAAGATCGGCGCCAAGGGCTGGTTCGGGCTGAACTGGCCCCGCGAGTATGGCGGCCTGGGGCTGGGCGCCGTGCACCTGCACCTGCTGATGAGCGAATTCGAATACTGGGGCGTGCCGGGCCCCGACCTGACCGTGACGTCGGTGGCGCCGATGATCATGCGGCACGGCACCGAACGCAACAAAACCGAATGGCTGCCGCTGATCGCCAAGGGCGAAATGATCTGTGCGGTCGGCTATTCCGAGCCCGACGCGGGAACCGACCTGGCCAACCTGCGCACCAGCGCCGTGCGTGACGGCGAGGAGTGGGTGATCAACGGCACCAAGATCTGGAACAGCGGGGCGCAGCGGGCGACGCACGAATGGCTCTGTGTGCGCACCGATCCCACCGGCACCCGGCATCGCGGCATCTCGGTCGTCATCGTCCCCATCGACAGCCCCGGGATCGACATCCGCCCGCTGTACGCGTGGTCGGGCTACCGCACCAACGAGGTGCACTTCCATGACGTGCGGGTGCCGGTCACCAATCTGATCGGCGAAGTCAACCACGGCTGGACCTACATCACCGGCGCGCTCGATCTCGAACGGGGAGCCCTGACCAACGCGGGTGACCTGCGCCGCGCCGTCGAGGAACTGCACGAGCTGGCGCGGCGGCCGCGCCGCGACCGGACGGTGCCCGCCGACGACCCGTGGCTGCGCCGCCGGCTGGCGCAGGCCGAAGCCGACGTGGCGGTGGCCACCCTGATGGGCTACGAGGCGGCGTCGATCCTGGACAGCGGCGTCATCCCGACCGTCGAGGTCAGCGTCGAAAAGATCTTCACCAGCGAGCTGCGTCAGCGCATCGCGGATCTGGCGCTCGACCTGCTCGGAGTGGACGGGCTGCTGGCGCATCGCAGCGAAAACGCCCCGCTGGCAGGCAAATTCGAGCGGCTCTACCGGGCGGCCCCGCTGATGCGCTTCGGCGGGGGCACCAACGAGGTGCTGCGCGACATCATCGCCCAGCGCGGGCACGCCATGCCGAGCTACGGACGCTGACCCGGACCCGACCACCCAGATGAAACTGACACCCACCGCCGAACAGCGCGACTTCGCGGCGTCGCTGCGCGCGCTGCTGGCCGCCGAGAACCCGCTGCACCTGGTGCGAGCGCTGAACGAACCGGACACCGACCGCCGCACCCCCGCGTTGTGGAAGGCGCTGAGCGGCGCGGGCGTCTTCGGCCTGGCCATCGCCGAGGAGTACGGCGGCTCCGGCGGCTCGCTGGACGACCTGGCGGTCTTCTACACCGAAGCCGGCCGGGCGCTGTGCCCGACGACGGTGCATAACAGCGTGCAGGCGGCCCTGGCCGTCGACCGGCTCGGCTCCCGGGACGCCAAGGCCCGGTGGTTGCCGCCGCTGGTGTCGGGCAGCATGCGCGCCACCACCGCGCTGTGGAGCGCCCGCGACGCCGCGCTGGTGTCCCCGGTGCTGCGCGCCGATCGGGCCGGTGCACCGGCCTCCCAGTGGCGGGTGAACGGAACCGTCGACTACGTCGCCGACGCCGACGTCGCCGACCTCGTCGTGGCATCGGCCGCCGCGGCCGGGCGGACACTGGTGTTCCTGGTCGACCCGCACACCGAGGGCGTGAGCCTGGCGCCGCTGGACATGGCCGGCGGGCACCGGGCCTTCGCGGTCCGCTTCGACGACGTGGCGATCGGCGACGACGCGGTGCTCGACGCCGTGGCCGCGGGCGTCACCCCGGCCGACCTGCGCCGGCTGGCCAACACCGCGGTGGCGTTGGGTTCGCTCGACATGGTCGGCGTCGGGCAGGCCGTGCTGGACCGCACCGTCGACTACACCAAGCTGCGTCACCAATTCGGCCGGTCCATCGCCTCGTTTCAGGCCGCCCAGCACGTGGTCGCCAACATGCACATCGCGCTGACGGCGGCGCGCTTGGCCGCGCACGCGGCGGTGTTCTGGCTGGGACGCGGCCGCACCGCGAGCCGGGAGACGGCCGTCGCGCGCATGCATGCGGCCACCGCCGCCCGGCTGATCACGCTCGACGCGCACCAGCTGCACGGCGGCATGGGCTATGTCACCGAGACCGACCTGCATCTGTGGAGCGAACGGGCCCGGCTCGGTTCGACGCTGGGCGGCGGCGCCGATGTCGCCGCATCGTGGCTCGAACAAACCTGGGAGGAGATCGGTGAGTGAGGACAGCTTGGTCGACGCCGAGTCGGCGGCGCGGGTGGGTACGGTCGCCGCGTCGGCGACCGGCGAAGTGAACCAACGGGATTGGCAGCGCTGGGCCGCGGCGGTCGGCGACCACAACCCGTTGTATTTCGACCCGGATTACGCGCGCGCCAACGGCTTTCGCGACATCATCTGCCCGCCGTTGTTTTTGCAATACGCGATCCTCGGCGTCTCGCGGCTGGACTCGCTGCGCCCCGACGGATCCTCCGGCGCGGTCTCGGGCAGCCTCGCGTTTCCGCGCGCACCCAAGCGGATGGCCGGCGGGGAAAGCTTCACTTTCCACCTGCCCGCCTATCACCGCGACCGGGTCGACATGGTCCGCACCATCGCCTCGATCGTCGAAAAGCAGGGCCGCTCCGGCAGATTCGTGCTCGTCACGTGGCACACGGTGTACCGCAACCAGCACGACGAGCTGCTGGCCGAGGCGTCGACGTCGATGATCGCCCGACCCTAGCAAGAGCCGACCGAGAAAAGGCCGCCATGACCGAGCTGTTCTACGACGACGTCAGCGTGGGCGATCACATCCCCACCTTGACCGTCACCGTCGACGAAACCCAGATGTTCTTCTTCAGCGCCGCCACTTACAACGGTCACCGCATCCACTACGACAAAGAGTGGGCCCGCGCCGAGGGATACGACGATGTGCTGGTGCACGGCCCGCTTCAGGCGGCGCTGCTGGCCCGCGCGCTGGGGGACTGGATCGGCGGACGCGGACGACTGGTGTCGTTCTCGGTGCAGAACCGGGCGGTCGCCTATCCGGGCGAACCGCTCAGTTTCGGCGGCCGGGTCACCGGCAAGCGGCTGGACGAAAGCGGCTCCGGCCTGGTCGATTTGGACATCGCCGGCCGGCGCGACGACACCGTGCTGATGCCCGGCGCGGCCACCGTGCAGCTGCCGCGGCGGGAAGCCCGGTCGTGACCGGGCTGCGCGGCGAAGCGGCGATCGTCGGCATCGCGGAGCTGCCGGCCGAGCGACGGCCGACCGGTCCGCCGCGGTTCACCCTCGACCAGTACGCGTTGCTGGCAAAGCTGGTGATCGAGGACGCCGGCGTCGACCCCGGCCGGGTCAACGGGCTGCTGACCCACGGCGTCGCCGAGTCGGCCATGTTCGCACCGGCCACCCTGTGCGAATACCTGGGCCTGGCATGCGATTTCGGTGAGCGCGTCGATCTGGGCGGGGCCAGCTCCGCGGGCATGGTGTGGCGGGCCGCGGCTGCCGTCGAACTCGGCATCTGCGAGGCGGCGCTGGCCGTGGTCCCCGGGTCCGCATCGGTGCCGCACTCCGCGCGCCGACCCCCGCCCGAACCCAATTGGTATGGGGCGTCATCCAACAACTACGGCTCGCCGCAGGCCGAATTCGAGATCCCGTACGGCAACGTCGGCCAGAACGCGCCCTACGCGCAGATCGCCCAGCGGTACGCCGCGGAATTCGGCTACGACCCCGCCGCGCTCGCCAAGATCGCTGTCGACCAGCGCACCAACGCGTGTGCCCATCCCGGCGCCGTCTTCTTCGGCACCCCGATCACGGCGGCCGACGTGCTGGACAGCCCGATGATCGCCGACCCCATCCACATGCTGGAGACGGTGATGCGCGTGCACGGGGGAGCCGCGGTGTTGATCGCCAACGCCGACCTCGCCCGCCGCGGCCGTCACCGCCCGGTGTGGATCAAGGGCTTCGGCGAACACATCGCCTTCAAGACACCGACGTACGCCGAGGACCTGCTGTCCACCCCGATCGCGCGCGCCGCCGAACGGGCCTTCGCGATGGCCGGGCTGGACCGGCCGGATGTGGACGTCGCCTCCATCTACGACTGCTACACGATCACGGTGCTGATGAGCCTGGAAGACGCCGGATTCTGTGCGAAAGGCCAAGGCATGCAATGGATCGGCGGACACGACCTGACCCATCGGGGCGACTTCCCGCTGAACACCGCCGGCGGCCAACTGTCCTTCGGCCAGGCCGGCATGGCCGGTGGCATGCACCATGTGGTCGACGGCGCCCGCCAGATCATGGGCCGGGCCGGCGACGCCCAGGTGCCCGGCTGCCACACCGCCTTCGTGACCGGCAACGGCGGCATCATGAGCGAGCAGGTCGCCCTGCTGCTGCAGGGGGAGTAGCGATGACACCGCGCCCGATTCCCGAGCCCACCCCCGTCTCGCGGCCGTTCTGGGACGGCCTGGCGCAGCATCGGATCCTGGTGCAGTACTCGCCGTCGCTGCGGCGCTACGTGTTCTATCCGCGCACCCTGTCACCGGGAACGCTGGCCGACGACCTGGAATGGCGGGAAATCGACGGCGCCGCAACGCTGTACACGTTCACCGTCGCACGCCGGCCCACCGGCCCGCCGTGGGCCGACGCGGTGCCGCAGCTGCCCGCGGTGGTGCACTGGGATGCCGGGCCGAAGTTCAGCACCGAGCTGGTCGACGTCGACCCCGGCGACATCAGGATCGGGATGCGGGTCAGCCCGGTGTTCTACGATCTGCAGGACGGGATCACGCTGTTGAAGTACCGGCCCGCATGAGCGCGACGATGCGGTCGGAGGTGCACATGGACGACCCGCTGGACGGCATGGTGCGGGCCATGCCGGAGCAGCTGAACGCCGGATTCCTGCGCGTCCGCATCTACTGCCCGCGCGGCGCCCCGGCCGGCGACGGGTTGTTGCATCCGGCGCACGGAGAGGCCCCGGCATGACCGACGTCAGCGATGTCCTCGTCATCGGCGCCGGATTCGGCGGGCTCTACGCCGTGCACCGTGCCGCCTCATCCGGCCTGTCGGTGACCGCGCTCGAGGCGGCCCCGGACGTCGGCGGCACCTGGTACTGGAACCGCTACCCGGGTGCGCGTTGCGACGTCGAAAGTGTGGACTACTCCTATTCTTTCGACGAAGAGCTGCAGCGCAGCTGGCAGTGGACCGAACGCTTCGCCGCACAGCCGGAGATCCTCGCCTATCTGCGGCACGTCGCCGACCGCTTCGACCTGCGCCGCCACTATCGCTTCGGTGCGGACGTCGTCGACGCCGCGTTCGAACACGGCCGCTGGCGCGTCGGCACCAGCAACGGGCAGACCTTTGCCGCACGGTTCCTGATCTGCGCCACCGGCTGCCTGTCGGCGGTCAACCGGCCCGATATCCCTGGGGCGCAGGACTTCTCGGGCGAGGTGTACTTCACCGCCGCCTGGCCGCGCGAGGATCCCGACCTGCGCGGCAAGCGGGTCGGCCTGATCGGCACCGGATCGTCGGGAATCCAGGCGACCCCCATCATCGCCGCGCAAGCCGAAAGCCTGGTCGTCTTTCAGCGATCCGCGAACTACACCATTCCCATGCCCAACCGGCCGTTTTCGGCCGAGGAACAGCAACGGATTCAAGAGCAGTATCCCGAGCGCCGCCGCCGCTCCGCCTACGCAACGTCGGGCACCCCGCACGGCACGTACCACAAGAACGCCGTCGACACCGACCCGGCCGAACGGGCCGAAGCGCTGTGGAAGCGGTGGCGCGAGGGTGGCGTGCTGTTCGCGAAGACGTTCCCCGACCAAACCAGCGATCCGGCCGCCAACGACATCGCCAGGACGTTCGCTGAGGAGCGGATCCGGGAAATCGTCACCGATCCCGACGTCGCGGCGGACCTCATTCCAGTGGATCACCCGATCGGCACCAAACGGATCTGCACCGACGACGGCTACTACGCCACCTTCAACCGCGACAATGTGCGGCTGGTGAACCTGCGCCGCGAGCCCATCGAAGCAATCACCGCAGACGGAATACGAACCAGCACAACGACATATCCCTGCGATGTGCTGATCTTCGCGACCGGCTTCGACGCGCTGACCGGAGCGTTGACCCGCATCAACCCCACGGGGCCCCGCGGCGACCGACTGCGCGACATCTGGGCCGACGGGCCACTGACCTTTCTCGGCATGATGGTGCCGGGCCTGCCGAACCTGTTCAGCATCAGCGGGCCCGGCAGCCCCTCGGTGCTGGCCAACATGGTGCTGCATGCCGAAGTCCAAGTCGACTGGGTCATCGATTTGCTGTGTGCGGCGCGCCGACTGGGGGTGACCGAGGTCGAGCCGCGGCGGGACGCGGCCGTGGCGTGGACCCGGCACGTGGCCGAGGTGGCCGAGCGGACGCTGTTCCCCAAGGCGGCCTCGTCGTGGTACCTGGGCGCCAACATCGAAGGCAAGAAACGAGTGTTCATGCCCTACATCGGAGGGTTCGGCACGTATCGGCGGCACTGCGAGCAGGTGGCCGACCGCGGCTATGCCGGGCTGGTGCTGACGACACGATGATTGAGACGGTCCAGCAGCTGTTGCGGCAGCGCCGACACGACGACACCCCGGCGGTCGCATACGGAGACAAGACCTGGACGTGGCGCGAGCACCTGGCCGAGGCCGAGGCCGAGGCGTCGGCGCTGATCGCCCGCGCCGACCCCGCCCGCCCGCTGCATGTCGGTGCGGCGCTGGGCAATTCACCGGCGATGCTGCGCGCCATGGCCGCCGCGGGGCTCGGCGGTTACGTCCTGTGCGGGCTGAACACCACCCGCCGGGGATCAGCGCTGCTCTCCGACATCCACCGCTCCGACTGCCAGATCCTCCTTGTCGACGACGAGCACCTGCCGTTGCTGGACGGGTTGGACTTCAACGGAATTCAGGTTCTCGAGGTCGGGTCGCCGGCCTATGCCGATGCGGTCGCCGCGGCGCCGCCGCTGATTCCGCACCGCGAGGTGACGGCGGCCGACCCGTTCATGATGATCTTCACCTCCGGCACCAGCGGCAATCCCAAGGCGGTGCGGTTCGCGCATGGGATGGCGATCATGTGCGGCGCCAGCCTCATCTTTCAATACGACGTCACCGCGGACGACGTCTGCTATCTGGCGATGCCGCTGTTTCATTCCAACGGCGTCGCCGCCGGGTGGGCCGTCGCGGTCGGCAGCGGCGCGTTGATGGTTCCCGCCAAGTTCTCGCCGTCGCGGTTCCTCGACGACGTGCGCCGCTACCGGGTGACCTATCTGAACTATGTCGGCAAGCCGCTGGCGCTGATCCTGTCCACTCCCGAGCGACCCGACGACGCCGACAACACGCTGCGGGTGGCCTTCGGCAACGAGGCGACCGATCGCGACATCGCTGAATTCGCACGGCGTTTCGGATGCCGGGTGGTGGACAGCTTCGGCTCCAGCGAGTTCGCGGTGATCGTGGTGCGCGAAGACGGCACCCCGCCCGGCTCCATCGGCAGGCCGTATCCCGGGGTCAGCATCTACAACCCGACCACCCTGAAGGAATGCGCCGTCGCGCAGTTCGATGAGCACGGCGCGCTGACCAACTTCGAGGAGGCGGTCGGCGAGCTGGTCAACACCCAGGGCGCCGGCCCGTTCGTCGGCTACTACAACGATCCGGAGGCGACGGCCGAGCGGATGCGGCACGGCATGTACTGGTCGGGCGATCTGGCCTACCGCGACGCCGACGGGTGGATCTATCTGGCCGGCCGGACCGCGGATTGGATGCGGGTGGACGGGGAGAACCTGGCGGCCGCGCCGATCGAACGGATCCTGGCGCGGTTGCCCGACATCAGCCAGGTCGCCGTCTACGCGGTCCCCGACGAGCGGGTCGGTGACCAGGTGATGGCCGCGCTGGTGCTGCGCGCCGGGGCGCAGCTGAGCCCGGAAGAATTCGGGCGATTCCTTGCGTCGCAGCCCGACTTGTCACCCAAGGCGTGGCCGCGCTACGTGCGCATCAACGACCGGCTGCCCACCACCGCCACCAACAAGATCCTCAAGCGGGCACTGATCTCCGCGGGCGTCACCGCGCACGACGGCGTGTTGTGGTCGCGTGCGCCGCGGGGCACCCGGTACGCCGTGGCGGGTGAAAATGCCGACGGCCCTGCAGCTTCCGTGATCGCCCGGCAGTGACGCTACGCCGCCTCGTCGTCATCGCCGTCGTCGTCTTCACCCCCGTTCTCCCCGCGTAGGAGTTTTTCGGGGTGGTGGAAGGTGTTGGTGCGGGGTTGGTTTCGGTCTAGGTGGGGTGGTGGGAGCCATTGGGTTTCGCCTTTGGCGTTTTTGTGGGTGGTCCAGGCGCCGGGTTGCAGCAGGCGGTGGTGGGGTCCGCAGGCGAAGGTCAGGTCGTTGATGTCGGTGGTGTGGCAGGTGGCGTAGTCGGTGCAGTGGTGCACTTCGGCGTAGTAGCCGGGGACGGTGCAGCCGGGGGCGGTGCAGCCGCGGTCTTTGGCGTATAACACGATGCGCTGTGCGGGGGAGGCCAGGCGTTTGGTGTGATACAGGGCCAGGGCTTTGCCGTGGTCGAAGATGGCCAGGTTGGCGTATAACACGATGCGCTGTGCGGGGGAGGCCAGGCGTTTGGTGTGATACAGGGCCAGGGCTTTGCCGTGGTCGAAGATGGCCAGGTAGTGGTGGGCGTGCCGGGATAGCCGGATCACATCGCTCATGGGTAGCAGGGTGCCCCCGCCGGTGAGGCCTTTGCCGGCGGCGGTTTCGAGGTCGGCCAGGGTGGTGGTGACGATGATGGAGGCCGGGAGGCCGTTGTGTTGGCCGAGGTTTCCTGAGGCCAGCAGGGCGCGCAGCCCGGCCAGCAGCCCATCGTGGTTGCGCTGGGCCGCCGAGCGGGCATCACCGTCGATGGCCTGCTCGGTGGGACTGCCCTCCACGCACGGGTTTTCATCGAGTGGGTTGCACATGCCGGGGGCGGCGAGTTTGGCCAGCACGGCTTCGAGGGTGGCGCGCAGTTCGGGGGTCAGCCAGCCGCGGAGTTCGGACATGCCGTCGGCGTGTTGGTTGCCCAGGGTGAGGCTGCGGCGGCGGGCGCGGTCTTCGTCGCGGTAGAGGCCGTCGGGGTTGAGGCAATCGGCCAGCGTGCCGGCCAGTGCCGCGAGGTGTTCGGGCCGATACCGGGTGCCCTGGTTGGCGAGGTCGGTTTCGGCGCGCTCCCGGGTTGCCTGGTCGATCCAGCCGGGCAACTGGTGGCAGAACTTACGGATCACCGCCACCTGCTCGGGACCCAACAACCCGGCCCGTTGCGCGGCCGCGGTGGCCGCCAGTGCCGGGGCGATCGGCTCGCCGGTCAACCCGACGCGCGCGGCTGATCAGCGTCGCCTCGGCGATCGCATGCGAAAGCCGGCCACCCAACTCCGCCGGGCTGGCGTCGCGGGCCAGCGCGTTGATCAGCGGATGCTCGACCGCCGGCAGCCGCCGGCGCACCGTCTCGCAGCGCTGCAACAACGATAGACACTCGCGGGGCGTCAACGCGTCAAAACTCAACTCGCCCAGGCGGTCGACCGCAGCATCCAGCGCATCGAAGACCTTGACGATCTCTTCACGGCTGCTGCAACCCATGCCTCGAAGTGTATGAAGGGGCACCGACAAGAATCGCCGCCATGTGACCACAGAAACCAAAGTGACACAAGGGATTTAGGCGGGCGGCCTGAGGGTGCCGGGGGTGGTGGGACGCATCCGCCCGCGCCACCGAATCTGAACCATCAACGCCGCTGCGTCGTGAAAGATCATCAGGATGAAGCCCAGCCACACAGGAACCCGATGAAGCCGACACGGACAACCGGGCGCAGCTTCCCCGGGCGGCTGTGGCGCAGCCCGCTGCGCGGGCCCTGGTTGACGTCGGTGTTCGGTTCGATCCTGCTGGCGACCCTGCCCGTCGTCATCGTCACGGGACTGCTGTCCTACATCGCCTACGGGCCGCGGTTCGGCCAGGCCATCCCTTCCGAGGTCGGGTGGCTGAGGCTGCCGGTCTTCGACTGGCCCACCGACCCGCCGTGGCTGTACCGGGCAACCCAGGGACTGCATGTCGGGCTGGGACTGGTGCTGATCCCGGTGGTGCTCGCCAAGCTGTGGTCGGTCATTCCCAGACTCTTTGCATGGCCGCCGGCACGCTCGATTGCCCAACTGCTGGAACGTGTTTCGGCGCTGATGCTGGTCGGGGGCATCCTGTTCGAGATGGTCACCGGCGTGCTGAACATCCAGTACGACTACATCTTCGGCTTCAGTTTCTACACCGCACACTATTTCGGCGCCTGGGTGTTCGCCATCGGATTCCTCATGCACGTGACGATCAAGGGCCGGCGGATGTGGGCCGGGCTGCGCTCGATGTCGATGCGGGCGGTCCTGCGCACCCCAGCTGCCGACACCCAGCCGGAGCCCTGGCGGCCGGGCGGGCTCGCCGCGGCCGAGCCGGGCCCCGCCACGATGAGCCGGCGCGGCGCGCTGGCGCTGGTGGGCGGCGGTGCACTGTTTCTTGCGCTGATCACCGCCGGCCAGACCCTCGGCGGCCGCACCCGACCGGCCGCCCTGTTGCTGCCGCACGGGCGCGGCCGCGGGTCGGGAGCCAACGACTTCGACGTCAACCGCACAGCGGCCGCCGCCGGCATCGCCGCCGCGGACATCGGCGCGCGCTGGCGCCTCACCCTCGGCGGTGGAGCGCGACCGGTGGTCCTGGACCGTGCCTCGCTGCTGGCGATGCCGCAGCACACCGCGGTATTGCCGATCGCCTGCGTGGAGGGCTGGTCGACCACTCAGGCGTGGACCGGCGTGCGACTGGCGGATCTGGCCCGTCTCGCCGGTGTTCCCGCACCGCGATCGGCGCGGGTGTCCTCCGTGGAACGGGCCGGCGCCTTCAACGCCGCGACGTTGCACGGCAGCCAGGTGCTGCACCCGGACGCGCTGCTGGCGCTGCGGGTCAACGGCGCCGAGCTGTCCGTGGACCACGGCTTTCCCGCACGCATCGTCGTGCCCGCGCTGCCCGGCGTGCACAACACCAAATGGGTTGCCGCCATTGACTTTCGGGCCGGCGGCGATGCGTAGCGCATTCATCCGGTGCTACGGTTCGCACCCGATCCACCTGCTGACGATGATCTGCGGGTTCGCGCTGCTGGGCTATGTGGTGGCCGTCATGAAACCGGACGCGCTGTACAACCCCCGGTCGTGGTGGCAGTCGATCATCGTGTGGTTCGCCGCGGCCGTCGTCGGGCACGATCTGCTGTTGTTTCCCGTCTACGCCGGCCTGGACCGGCTGTTGCGGAACCGAGCCCGGCGACCGCAGCTGCCCGGTGTGCCAGTGCTCAATTACCTTCGGGTGCCCGCGCTGGGCGCCGGCCTGACGCTGCTGGTGTTCCTTCCCGGCATCATCGGCCAGGGCGCCGGAACCTACCGGGCCGCGACCGGCCAGACACAGGACCCGTTCCTGGGGCGGTGGCTGCTGCTGACCGCGGCGATGTTCGCGCTCAGCGCCGGCAGCTACGCCGTGCGCCTGGCACTCGTGAGCCGGCGAGCGCGTCGGCGAGCGCGGCGGGGCCGAGCCGGGTCGCCCGCATGACGCGCACGTCAGGCACGCGGCACCCGCCGCGCCGAATCCCTGACACGGTTTTCCTATCATTTGGTGATGAGTGCCGGTGGGCTGCACACCGAGTCCTCGCCGGCCTTCTCCGACGAGGACGTCGCCCGGTTCCGCGCGGCGGGCTGGTGGTGCGATTCCACACTGTCGGACGCGGTGCGCCGCAACGCCCAACGCACACCCGAGCGTCCGGCCTACATCGACCACGGCGGGCGGACCTTCACCTGGCATGAATTCGACCGCGCTGCAAGCAATCTAGCCGAGACGCTTGCCGTACTCGGCGTCGGCCCGGGCGATCGAGTCGCGGTGTGGCACGGCGACTGCGCGGCCATCCACGTGCTGTTCGTGGCCATCGAACGGCGCGGGGCGGTGGTCGTGGGTATCGGCGCGCGCGCCGGCGCCCGCGAGGCCGGCGCGATACTGCGCAACGCGCAGCCGAAAATCCTGCTCAGCGATCAACCGCGCAGCAAGCCCGCCGCGGAGGTGGCCGGCGAACTGCGCATCCCCGCACTGGTATTGACCCAGCCACTCGACACCGAACCCAGGGCGTCGGACCGCGACTGTCAACTGGGCCCGGACGACGTTTTCCTCATCAACTCCACGTCCGGGACCACCGGGCTGCCCAAATGCGTCGTGCACACCCAAAACCGTTGGTACTACTTCCACCAGAAGGCCGTCGCGAACGGGATGCTGACGCTCGACGACGTCTTCCTGCCCGTCATACCCACCCCATTCGGCTTCGGGATCTGGACCAGCCACACCACGCCGATCCACCTGGGCGCCACCGCCGTCATCCTGGACCGGTTCACTGCCGCGGCCACCTGCGAGGCGATAGCGCGGCACGGGGTCACCGTACTATGTTGTGTCAGTACACAATTGACCATGCTGATGGCGGACCCGGCCAGCCGCCGTCACGACCTGAGTTCGCTGCGAATCGTCTACACCGGCGGCGAAGCCCTGCCGTACCGGCCCGCGGCCGAATTCGAGGAACTCACCGGCGCTACCATCCTGCAGTTCTACGGCTCCAACGAGACCGGGATGCTCAGCGCCACCACCGTGCACGACCCACGAGACCGGCGGCTCGGCACCGCGGGCCGCGTCGTCCCCGAAATGGCGGTCCGGTTGTTCGACGGGGACACCGACGTCACGGCGACCGGGCGCGGCCAGCCCGCGTGCCGGGGCCCGGCGACCAGCCTGGGCTATCTCGGCGGCACCGACCACGACAAGCTGTTCACCCGCGACGGCTGGATGCGCATGGGCGACATCTGCGAGATCGACGCCGAGGGGTATCTGCGGGTCACCGGGCGGACCTCCGATTTCATCCTGCGCGGGGGCAAGAACATCAGCGCAAGCCAGGTCGAAGACGCGGCCATGACACATCCCGCCATCGCCGTCGCGGCCGCCGTCGCCATGCCCGATCCGGTGTTCGGCGAAAAGGTCTGCCTCTACGCCGAACTCGCCGGGCCCGCCACGGACCCCGCCACTGACCCCGCCACCCTGGACCTCGCCGACCTCACCGAACACCTGCTGGCACAGGGGTTTTCCAAGGAACTGCTGCCCGAGCGGCTGGTCGTCGTCGACGAGCTGCCACGGTCATCCGGCGGAAAGGTAGCCAAAGGCCGACTTCGCGAGGATATTAGAGCCAGGATGGAGGCTGGTGATGAACGCTCCTGATGCGCGGCGTGGCGGGTTGGAAGTCTGGGCGCCGTCGGTGGTTCCGCCCGTCGGCATCGAACTTTCCGACGAGCAGGCACTTGCCGTCGCGTTCCGTCACCTGGCCGGCATCGGTTTCGCCGAGAACATGGCCGGACACATCACCTGGCAGCGCGACGGCCGGACCGACATGTTCGTCAACCCGTGGGGGCTGTGGTGGCAGGAGATCACCGCGTCCGACATCTGCGTGGTGGACGGCGACGCGCGCGTGGTCCGCGGCCGTTGGGACGTCACCCCGGCCATCCACATCCACACCGAGCTGCACCGGGTGCGCGACGACGCCCGCGTCGTCATCCACAACCACCCGTACTACGTCTGTGTTCTCGCCGCGCTGGGCACGCTGCCCGAGCTGGTGCACCAAACCGGCTCCCTGTTCCTCGACGACCTGTGCCTGGTCGACACCTACGACGGCGAAATCGACACCCCGGCCCGGGCCGCCGACCTCGCCGCCCGCATCGGCGGCGCGAACCTGACCATTCTGGCCAACCACGGCGTCATCGCCACGGGTCGCAACCTGCCCGAGGCGGTCTACCGCGCCGCCTCGATCGAACGAGTGTGCAAACTGGCCTACGACGTCATGCTGACCGGCAGGGAACCGGTGAGCATGAACTGGTCGGACATGGCCGGCATGCAGCGTTCGCTGATCGAACGGGCCGCCGACGTGTATTGGGCGGGGGCGGCGCGGATGACCATCAAGGCCGATCCCGACGTGCTCCGGTGAACGGCATCGCCGAGTGTGTGCTCACGGCGGCGACACGCCGACACGCGTCGCCGCCACCGCACATTGAAAGCCGTCAGTTCACACTCAACGACCCACATTCAACACTGCTGCGGTGCAAGGGGATCAGGGCATGAAATCCATCGATGAGCTGGCCACCGACCTGAACTTCACCACCGCGAAAACCGGCGCCCAGCGCACGGTCACCCTGTTGCCCGATCCGCCCCGCGCCCCGCGCCGCTACACGCTGATCTCGGTCGACGACCACATCGTCGAACCCCCGGACACCTTCGCCGGGCGGGTGCCCCGCAAGTTCGCCGACCGGGCGCCGTGCGTCGTGGACACCGACACCGGGGGACAGACCTGGGTGTACGACGGCCGGCAACTGCCCAATGTCGGGTTCAACGCGGTGGTCGGGCGGCCGGTGGCCGAGTACGGCTTCGAGCCGGTACGATTCGACGAAATGCGCAGGGGCGCTTGGGATATCCATGAACGCGTCAAAGACATGGACCTCAACGGCGTCTACGCCTCGCTCAACTTCCCGTCGTTCCTGCCGGGATTCGCCGGCCAGCGGCTGCAGCAGCTGACGGACGATCGTGACCTCGCTCTGGCCTGTGTACGGGCCTGGAACGACTGGCATTTCGAGGTCTGGGCGGGCTCGTACCCCGACCGCATCATTCCTTGCCAACTGCCCTGGCTGCTGGACCCCGAACTCGGCGCGAAGATGATTTATGAGAACGCCGAACGAGGCTTTCACGCCGTGACCTTCAGCGAGAACCCTGCGATGCTCGGCCTGCCCAGCATCCACACCGGCCACTGGGACCCGATGATGGCCGCCTGCGCCGAGACCGGCACCGTCGTCAACCTGCACATCGGATCGTCGGGATCCTCGCCGTCGACGACCGCAGATGCGCCGCCGGACGTGCAGGGCGTGCTGTTCTTCGCCTACGCGATCTCCGCGGCGGTGGACTGGCTCTACTCCGGGCTGCCCAGCAGGTTCCCCGACCTCAAGATCTGCTTGTCCGAAGGCGGAATCGGTTGGGTCGCAGGTCTTCTGGATCGCCTCGACCACATGCTCAGCTACCACGCCATGTACGGCACCTGGCAGGCGCTCGGCGAGCGGCTGACTCCGGCCGAGGTGCTGGTGCGCAACTTCTGGTTCTGCGCGGTCGAAGACAAGTCGTCGTTCGTGCAGCACGACCGGATCGGCGTCGACAACATCATGCTGGAAGCCGACTACCCGCACTGCGATTCGACGTGGCCGCACACCCAGCAGACCGTTCACGAACAAATCGGTGATCTGCCTGCCGATGTCATCCGTAAGTTCACCTGGCAGAACGCCTCTCGTTTGTACCAGCATCCGGTGCCGATCCAGGTGCAGCAAAACCCCGACGCGTTCTGATCTGACCCCGTGACCGGGGTTCCGTGACAAAGCCCGCTTGCATGTTGTACGTTAAGTATGTACTTAACGATGCAACCCAACGTGGAGGCCCATGTCCCCGGACGAGGCCGAGTTCGTCGACCGCCTCGGGCTGTTCTTCGAGTTGCTCGGCGCCACCCGCACGATGGGCCGGGTCTACGGCTGGCTGCTGATCTGCGAACCGCCGCAGCAGTCGCTGACCCAGCTGGCCGACGCGTTGTCGGTGAGCAAGGCCTCGATCAGTACGGTCGCCCGGCAACTGCTGGACGGCGGCATGGTGGAGCGGTTGCCCAGCCCCAACCGTCAACACCTTTACCGGGTCACCCCGGGCGGATTCACCAGTGTGCTGGAAACCCAGCTGTCGCTGATGCGGCTGGGCATCGAGCCCGCCGAGTTCGCGCTGTCGGTGCTGGGTGACGACCGCGCCGAGCAACGCCGGCGGGTCGAGGACTTCCGCGACTTCTGCGAGTTCTGCACCCGGGACTACCGCGATCAGCTGATGCGGATGTGGACCGAATACCGCTCGGCCAAGACGGCCGGTCCGACCAAGGCCGCCAAGAAGGCCGGTTCGACCAAGTCGGCCAGGAGGAGGCAATCGTGACGGCCACGGAGAAGGTCGACTTCAGTTCGGTCGCCTGGGGATCGGTGGAATGGACCAACCTCGTCACGCTGTACCTGCGAGCCTGCGAAAGCCGTTCGCGGCAGCCGATTCTGGGGGACACGGCGGCCACCGAGGCGGTGGACCGGATCCGGTACGACTTCAAGAGAATCCATCGCATGTCGTTGCCGGCGTCGAATCAGTACCTCGTCGCGCTGCGCGCCGTGCAGTTCGACGACTGGTGCGCCGAGTTTTTGGCCCGCCATCCCGACGCCGTCGTGCTGCACCTGGGCTGCGGCCTGGACGGCCGGGCCTTCCGGGTGTCAGTGCCGCCGTCGGTTTCCTGGTTCGACGTCGACCAGCCCAGCGTCATCGGGCTGCGCCGCCGGCTCTACGACGACACCGAGAACTATCGCATGATCGGCTCGTCGGTGACCGAGCTGCAATGGCTGGACGAGGTTCCGGCCGGACGTCCCACCCTGATGGTGGCCGAGGGGCTGCTGATGTACCTGCGCGAGGACGAGGTCCGGCTGCTGCTGCAGCGCCTGATCGACCGATTCCCCGGCGGCGAAATGCATTTCGACACGCTCTCGGCGCTGGCCCCGCTGCTCTCCAAGGTCTTCACCCGCGGAATCATCACCTGGGGCATCCGCGACGCGCGCCGGATCGCCGACTGGAATCCCCGGCTGCGCTTCCTCGAGCAGTCGCCCGCCCTGGCCGGCTACCAGCGGATCCCGTCGGCCGTCGTGCGGTCGATCTACCGGCTGACGTGGCTGACCGGCGGGCGCGGCTACGACGTGTTGAACCGCTTCGAATACTGAGCTGTCACAGGGCGGATGTCAGCCGGCGCAGAATATCGGCGGCCGGCTCGGCGGTCACATGACGGTATCCGGTGCCCGCCCACAGGTGCACGTACTCCGGCCTCGCCGCCGCCGCGGCGGCCTTACGCAGCGGGCTGGTGAGGTGGTGGATGGCGGGGTAGCCCAGGGGAGCCTCGGCCTCGTGCGCGTCGATGAACGCGTTCCGCAGGCCGCGCGCCGGGCGGCCGGTGAAGGCTCGCGTCAGCACCGTCTCGGTGTACGCCGGATCGGCCAGTGCCGCTTGATGAGTGGCCGAGGCGCCGCTTTCGGTGGCCCGCAACAGCACGGTGCCGACCGCGGCGGCGTGCGCGCCCGCCCGGATCACCTCGGCCACCGCGGCCGGGGTGGCCAGCCCGCCGGTGGCGATCACCGGCAGCGGCACCCGGGCGGTGACCTGCCGGACCAGATCGGCGATCGGGACGGACGGCACCGGCCGCTGCGGCGACAGGGTGGCCGAATGCCCGCCGGCGGCCGTCGCCTGCACCACGAGCATGTCCACCCCGGCATCGTGCGCCTGCGCCGCCTCGTCGGCCGTGGTAACGGTCTGGGCCACAACGGTTTCCGCGCGCCGCAGCGCGGCAATCACCTCGCGCGGCGGGATGCCGAAGGTGAACGACACCAACGGCACCGGATCGTCGAGCAGCAGCGCGATCTTCTGGTCGAAGGCGTCGTCATCCTCGACGGGTTGGGGCGGCAGCGTCAGGCCGAACTGGTCGGCTTCCCGCTGGATGATGCCGTGGTAATCCCGGTAGCGTTGCGGGTCGACCGGGACCGGGTTGGGCGCGAACAGGTTGACCCCGAATGGGATCGACTCGGCGCGAACGGCTTTGATCTCCGCCTCGATGCCCTGCACCGTTTTGTATCCGGCGGCGAGAATGCCCAGCGCGCCCGCCCGGGCGGCCGCCGACACCATCGCCGGGGTGGTCGGTCCGCCCGACATCGGGGCGGCGACCAGGGGTATGGACATCCCGAACTGCGCCAACATCTGCCTGCCTTTCGCCGTTCCCGCGCGCGTGCGCTCACGCGCCTGCCCCGACCCTAGCGAGCCGCGGCATTCCGCCCTGGCGGCGGACCTGGCAGGATGCTTGACCGTGAAGCGCCCCAACTTCCTGGTGATCGTTGCAGACGACCTCGGCTTCTCCGACCTCGGCGCATTCGGCGGGGAGATCGAGACGCCCAACCTCGACCGCCTGGCCTACGCCGGGATCCGGCTCACCGATTTCCATTCGGCGCCGGCCTGCTCGCCGACCCGGGCGATGCTGTTGACCGGGACCGACCACCACATCGCCGGCATCGGCACCATGCTCGAGGTCGCGGCCCCGCAATTCCACGGCGCACCCGGCTACGAGGGCTACCTGAACGACCGGGTGGTCGCGTTGCCCGAACTGCTGCGCGACGCCGGCTACCTGACCCTGATGTCGGGCAAATGGCACCTGGGCGCCACCATCGAGACGTCGCCGTGGGCGCGCGGCTTCGAGCGCTCGTTCGCCCTGCTGCCGGCCGGCGCCAGCCACTACGGCGGCTCGGGGGCACGCGGGTTTTCGCCGGTGCCAACGCTTTACACCGAAGACGATCGGTTCGTCAGCGTCGGCGACGACTTCTACTCGTCGGACTCCTACACCGACACGCTGTTGCGGTATCTGGACGAACGCGCCCCCGACGACGACCGCCCGTTCTTCGCCTATCTGCCGTTTCAAGCGCCGCACTGGCCGCTGCAGGCGCCCGACGAGTCGATCGCGAAATACCGGGGGCGCTACGACGAGGGGCCGGACGTGCTGCGGGCCGAACGGCTGGCCGCACTCAAGCGGCTGGGGCTGTGCCCACCCGACGTCACCCCGCACCCGGTGGTCGCCGACGGCGCGCCGGAGTGGGCCGACATGACCGACGAGGAGCGGGCCCGCTCGGCCCGCACCATGGAGGTCTACGCCGGGATGGTCGACCGAATGGACTACAACGTCGGGCGGGTGATCGACTACCTGAGCCGTTCCGGCGAACTCGACAACACCGTCGTCATCTTCCTGTCCGACAACGGCGCCGAGGGCGCCATCGTCGAGGCGATGCCGCTGCGCGGCCCGCAGATCGCCGCGCAGATCGAAAAGCATTGCGACAACAGCCTGGACAACCTCGGCCGGCCCACCTCGTTCATCTGGTACGGCCCGCGCTGGGCGCAGGCGGCCACCGCGCCGTCGCGGCTGCACAAGGCGTTCACCACCCAGGGCGGCATCCGGGTTACCGGCTTCATCACCTGGCCCGGCTTCGCCCGGCAGGGCCAGATCGGCACCGCGTTCAGCACCGTCATGGACATCGCGCCGACGCTGCTGGAACTGGCCGGGACCAGCCATCCGGGCACCGCCTACCGGGGCCGCGAGGTGGCGCCCATGCGCGGCCGCTCATTGGTCGGGTATCTGTCCGGCGCCGCGGACACCGTTCACGACGCCGACACCGGAACCGGATGGGAGCTGTTCGGCCGCCGCGCCATCCGTCAGGGCAACTGGAAGGCGCTGCATCTGCCGGCCCCCTACGGTCCGGGCAGCTGGCAGCTGTACGACCTGGCGTCCGACCCCGGCGAGGTCGACGATCTAGCCGCCGCGAGGCCGGACAAGCTGGCCGAGCTGCTGGCCCTGTGGGACCGCTACGTCGAAGAGACCGGCGTGATCCTCGACCCCGTCTCGGTGTTCGACGCCGAGCTCTGACTCCGGGCGCGGCTGCTCGGCTACGCGCTGGGGCGGACAGCCTCAAACAGCTCGACCGAACCACTGTGCCGTGCGTCCACGATCTCGAGTCCTGCCTCCCCGAACCAGCGCGATACGTCACCGGCACCGGGCGTGTTCCCGAAAAAACCCGCCGCCTGCAACGCCGTGACAAAGCGATCCTGGCGCCAGCCGCGACCACGTACACATGTTGTGCCGCGAAGGATCCCACCAGGCTTGAGCACCCGGGCAAGCTCGAAAACCGCCGCTCGGGGGTCCGGCAGGCAATGCAGCCCGTTGAAAGTCAACGCCAGGTCAAAGGTGTTCTCCGGGAACGGCAAACACGTGATATCGGCCTCGGTGAACTCCATCAGGTCGGCCACGCCGAACCGAGTGGCCCGACTGCGTGCCCGTCTCAGCATGTCCGAGGAAATGTCAGCGGCCACATAACGGCAATCCTGCCCGGCGCGCAATCCGCGAAAGGCGAACCCTCCGCCGCATGGGATGTCCAGCACATAGGCGCCCGGGGGAGCTGCACCGACACGCCGAACCTCGGCGAGCAGGTCGCGCAACGCCAACCCCCACAATGCTTTTGCGCCCACCGCAGCGACGCGATCGTGCATTGCGGCGGTGTCATACAACGCCGACGCCAGCCGAGCGGCACGCCAGTGGTCGGTTACCTGCCCCATCCGCCGACTCTAACCGCAGCTGGCTACCATGCGCGTATGGCACGGCGAGTGCAGATGACAGTCGACTTGGTCCCAGTTCACTTGGGTAAGACCGATACCGTGGCGGCGCCGCCGTTCGCCCACCGAGGGCCGGGTGAGCGCAATGGCTGAAGTGCATGCGCCCAAGCTGCGGATAGGCATATTGGGTGCTGCCCGCATCGCGCCGCTGGCGCTGATCAAACCGGCCGCCGAGAATCCCGATGCCGTGGTGGCCGCAGTCGCGGCCCGGGACGCATCCCGCGCCCGCGCCTTCGCGACCCGCCACGGCATCGCCACCGTGCACGACCATTACGAGGCGCTGATCGCCGACCCCGACATCGACGCGATCTACAACCCGCTGCCGAACGGCTTGCACGGCCGCTGGACCAGGGCGGCGCTGGCCGCCGGCAAACACGTGCTGTGCGAGAAGCCGTTCACAGCCAATGCGGCCGAGGCGCGCGAGATCGCGGACCTGGCGGAGCATTCGGACCGCGTCGTGATGGAGGCCTTCCACTATCGCTACCACCCGCTGACCCTGCGCGCCGAGGAGATCATCGCCTCCGGCGAGCTGGGCACGCTGCAGCACGTGGAGGCCGCGCTGTGCTTCCCGCTGCCGAAGTTCTCCGACATCCGCTACGACTACGCCCTTGCCGGCGGGGCCACCATGGACGCCGGCTGCTACGCCGTGCACATGGCCCGCACCTTCGGCGGTCGTTCCCCGGAAGTTGTTTCCGCACAAGCGAAATTGCGTGGCCCGAAAGTCGACCGAGCCATGACGGCCGAGCTGCGGTTCCCGGCCGGCCACACGGGCCGGGTGCGTTGCTCGATGTGGTCGACACGGTTGCTGCAGATCAGCGCCCGGGTGGTCGGCGAGCACGGGGAGCTGCGCATCGTGAATCCGGTGCTGCCGCAGGCCTTCCACCGGCTGACGGTCCGCTCACGCGACGGCAGGCGGACGGAACGGTTCGAGCGCCGGGCCTCCTATGCCTATCAGTTGGATGCCTTCGCCGCGGCGGTGCTGCGCGGCGAGCCGGTCAAGACCAGCGCGCGCGACGCGGTCGACAACATGACCGTCATCGATGCGATTTACCGCGCCGCGGGCCTGCCGCTGCGCTACCCGACCTGAAATCGGTTGGCCGCGAAACGGATACGCGCCGAGATCAGCCGGGGCGCCCGACCAGTTGAGCCAACTGCGCGGCGCCCTGGGCGGTTTGGGTGGTCAGCGCGATCCGCCCGGAGGTCACCTGCTCTTCGATGATCGGCGCTTCCACCACCAGGTTGTCCCGGATGAAGGCGATGTGGTCCTTGGGATGCTCGCCGGTGAATGCCGCCCATGCCGACGCCGACGCAGGATCGAGTACCAACGTCACTTCGTAGTAGTCGGCGGTCAGCGACTTCGGCGGGTCGACGTTGATCAGCCCGAGCTGCATGGCCTCCGGGCCCAGTGTGTACACCGTGGCCCTGGCGATGTCGCAGGTGGTGAGGCCGTCGGTCGGCGGCACCGGGACGGTCGGGTCGATGGCCGGGCACTTGACGGCGGGGGTGGTCGGCTGCGACTTGGTCACCGGCCGGACCGGCAACGGCGCGATCCGCATGGTCGGTGGCGGTGCGGCCGGCGCGGTGAGGCTCGCCGTGGTGGTGGGGGTGGTCGACGAGCTCGTCGGCGCCGGCTTGTGCGGTTGCTGGCAACCCGCCAGCGCCGCCGCGCACAGCGCGACGCACGCCAGGCGGGCGACGGGAGTGCTCGCGAAGCTTCGGCGGTCATTCATCCGGACACACTGTACCCACGACAGCGCTGCTTTCCGCCCGCCGGAAAGCAGCGCACACCAGGTACGGCACGCTTTACCGGCACTACGAATATAGAGTAGGGTCGGTTTCTCGGGAAATGCATTCTCAAGAAATATGGATAAACGACGCAAGCCCAATCCCGCCGAACGCCGCCGCGATCTGTGCGATGCGGCGATTCGGTTATTGGCCGACGACGGCGCGAAAGGGCTGAGCCACCTCAAGGTCGACCGCAAGGCCGGGGTGCCGGACGGGACCACCTCGTTCTATTTCCGCACCCGGTCGGCACTGCTGCGCGCGGCGGCCGAGCGGCTGGCCGAGCTGGACCTGGCCGAGCTGCAGGAGATTGCGGACAGCTCCGGCCCCGGACCCTCGCCGTCGCGGTTGTCGCAAGTCGTCGCCCAGGCCGGCGCCGACCCGCAGCTGTACCGAACCCGGGCCCGATACGAACTGACCCTGCAGGCCACCCGCGACCCCGCGCTGGCCGCGATCCTGCAGCAGGCCACCGACGCGTTCACCAAGCTGCACCGGGAGATCCTGGTGCAACTGATGCCGCACGGCGCCCAGCTCGATCCGGCCGTCGTCGAGGACCTGAGCAACGTCACGCTGACGTTCATCAACGGCCTGCTGCAGCGACTCGTCCACGGCGACCGGATCGTCGACAGTCCCGAACAGCTGGACGGGATCCTGTCGGCGATCGCCACGGGGATTTTGAAGAGCCCGGACAAGGGGCGGCTGACGCGAACCGGTGGTCAAGCGGCGGCGCACCGCCGGGCGGCCGACTCGGAATGAAACCGGGCGGACACGGTGTTCGGATGCGCTGGCTCTTGCCAGTTCATCCGCTGTATGGTTCTCTACGAGAATAGAGTGAGCCCATGTTCATGCACCGCTTTCAACGGAACCGGCGCGCACGTGTTAGCGACGCAATTAAGCGGAGTGTAGAAAGTGCCTTCAACCGAATCCGGCGCGCCGGTGCGGGCAGGGCAGCGAGAATTGCAGCGGCAGGAGGGATTTCGTGACAGCCAGCACCGACAGTGATGTCCGATTCGATCCGTACGACGTCGGGCTGATCGCCGACCCTTATCCCATGTTCGCGCGGTTGCGCGAGGAGGCGCCGCTCTACTACAACGCCGAATACGACTTCTACGCGGTGAGCCGGTACGCCGACGTCAGCAAGGCGCTGGTGGACCACGAGACCTACAGCTCGGCGCGCGGCGCGATCCTGGAGCTGATCAAGGCCAACCTGGACATCCCGTCGGGCATGCTGATCTTCGAAGACCCGCCCATTCACGACGTGCACCGCAAGCTGCTGTCCCGGATATTCACCCCGCGCAGGATCGCCGCGCTGGAACCGATGATCCGCGACTTCTGCGCCCAATGCCTGGACCCGCTGGTGGGCACCGGCCACTTCGACTTCGTCACCGATCTGGGCGCGCAGATGCCGATGAAGGTGATCAGCATGCTGCTCGGCATTCCCGAGGACGACCAGGAATACATCCGCGACCGCGGCAATGCGCAACTGCGCACCGAGGCCGGCAAACCAATGAAGGCCGCCGAGCAGGGGCTGTCGGTGGGCGAGCAGTTCGAGGCCTACATCGACTGGCGCGCCGAGCATCCGTCCGACGACATCATGACCGAATTACTCAACGTCGAATTCGTCGACGAAACCGGCACCACCCGCCGGTTGACCCGGGAAGAAATCCTGGTGTACCTGAACGTCGTCGCCGGGGCGGGCAACGAAACGACGACACGCCTGATCGGTTGGACCGGAAAGGTTCTCGCCGAGCACCCCGATCAGCGTCGCGACCTCGTCGAGAACCCCGCGCTCATCCCGCAGGCCATCGAGGAGCTGCTGCGCTATGAGCCGCCGGCGCCGCACGTGTCCCGGTATGTCACCCGCGACGTGGTGGTGCACGACCAGACCGTGCCCGAAGGCAGCGTGATGATGATGCTCATCGGGTCGGCGTGCCGCGACGAAGCCCAATTCGGCCCGGATGCAGGAGAATTCAATATCCACCGGGCGGTCCGTCCGCACCTCACGTTCAGCATGGGCACGCATTTCTGCCTTGGATCGGCGCTGGCCCGGCTGGAAGGCCGCGTCGCACTGGAAGAGATCCTGAAGCGATTCCCCGAATGGGATGTCGACCTGAGCAGGGCCACCCTCAGCCCGACCTCCACGGTGCGGGGCTGGGAGTGTATGCCGGCGCTGGTGCCGTGATGACCGGCCGGGTAGCGGGCAAGGTGGCCTTCATCAGCGGCGCCGCCCGTGGTCAGGGCCGCAGCCACGCCGTGCGGTTGGCGCAAGAGGGCGCCGACATCATCGCCATCGACATCTGCGGGCCGATCGAGAACCTGGCGTATCCGCACTCAACACCCGAAGACCTCGCCGAAACCGCGGACCTGGTCAAGGATCTCGACCGTCGCATCGTCACCGCGCAGGTCGACGTGCGCGATTTCGAGGCGCTGAAGTCCGCGGTGGACAGCGGGGTGGAACAACTCGGCCGCCTCGACATCATCGTCGCCAACGCCGGCGTCGGCACCGACGGCAGGAAGCTGCACAAGATCCGCGACAACGTGTGGCAGGACATGATCGACATCAACCTGACCGGTGTCTGGCACACAGTCAAAGCCGGTGTCCCGCATGTCCTTTCCGGAGGTCGCGGCGGGTCAATCGTGCTCACCAGCTCGGTGGGCGGCCGCAAGGCCTACCCGAACACCGGTCACTACATCGCCGCCAAACACGGCGTCATCGGCTTGATGCGGGCCTTCGCCGTCGAACTGGGCCCGCACATGATCCGGGTCAATGCGGTGCTGCCCACCCAGGTCAGCACCACGATGGTGATGAACGACCAGACGTTTCGCCTGTTCCGGCCGGACCTGGAGAATCCCGGGCCGGACGACTTCGCCCCCATCTCGCAGATGATGCACACGCTGCCGGTGCCCTGGGTGGACGCCAGTGACATCAGCAACGCCGTTTTGTTCCTCGCCTCCGACGAATCACGTTATGTCACTGGCGTTTCGCTTCCCGTCGACGCGGGCAGCTTGCTCAAGTAGACGCGAAAACTCCGCATCAACCGAAAGAAGAGAACCATGCCCGAATACGACTACGAAGAATTGAAGAAGGAAGCCGAGCAGTACATCAAGTTCGAAAAGGACAAGAAGAACCGGATCGCCTACATCACCTTCGACCGTCCCGACGCGCAGAACTCCGCCACCCTGGGCATGCGGCAGAATTACGCCGACCTGATCCACAAGTGCAACGTGGACGACGACGTCAAGGTGGTGGTGATCCGCGGCGAGGGGGAGGACTTCGGCAGCGGCGGGGACCTGCCCGAACAGCGCGGCATGCTGGAAAACCCGGGCATGCCGCTGCTGCACGAGCTCGCGATCAACGACGACGATGTCAAGTACCCGCCCGGCGGCTCCTACCGTTACCTGTCCACCGTCACCGACTTCTACGCCAAGGCGCGCGCCGGAAACCGTCCGCTGCAAGAGCTTCGGAAGATCAGCATCATCGAGGCCAAGGGCTACTGCTACGGGTGGCATTTCTACCAGGCCGGCGACGCCGACCTGGTGATCGCCAGCGATGACGCCCTGTTCGGTCACCCGGCCTTCCGCTACGTGGGCTGGGGGCCGCGGCTGTGGTGGTGGGCCGAGACCATGGGGCTGCGCAAGTTCTCCGAAATGCTTTTCACCGGAAGGCCGTTCAGCGCCAAGGAGATGTACGACTGCGGGTTCGTCAACAGTGTGGTGCCGCGCGACAAGCTGGAGGCGGAGACCGAGAAGTACGCGCTGGCATGCTCCAAGGCGCGCCCGACAGATACGGTCGCCGTTCAGAAGACCTTTCTGGAGCTCTACAAGCAGCACAAGGGCGAGTACTTCGGCAGCCTGCTGACCGGCCTGGTGGAGGGCATGCTGCCGCTGATCGCCAACGACGCCGAAGAGGTCGACCTGACCGCGGGCACCTTCGAGAAGGGCCTCAACAACGTGGTCAAGGACAACGACCTGAACTTCCCGCCGGAGTGGCGGCTGAGCCGCTCGGGCCGCGCGAAGCCCTGAACACATTGGGAGAGCGGGCATGTCGGCGCTGACCGCGATCAGGGTCATCGAGCTGGCCGATTCCGTCGCGGGGGAGTACTGCGGAAAGCTGCTGTCCGACTTCGGCGCCGAGGTGATCAAGGTCGAGCCGCCGGAGCGCGGCAGCGCCACCCGGGCCATGGCACCCGTGCTGGCCGGCGGATGCGAGGGCAGCGTGCTGTTCGCCTACCTCAATACCAACAAGCAGTCCGTGGTTCTCGACCTCGCCTCGGCGTCCGGCACCGCGCGGCTGCACCAGCTCATCGAGACCGCCGACGCGGTGATCGGACCACCGGCCACCGATTGGGCCGCCAGACACCCGTCGGTGGTGTTCTGCACCATCACCCCGCATGGCCAGGGGGCACCTCCCGAGTTCGACAATGCCCGCAGCATCAACGTGTTTCATGCCAGTGGCTGGGGGTATCACACGCCCAGCCACGCCGATCCGGCCAAGCCGCCGCTGCAGGGCCCGGGCCGATTCCTGGCCGACTACGAGGCCGGGCTGGAGGCCGCGCTGTGCGTCGCGTCGTCGCTGTTCGGCCGTCTGCACACCGGCACCGGCGAGTGCATCGACATCTCGGCGCATGCGGTGCTGGTGTCGCGCGCCGACTGCATCCTGGGCCGGTTCATCACCGGCGAGGTGCCGGCCGACGGCACCCGTGATGACTACGACCAATCCGGGCCGGCGGCGTTCTTCGCGTGTGCGGACGGGTACGTCTACCTGTACATGACCAGCCGCGCGCACTGGCACGGGATGAAAACCCTGATGGGCCAACCGAAATGGCTGGACGAATTCGACGACGACTGGCTGGAGTTCTCCGTCACCGCCGACAAGGTCGCCACGTTCCGGCGGGGCTTCGCCGCCTGGGTGGCCGGGTTGCCCAGGGAGGAAGTTTCCGAGCGGGCCCAGCGGTTGGGCGTGCCGCTGGTGCCGGTGAACGGCGCCGCGGATCTGCACCGCTCGCCGCAGTATCGCCACCGCGGCTTCTTTCAGCGGGTCCGCCATCCCGTGTTGGGCGAAGCGGCGTACCCCACCGTGCCGTATCTGTTCAGCGCGTCCCCGGCCCGGATCTCCACTGCTGCACCCAGTCTCGGACAGCACACCCGGCCGGTGCTGGACGGCATCGCCACCGGGCGGCCCCGGCCGGCGGTCAAGGCGGCGCAGCTCAGAACGCCCAGGGATCGGCGCGGCGGACCGCTGGAAGGGGTGCGCGTCGTCGAACTCACCAAGGTCTGGGCCGGCCCGTACGCGGGGAAGCTGCTGGCGATGCTGGGCGCCGAAGTCATCAAGATCGAAACCGCCGACAGCCCCGAGGAAATGCGCGCCTACGGCGGCACCGACATCAACCATGCGCCTTACTTTTTGAGCATCAACCCCGAGATCCTCAGCGTCGACCTCGACATCAAATCGACCGAAGACATGGCCCGGCTGCGCGACCTGATCGCCCGCAGCGACATCGTCATCAACAACCTGCGCCCGGGCGCGATGGAACGCCAGGGTCTGGGCTATCACCAGCTCACGCAGATCAAACCCGACATCATCTCGGTGTCGATCAAGATGTGGGGCAATGACGGGCCGCTGGGGCATCAAACCGGTTATGCGCCATGCTTTGCCGCGCTGGCCGGGCTGGCCTCGCTGGTGGGCTACCCCGGCGGGCCGCCGCTGGGCACCAGCATGCGCTACGGGGATTCGACGGTCGGGGCCGCCGCGGCGTACGCGGCTGTGGTGGCGCTGCTGCATCGTGAACTCGGCGGCACCGGGCAGTTCGTCGACGTCTCGGCGGTGGAAACCCTCTCAGCGCTGAGCGGTGACTGCTTGCTGGAACACGCCGTGACCGGAAAGCCGCTGACGCCCAACGGCAACTACCATCACGACATGTGTCCGCACGGTTGCTACCCGTGCGCCGACGGCGCCTGGATCAGCGTGGCCGTCGCGACCGACGCGGAATGGGGCGCGTTGTGCGACGTGCTCGACGCCCCAGCCCTTTCCGGCGACGGCCGCTACGCCACGCGGGACGCGCGGCACCGGCACACCGACGCACTGGACGCCGACCTCGGTCGACTTACCCGTGGGCACGATGCCGAGCGGCTCGCGGCGCGGCTGCGCGCGGCGGGGGTGCCCGCCGCCAAGAGCGCCACGGTGCCGGACGTGATCGGCGACCAGCGGCTCTGGGATCGGGAGCTGTACCGCTTCGTCACCGATCACCGCGAGGGTCAGCGACCGATCGTCGGGCCGTCCTGGCGGATGACGCGCCGGCCGGCCCGGATCACGCGCGGGGCACCCGATCTGGGCGAGGACACCGATTACGTGCTGCGCGAAATCCTCGGCGCACCGGCGCCGGCGGCCGGATCACGGGCGACGGGCGGAACATGACGACACTGGCCCACACGGCGGCCCTGGTCACCGGTGCGAGCAGCGGCATCGGCGCGGCGACGGCCACAGCCCTGGCCGCCGAGGGCGCCGCGGTGGCGCTGCTCGCGCGACGCGCCGACCGGCTGGCGGAGCTGCAAGCCGAGATCGAATGCTCCGGTGGCACAGCCCTTGTCGTGCCCGCCGACGTCACGGACGCCGAGCGGGTGGCTGCCGCCGTGCAGCGCACCGTCGCGGAATTCGGGCGGCTGGACATCCTGGTCAACAATGCCGGCCTGATGCAGTCCGGGCCCGCCACCGAAGCGTCGCTGCGGGACTGGGACCGGATGGTGGCCGTCAACGTGCAAGGCGTGCTGTACGCGACCCGCGCGGCGCTGCCGCACCTGGTCGACGCCGCCGCCGATTCACCGCGCGGCGTCGCCGATCTGGTCACCATCAGCTCCACCGCCGGGTGGGTGGCCCGGCCGAACACCGCCGTGTACTCGTTGACCAAGTTCGGTGTGAACGCGTTCAGCGAGGGCATTCGCCAGGAGGTGCTGGGCAAGCGGGTGCGGGTCGGCGTGGTGGGGCCCGGAACGGTCGACACCGAGATCTTCGGCCATCTGTCGGAGCCGTCTCGGGAGGCTTTCGAACGCCAGACCGCGGGCATGGTGATGCTGCGCCCGCAGGATATCGCCGACGCGGTGCTGTTCATGGTGACCCGCGATCGGCGGGTGGCCGTCAACCACATGCTGGTGCGCGCCGCCGAACAGACCTGGTAGTCGCGTGACTCCGCATTGGGTGGTCGGCGATCAGTACGGCTTGCCGTTTCCGGCCGACCCCGCGACGTTGCTCAGTGACGGAGCGTCCTTTCTCACCAAGGCATTTCGTGTCGCCGGCGTGCTCGGGGAGAACAGCGTGACGGGCATCGGCGACTACCGGGAAATCGAGGCCGGCAGCACCGGGCGCAAGGCCATGCTGTCGGTCGACTACGACGAGCCCGCACCGGAGCTGCCCACTGAGTTGTTCGTCAAGTTCTCCCGCGATTTCGACGACCCGGTGCGCGACCGCGGCCGGACGCAGATGGAATCGGAGGTCCGATTCGCCGTGTTGTCACGCGCGCCGCGCTTTCCCATCGCGGTGCCTCGCCCGCAGTTCGCCGACTACCACCGCCGGACCGGCACCGGCATTCTCATCACCGAACGAATCATGTTCGGCGCCAATGGTGTCGAACGCCAGTACCACAAGTGCCTCGACTACGAGATGCCGGAGCCGCTGGAGCACTATCGGGCGTTGCTCGTCGCGCTGGCCCGGCTCGCCGGCACCCATCGTGCCGGCGGCCTGCCGGCCGCATTGACCGCGCACTTTCCGCTGGACGTGCGCGCCGCGACGGTGGGGCCGCGGGCGGCGCATCCCGGCGCGCAGCTCGGTCGGCGGGTGGCCGAACTGGTCGAGTTCATCCAGACCCACCCCGGGCTGGTGCCCGCCGGGGTCCGCTCACCCGGGTTCCTGGCGCGGCTGACCCGCGAGGCTCCCCGCTTGGCGGAGTGCGAAAGCGCGGTTGCCGGCCACCTGGCGGCCGACGCCGACTACGTGGCGCTGTGCCATTGGAACGCCAACGTCGACTGGGATTGACCCCTGATGGTGGACACCTAACTGGTGGGACTGCTGGTCCTGCGGGAAGGTTGTCTGTATGTCGGGCAAGCGTCGGAAGTACACCCCGGAGTTTCGGGAGCACGCTGCCCGCCTGGTGATTGAGACCGGTCGGCCGGTGGCGCATGTAGCGGCCGAAATCGGTGTTGGTGAACAAGTGCTGGGTCGTTGGGTGCGCCTGGCCAAGGAGACGGCCGCAGCTGGCGATACTGGCGCGGTGTTGGATACCGATGAGCGCGCAGAACTGGAGCGTTTGCGCCGGGAGAACGCCGAATTACGTTTGGATCGTGAGTTTTTGAAAAAAGCCGCGGCCTTCTTCGTCTCCGAACAACACCGGTAGAGGCATACCGGGTGATCGAGTCGGAGAAGGCCATCTACGCGGTCAAGCGGATGTGTGAGCTGCTGCAGGTGTCGCGATCGGGGTTCTACAAATGGCGCAAAGCAGCCGCGCAGGGGCCCTCGTCGGCAGCGCAGCGGCGTGCCGAGCTCGACGTCGCGGTTGCCGGGTTCCACCAAGCCTCCGACGGCGTGTACGGCGCCCCGCGGATTTTGGCCGATCTGCGTGCTGCCGGGGCGGCGGTGTCGCGAAAAACGGTGTCGGCCTCGCTGCGTCGTCAGGGTCTGGCCGGGATCTGTCCGCGCCGCTTCGCCCCAGCCACCACCATCGTCGATCTCGACGCACCTGTGCCCAAGGACCTGGTGGGGCGCCGGTTTGACACCGGCACGCTCGACCGGGTGTGGACCAGTGACATCACCTACTTGCGTACCGGTCAGGGCTGGCTGTACTTGTGCGCGGTACGGGACGGCTGTAGCCGGCGGGTGATCGGCTGGGCCATCGATGAGCACCTGCGTACTGACCTGGTTGAGTCGGCGCTGTCGATGGCAGTCGCGCTGCGTGGCGAGCTGGCCGAGCAAGTCATCTTCCATGCCGACCGTGGCTGCCAGTACACC
>NZ_JACKSY010000061.1:0-5346 GCF_025821985.1 Mycobacterium timonense | reverse complement strand
CCCGGGCGGTCGCGAAGCGCTTTGACCACACCGGCCAAATGCTCATGGGCCACCGCGTGTTCGGGCGGTAACACGGTGATCCGCTCCACCGAGGCCGCCGCGGCCGGATCGGCCGCCAGCGCCCGACCCGTGTTCGACGATGTCGATGTGGTGGCGGTTTTGGCGGGCATGATCACCGGGGTCGCCGCCGCCCCTCCGACCGCGGCTGCACCCAACGCCGCGGGCATCGCCGCTCCGCCGCCCATCATCGCCGGTGACATCGGCGGCGCCGGCGGCAGCGGAGCGAAACCGGCCCCGCCCGGGTAGGCACCCAACGCGCCCCCAACACCCGACGACGACGGCTGCTGCTGGTTTTGAGCGGCGGCGGGTTGGGCACCGTTAGCTCCACCCGGCGGCGGCGCAGTCACCGAGCCGTTGCCGTTGGCTGCGGTGTGTGTCGCGGCCTGGGTTGGGTCCCCGCCCGCAGCGGCCGTGGTATGCGCGGCGGCCGGGGGTGGGGTGGCGTCATCAGCCGACAGTTGGGTGATCGGCGCCGACACCACCGGCGGCTGCGGGGTCACCGTCGGCGCCGCCGGCGACGGCGGACCCGTCACCTGCGGGCCCGCCGGATTGTTCAACGACGGATTGCGATTCTCAGCACTATAAGGGTCGGTCGGCCCACCCGCCGGCCCACCCAGCCCGGGGCCAGGTGTGTGGGGCTTTAACCCATGCCCATTCTTCCCGTCATCGACCAGGGTGCCGTCGTCGTTTTTCACCACGGTGCCCTTATCGTCACCCAAACCACCAGCACCCCCGGGGCCGGCGCCATCGCCGCGCTGGGCGTCCAGCAGCTTGCCCAGGGTGTCTGATGAGATCGGCTGCCCGTTATGCGCCCCGGCCAGTTTGCCGACCGTGTCCCCAACGGTTTTGGCGATGTCATTGCCCGGTGTTTGCGTCGGCAGCTGCGGCATCTGCGGCGGCTGCATCTGCGGAATCTGCGGCATCCCACCCGGCATGCCGCCCATCGGCATGCCGCCCATCGGCGAGCCCCCAAACGGCGACCCACTACCCATCGGAGAGCCGCCCAGCCCCGAACTACCGCCGGCCGGCAGGTCATTCAACGTCGGCGGCGGCAACGTCGCCGCAGGCGCCCTCCCAGCCGAACCACCCAACGGCGACACCGGCGCTGGCGCGCTTGGCGCCCCTATCCCCCCTGGGCCTGGCGTGCCGGTGCTAGGCCCACCCGGCGCCGACGCACCAGGAGCAGGCGCGGCCGCTGGAGGAGCATCACCCGGCAACCCACCTGGCGCGACATCCCTCGTGTCCTTCGTCGTCGGCGCTTGTTGACCGCTCTTCGGCAACGAGGGAACCAGCGGCGGCTTCATTCCAGACGAAATACCAAGCGCGACTTGCGTCTTGACGTGCTCAAGATTCTGCTTCGCCGCCTGTACCGCCTCCCGCGCGGTTTTCAAATTCGCGTCCTTCTGCGCCTGAGTCTTGGCACTAGAGTTACCGACCAGGCCATCAAAGAAGTCCGCCTTAGGCGCCATGTGAACCGGCAAGTGCCCGTCCACCGCCGCATTCATCGCCTGCTTCGTCGACGTAATCGCCATCGCCAACATCGACAACCAACCAGCCGTATACAGATGCGCCTGCAACCGATCAGCGAACTGCCCCATATGTATCCCGTACTTTGCCGCCAACGCCTCGGCCGCCGCCCCCTCCATCTCCTGGGACGCGTAGGCCTTACCCTGGGCTGCAGCACGCCCGGCTTCGTCCATCTGGGCGGCGATGCGCCGCTGCTCATCAGCCGCGTTCGCAGCATCATCGGCGCTGTCAGTGGGCCAGTTGTCGCCGATAACCTCGTCGGCACCATCCGACTGGGACTTGTCGACATCGGTCATCTGAGCTTCCCCCTACCACCAGACCGGTTGCCCCCGCGACACATCGTCGCTTAGCACACAGTCTAAAGCCTGGGAAAGCGCCACAACCAACACGAACACGCCAACAGCAGGCCGCGAGAAGTGGCTGAACCCGCAGGTCACACACCTTCGGCGCAACACGCTACCGACGAGCCCCGGAATAAGGGATAATGACTGAGCCTTGGTCGGTATGTACCTGCGCGGGGAGGAGGCAGACGCCATGCGAGCAATCAAAGCCGCAGCCGCGGCGGTGACTGGCGCCCTGCTCGCGCTGGCCACCGCCACCACCGCCGCAGCTACTCCCCCGCTACCTCCAACCCCTGCCATCGCGCCCGGCATCGGTCTGGCCACCTACAACGCCACGCCGCCCGGCGGCGACACATGCAGTGCGGGCTTCCTCGTTCACACTGACACGGGTCGGCCCGGGTTCCTGACCGCCGGACACTGCGATCACGGCGGCCCCGTCGCCTACAAGAACACTGCCGGGAAATACGACTTCATCGGCAGCTTCACCGATGACAGTGTCAACCAGGGCAATGTCGGCGAGGCTTCCGATATCGCGTTGATTGGGCTGAACGCATCTGCCCCGATAGATACCCGAATCGTCGGGATCCGGCCAGTGACTGGCGTAGCGAATCCCGGTCGGCTGGAAGTCGGGCAGACACTGTGCAAGTTCGGGCTGGCTACCGGGCTGCAGTGTGGGGCAATCACCGAAGTGACTCCCTCTAAGGTGGCCTTCACCGCGAAGGCGGCTGTCAGCGACTCGGGTGGACCGGTGTACTACCGCAACGCCGACGGCACTGCCACCGCCGTTGGTATCGCCATCCGTACCAATGACGCCGGCTCTGAAACTGTCGCCGAGCTTGTGGAGCCGTGGCTGGACAAGTGGCACCTCACGCTCGACCGCACACCGGTCGCGCCGAACCCGCTCCCAGCCGCATACACACCAGGCCGGTAAAAGACCCTGCCCAGAGATGAGGGCGTCGCTGATGTCGGCGACGCCCTCATCCGCGCCTACAACCGCAAGAACGCCGTCGCTCGGCTTCGGCCGAATATGCGAAACTCGGTGTGTGGGCGGGGACACCGACTACATCGGCGAATACCGGGTGGTCCGGCGGCTCGGCGCGGGCGGGATGGGTGAGGTGTTCTTGGTTAAGCATCCGCGTTTGCCGCGCCAGGACGCGCTCAAGCTCCTAGATACTACGGTCAGCCGTAACCAGGAGTTCCGCGGTAGATTTATGCGGGAAGCCGATCTTTTGGCGCCGCTTCGGCATGCGAACATCATCACGATCTACGATCGCGGCGACCATGACGGTCAGTTGTGGCTGACGATGGAATACGTCTCCGGCCAGGACGCCGCACGCCTCTTGAAAACACGATCTGCCCTTCCACTGGATTTGGCGGTACAGATCATCGCCGGCGCTGGGGCCGCCTTGGACTATGCGTACGGCGAGCATCGGATTACTCACCGCGATGTGAAGCCCGCCAACATCCTGGTCGAGTTAGGGCGTGACAACCACCTGGAGGTCGTCAAGCTAGCTGACTTCGGGATAGCTAAAGCCGTTGGTGAATCGACCTCGTTGACTTCAACTGGGGTGGCGATCGGGACCATGGCTTATATCTCGCCAGAGGCTCTCGAAGGTCGAATCCTGGATAACCGCGCTGACATTTATTCGTTGGCGTGCACGGCATTCGAGCTATTGACCGGTGCGCCGCCATTCGCCGCTGGCAGCATCGCAGCGCTGATAGCAGCCCACTCGACGCAGGCGCCGCCGTCGATTACCGCCCGCAGGCCCGGACTTCCTGACTATCTGGACGCGGTTTTCGCGCGTGCGCTCGCCAAGGACCCTGACGCGCGGTTTCAGAGCTGCTTGGAATTCGTGGAAGCTCTTCGAGAGCCGAGCGCCGCGGTTGCTCCCCGCGCTGCAGCATCAGCAGTGGTTCGGGAGACGTGTCCGTGGGTTACGGCCGGCCCGGCGTATGCAGCGGATGTTCCAGTTGATTCGCAGCCTTGGCCGGCGTCACAGCAGCTTGGTGGCCGAGTTCTATCGGCAACGGCCCCCGTGGGCACTATGTTGTGGACCGGGCAGGGTTCTAGCAAGGTTAGACCTTTTCCGAACACCTCACGCTCTCGTTTTCACTTGCGGCGTCCACAGGCCGCTTCCCCAAACACACTGAAACGCCGCAAACGAAGCTTGAAGATCGTTGCCGTTGTGATGTTGTTGGCACTGGCGACATTTGGCGTCGCGCGGACCTTGATCCGCAATACCTATTACGTCGCCGACTACCAAGGCGCAGTGACGATCATGCAAGGTCCGAGGGATTCGATTCTGGGCATCCATCTGAACCGCCCATTCATACAAGCGTGCCTCAGCGCCAATGACGGCCTTTCAGAGATCCGCTATGGCCAGTCGCCGAACCAATGCAGACTGATGCGCATAGACGATCTTCAGCCCGATAAACGTGCTCAACTCCAGGCGATGACGGGTGACGGGTCACTTGAGACTGCGACAGATGAGCTGCGGTACTTGGTCCGCGCCGGGCTGCTGCCAATCTGCAATTCGGCATCACCCCCTCAGACACCAACCGCCGAATTGCCGCCTGCCCCTCCGCAGTCTGGAATCGACTGTCGCCCAACAGTTTAGGTCCGCGCGAGGCGGGTTGGTGGCCCCTCCCCTAGTGTCACTCATGATCCCGGGCATCGAGCTCACGTTTGGTTCGTCTAGCGATTTGCCGCGCACGAGACCGCAATCGGTCAAGGTCATCGTTGAGTTCCAGGTCATTGAAACTGCCCATACCTCCGTATGCTGACAGGAGTTCATCGATTCCGTGCGGATCTCCACGAGCGATACGTTGTCGGCTGCGCGCAAGCCACGTCACCCAGCGTTGGCAGCCTGTCCCAGTATCGAATGTGGGCAGCTTGTCGATCAGTTCATCGAGGACACCAAGGAGGTCGGCTGGCACCTCCAGATCATTATCAGTGTTCGCATTGCCGTTTCCGCTCTCAGCGGTACACATTTGCGCATCGTCTTTCATGGTCGCGTGCCGGGGCTAGTGTTGATCCTGTCGTATGGAAATCGATGTGAACAACAGTGGCCGACGAAGCACCGCGGGTGGGCACGCCCGAGTATGAAGTCCTGAAGTATCAGCGAGTCGCCGCTGGTCTGAACAACGCGTTCGGCGCTGAAGCGCGCGTCGCTCTTGTGGCTTCGTTCGAGGGAGACGGCGACACCGTCGATGTCTGTGATGTCCTCCAGCGAGCGGCTGATTACTTCAAACAACATCCCGAACTCAATGTCGCTAACGCGGCTTGGCAGACAACGGTGGGCTTGACCCCGTTTAGTGGACACAGGGTCAGGCGGCTTTTGCCGTCTGAGTGAGTCGGTCTTCGAAGTCGACCGGGGCCATCATATCGAGGGCTGAATGGCGTCGGCGTCGGTTATAG
>NZ_JACKSY010000060.1:0-484 GCF_025821985.1 Mycobacterium timonense | reverse complement strand
GGCTGGAGGAGTTTCCCCGCTGCGCGGCAGGCATGCGCGAGGGTCGGCTGTCGGCCGATCAGGTCGGGGTGATCGCCGCACACGCGGGCCAGGGATCTGATGACCATTACGCCCAACTGGCCGCGGTCGCCACGGTCAATCAGCTGCGCACCGCGGTCAAGCTGGAGCCGCGTCCTGACCCCGACCCGCGTCCCGAGCGTGAGCGGTCGTTTATCGCGACCGCCACCGAGCAGGGGGCGTGTTATCGGATCACCCTGGGTCACGTGGATGCCGCGACGTTCGACACCGCGTTGGCCTCGCATCGTGACGCGCTCATCGCCGAATGGAAGCGCGACCACGGCAACGGCGACCGCGCCGGTGATCAGGTGCCGCCGGTGCCGGGCACGGCCGAGGCGTTCATGCGCCTGATCGAAGCGGGATGGGACGCCGAGGCCACCCGCCGCCCCCACGGGCAGNACACCACCGTGGTGGCCCACCTCGATGT
>NZ_JACKSY010000059.1:0-2179 GCF_025821985.1 Mycobacterium timonense | reverse complement strand
CATCCCCGCTCCGATTCAGCCGACCAATCCGTTGCCGTCCCCGCCGCCATCACGGCATAGTGGAAACTCGCAGAGCCTCAAGCGAAACGCCGATCGGCTTTACACCACTTCACGGGGCACAACCCCGGCAAGCGACTGGAGGCGACGACCACAGAACATGAGCGCGTAGTGGCCCGTGGGTTGGCCAAGTCCGCGCCGTTCCACCGGCAGCGCAACAGTGTCGCGGACGCGCTGCTGCTCGAGATGTACGCGACCGCGTTGGCCGCCGCGGGCCCTGGCGACACCTACGCGTTCGTTACCACGAATTCCGAGGACTTCTCGACCGTGCACGGAGATCGACGGCAGCCCCATAACGACATCGCCGACACGTTCGCGCCGCAGCACTCCAGTTATCGGCTTGGAGTCGACGGGTTGGAGAAGTGCCTTCGCGATGAGTTCGGCGACTACCTTGAAGAGCTCATTGCGGAGATGTACTTCCCCGAAGAGCCCCGGCGACTGGACGAGATCCTTGCCGCTGAGAAGGAGATGTTCGATCGGATCTGGTACGACCGCTCGATGTATCACGAGCAGGAGTTGATCGAGCAGGGCAAGGACGAGGAGCTGAAGTATTTGCGGCGCGTCGCCGGGCCTGGGCGTGCTCGTGTCGAAAACACCTACGGCGCAGAGAATCTCGGTCCATACAACAAGTACGAGTGGGGAATGCTGAACGGCAAGTTATCCGCCCTGCGGTGGATACTCGGCGACGACTGGGATTTCCTCGATACTTAGGCAGCCCCAGCTCGTTGCGCTGCTCGACCATGGCGTCCACCAGCTGGGCCAGGTCGCCGTACATACCCGCGCCGAAGTCGTCCACGGTGATGCCACGGGCAACCATCAGCTCGGGCTTGACCCCGGCCCGCTCGGCCGCGAGCTTGAACAGAGTGACGCACTGCGAGAACGCACCCAGGCCGATCTGTCCGTCGTCAGCGCCAAGGCCGATCTATTGCGGCAGGCCGCTGGGATAGCCCGCAACGGTGCCAGCGACATCAGCGCAGCCCAGCGCCGCGTCGTCTACGGCATCGAAGACGCCCAGAACGCGGGATTCACTGTCGGAGAGGACCTTTCAAGCGTTCGCCGCTGACATCCGTTTGCGCGCCGAACAACTCGACGGGGCCGACACCAAGGTCGCCGGTCAGCTCACCGCCGCTACTGCCGGTCTCGGCGGCAGCGGCTTTGCGCCAGCCTCGAGTCCAAACTCCAATCACGGCGCAGCCGCCGCCGACCGCACGACACCTGGCTCGAACCGCAACGGGGTGCGCCTTGTCGACTTCAAGCAGGACGGCGGCCCACAACCACAACCGCAACCCCAGCCTGGGGCTCCGCAGCCAGCGCAGCAGCCCAGCTTCTTAGACCAGTACAAGCAAGCTCTCACGTCACCCGGCCAGCCAGCGCAGCCGGCTGCCACACCTATGCCGGCATTCGGTCCGCGACCAGACCCCGGTCCTCAGCCGGCGCCAGGACCGATGCCTACCGTGCCACCTCAACCGAGCTTCGGGCAGTGCGTAGGGAGTCAGGTGAAAGCTAACGTCGGCAAGGATATGGTCAAAGGCGGATTCGAGACAGGCATCAAGGGTGCGATCGTCGGTGCGGCAGGTGGCGGAATAGCCACTCCCGAGTTCGCCGGCGCAGGGGCGCTGCCCGGGGCCGTCCTCGGCTTTGTCGGCGGGTTCGCGAAGGGTGTAGAGGAAGCCCCCGTCAAAGCGGCGCTAGAAGGCGCAGCCGAATGCGCCGACGTACCGATACCGGGGTGGATGAAGTGATCAACATCAAACGGGCGGTGCTCATTCTGCCGCTGTATGTCGCCGCGCTGACCGCCGTCGACATGGTGTTCCATTCAACTCCCGTCAACCCCAGCAAGTCTGTTCCAGTCTGGATAGTCGTCGGTTTTATTGCCTCTGCAATAGCCGTAGTTGCCGTAGGGATCTGGTACTTCACTCAACGGGCCAGCGGCAAGATTTCACAGAAACGCGAGCACGCTTACATAGCGCTCCTCGTCGGCGTAATGGCGTCCCTTTTGGTCAAGTCCAGTGATGTGGTGTACGACGTCGTCGTGTGATTCTTCGGGGTGATGGTTCAGGCGGTCAGTGCCGCGGGGGTGTCCTCCTGCTCTGTTGATGGGGTGTGGTCGGCGCGGGATTTG
>NZ_JACKSY010000058.1:0-5654 GCF_025821985.1 Mycobacterium timonense | reverse complement strand
ATAGGCCACGCAGGCACCCTACGGCCCACCGGCTAGTGCACAAATCCGCACCAGGCCACAACCGAAGACACAGGTCACAGCCCTACACAACCGTCGGATCGCCGACAGTGATAAAAGTCAGGTCATGCGCGATCGCGAACGACCTGCATGTCCGCGAACTTCATACTTCACGATCGGACAGCGAAAACCACTTGCGAACTGAGGAAACGCGGAGTCGCTACTTCCTGGGGGTCAAGTGGTCGCAGGTTCAAATCCTGTCAGCCCGACACAGGGAAATGCCTGCGCAATGCGGGTTTTTCGGTCTTATTTCCGCCGCGCCGTGCGATCTGTGTGCGATAACTTGCCAGCAGCCACCAGCACTCGTGGGCACTGTGCAGCCGCCCGTACGGTCGCCAGGGCAGTGGCGCGATTCACTGTGCGCGACGTTGGTCCGGCTTGATGTCGATGTCATCGGGCACGTCAATCGCGTCCTGGTGCAACCCTACGAATTGGATCAGCGTCGCCATTCCCGGTAACAGGCTTGAGACCGCCCAGAATGAAAAGAATCCGACTAATGCGCCCAGAGTTGCCAACACGGCTTTGTTGGCCGTTGGCGACATCGCGGATAGAACAAGCAGGCCGAGCAGCGCGAAAACACCAATGGCAGCAGTGAAAATGAAGGGAGTCAGGTACACCACAGGGTCGCGTCCGATCGCACGCAGCTTGCGCAGGAAGGACTGGTCGAGGAATGCCGACTGGATCGCGACTCCGGCGATCACTGCGCCGATGACCACGCCAACAACTCCCGCTGTCACACTCACCGCACCGACGAGCTTGGCGGGATAGTTCAATCCGAGCACCAACCCGCCAGCGCCGCCCGCGACGCCGATGAACAGATCGATCTGGAGCACGTCGCCAAAGCGCATTTTCCGTATGGCATCCCACAGATGCCGGGTCACTCCCGAATGTCCGGACACTCGATCACCCCATACTCGAACACTCGTGCGAGAGGGTAGCGCGACCCACTGACACGTCCGCCAACCTAGGACTCTAGGCCAGCTCGGGCTGCTCGGGACCCGCCTTACTGGCGACGTACTCACGCAACGCTGCTAACACAATGTCAATGCCGCGTTGAAGGTTCGTGCCGAAGTCTTCCACCATGTCCTCGTCTACCGTGTCGTTGCTGTTGAACTTGACGTTACGAACGCCATGGCTACCTCTTGATTCCATGACGACATGGAGGTCTCCGGTCTCAGTTCCTTCAAGCTTGTTTTCGAACGCTGGTGAACCGATATCGAGTGACTTGCCGTAAGCGGCCTTGAATTCCTCAGTTTTACGATTCGCCGCGAGCGCTCGCATTTGCTGGCGATCATCGTCGATATCTATGCCCGGATTGCTAAACTTGAGTGTGCGCCTTAGCAAATGGACTTTGGGGTTTTGGCGCAACCACTCGAACACACGAGAGGTCGAAGTCACCAGATCCACTTCCCAATCGACCGGAATCAGACCGGTCTTGGCGACAGCTTCGTTGAGCACCGCTTGAAAGCCAGCGCGAAAGGTTTGCGGCTGTAGCCGAGCGGTCGTGGCGAAGGCTAGCCAGCGGTTTTCCTCACGCAGATCCACTGCGAACGGGACAATCGTTTGCTCATTTGCCGATTCGGAGTCGGCTACTTCTCCCTTCATCCACGAAAATGCTTCGTCGTCAAAGGTGACTTGCTGTTGCTGCTCAGAGAAGCCCAGAACGCCCGTCATGAATTCTCCTGATGGCGTTATCGTCATGTCGGCAGCGACCCAGCGCCGTCCGGGCCGACCGGCTGTACTGCGCATGGTGTGTACAGTCTGGTGACTTTCAGCGAGTGCGCTCATGTCTTCGGCAAACGGACGCATTTGCAGAGGCTGCTGGCCTGGGTTCCGCCGATTTATCCGGCCAAAAACAACCCGTCGCGTTTTCCCCGCCATCGCCACCCTGTTCCTTTACGTGCTGCTGTGCGGACCTTACCGAGGACGTCAGCGAAATCGGCGGACAATGCCCCCGTGTCGGCCAGCAACAGAGCCACCGCCACCTGGCTCCGCTGACCCGGAGCAGCGAGCCACGGCGGGCGTCGTCTCTGGGCGGTGGGCCAGGCGATACGCCGGAAGCCGCCGACAGCCTGACCGCCACGTAATGTCGCGTTCCCGGTCGTGTCGCCCCGAGCATGTCGGCGGACGCTCATAGAGTGCGAGGTGTGACCCTGACAGCCACCGACGAGGTGCAGAACTACGGTGAGGTATTCACCCGCCGCTGGGTAGTGGACGTACTCCTGGATCTCACCGGCTACACCGCGGACCGCGACCTAGCGGACCTCCGTCTTGTCGAGCCGTCTTGCGGATCGGGCGCGTTCCTCGGCCCTGCGGTCGAACGACTCATCGCAAGTGCGGTTGCGCATGGGCGGGACTTCACGGCACTCGGCGAATCCATGTGCGTGTTCGACTTGCAGCCCGAGCATGTGGAGACCTCCCGGAAGGTCTGCCGCGAGCTGCTAGAAAGCGCCGGGGCGTCGAAGGAGGTTGCGGCCCGATTAGCCGAACAGTGGGTCCGTCATGATGACTTCCTGCTGTCGGGCGTCGGCCTGCTTGCGCACTCCGACGTGCCGCCCGCCGACGTGATCGTGGGCAACCCGCCATACATCCGCTACGACGACCTGCCGGAGACCGCCGCTGCGGAATACCGACGGACGTGGGCAACCATGCGTGGCCGAGGCGATGTCTATGTCGGATTCATCGAGCGCGCACTTCGAACCCTCAAACCAGGAGGGCGAGTCGGATTCATCTGCGCCGACCGTTGGATGCGTAACCAATACGGTGCCGATCTGCGAAAGCTGGTCGCCAGCAGATTCGCTGTCGAGCACGTCTGGACCATGCACGACGTGGATGCCTTCGAGACACGCGTATCGGCCTATCCAGCGATCATCGTTCTGTCCAACACGTCGCAGGCCGGGGTCACCGTCGCCGAGACCACTGCGGAGTTCGGGCCGGCAAGCGCGTCTGCTCTCGCCAAGGCCGCGGCTCACGAGAGGTTCGATGAATACATCGACGTAGGAGTCAAGGCCCACCGGCTCGCGCAGTGGTTCCCTGGGGATGGACTTTGGCCTACCGGATCACCGGCGAGACTCGCGTTGATCGCGCACCTCAACGACAAGTTCGGACCCGTGCACGACATTCGCACGGGGACGCGGGTAGGCATCGGCATCGCCACCGGCGCTGACAAGGTGTACGTGACTAAGGACGCGAATGCCGCCGAGGCTGACCGATTGGTGCCATTGTCGATGGCCCAAGACTTGGCGACGGGCGAGTTTGTATGGCACGGCAACTATTTGGTGAACCCGTGGGCGGAGGATGGCTCACTCGTTGCGCTGGACGATTACCCGCGCATGGCGGCATACCTGTCGGCGCATCCGGCCCTGCGCGAACGATTCGTTGCTCGCAAGGCTCCTAAGTCTTGGTACCGGACGATCGACAAGCTCAACGCTGGTCTCACGGCCAAGCCGAAGCTGCTGCTCCAAGACATGAAGGCCTACATTCATCCCGTCTTGGAGCCCGGAGGGTACTACCCGCATCACAACCTCTATTACGTGGTGTCCGACGCGTGGGACATGGAGGTACTCGGTGGGCTTTTACTCGGACGGGTTGCGCAGGCGTACATCGAGGCTTACTGCGTTCGTATGCGAGGCGGAACCCTCCGATTCCAGGCGCAGTACCTCAGGCAGATTCGGGTACCTCGCCCCGAACAGATCGACCCAATGGTTGCCGAGGCCCTTCGTGCGGCGTTCCGCGACCGTGATGTCGATGGGGCGACCAAGGCTGCCGGTGAGGCCTACGGCATCGACCTAGCGGAGTATGAGCTAACGGCACTATGACGGCAACATTCGAGGACTATGACGCTGCCGTGCGCGCTTTTTGGGCCGGGCGGGACCTTCAAACGCAGAAGCAGATCGACTCGGGCAAGATTGATGCAGGCACTCGCGGATCGGTGACCGGGGGGCAGCATCTCGGTCCACTCCAAGACGTGATTGCAGAGCAGTTCACATCCCTAGTTGAACTCGGAGCCCAGGTCCGGCGGACCGGGATCATTCCGCTACCGGGCTTCTATCGTCGGGCGAAGAACTGGGACATAGTGGTCACCTTCGAGAGAATCCTGGTGGCTGCGATTGAGTGCAAGTCGCAGGTCGGGTCGTTCGGCAACAACTTCAATAACCGGACCGAAGAAGCCATCGGCAACGCGGTAGACCTTTGGCGTGGCTATGAAGCGGGTTATGTCGGGAATGTCCGGCCCTGGCTCGGTTTTGTCTTTGTAATCGAGCACGCTCCCAACTCGACAAGCATTGTGAGGGATCAGGGGACTCCGGTCTACCGAACCGACCCTGTTTTCGACAATTCCTCATACATCGACCGATACGGGATTCTGTTCGACCGGCTCGTGCGCGAACGGCTCTACGACGCAACCTGTTTGGTGTCCACCGTTAAGGGGGAGGGCATTCACGACGAGCCCGTGCCCGAGGTCTCGACGCAGAACCTCACCGCCGCCATCGCTGGCCGCGTGGCGTACATTCGCGGCCTTATGTGAAGTCCGCATCCCTTACATCGGCGCGTGCGCAGGATGGCTGACCGGATCCGCTGGCTTGCTGCTCATGAGATTCCCTCGGTCAGTGTTGTCGCGGCGTACCCGCTGCGCTCAGCCCCGTTGTGCCCGTCGCGATCCGCTACCGTAGCGCGGCGTGCTTCCTCGGCTGCGCGCTTTGGCCTTGTGCCGCTCCGTCGCGGACTCGTTCACCGTTACCCAGTCGTCGCAGTCGATATCCACCATCACATCAGGATCACGCAGCAGCGGCACATTACGCGGGCGCAGACCACACGACAGCAGCGTCCCCACGATCGGCGCGCCCTGCGAGATCCGCTCGGCGGCAATCCTGTCCGCCCGCGCCAGGGCCCCATCAATCGCCTGCCGGTTCACCGATTGCCGCGCCCACGCCGATGGTCAGCAGCCACCGAGGTCTCATGACTGGTGGTACCCGTCCGGGTCGAAGTACGAGACACGTGGTGCCGGTGGCGGTTTGGCGGCTAGCTGTCTGGCCCTGGCATCGCGGCCAGTCTTCACGCGGTGACAGTCCGCGCACGCGGCCTGTACACTGCTGTCGGAGTTGTCGCCGCCATCGGCTGCCTCGATGATGTGATCGACATGCGTGGCGATGAGAGTGCATACCGTATAGCGCAGTTGGCAGCGGTGCTTGTCGCGGGCCAGGATCCAGGCGTCGGCCTGCGTCCCCTCCTTTCGCGCGAAAAGGCAAACGGCCGCCGTGGTTTTGCGGTACCTGCGTCGAGCACCGTCGCACACGGCGGCCCCGCTGTGTTCTCAGCCAGCGCAGCGCGGGCTGCTGCCGACATCACCGCGGTTGACAACTCGCCACGCCACAGCAACGCCAGCGACGGCGCCGACCGGCCGCCTTCGAACTGGGGAGGGGCTCGGGGCTGTGGGTTTTCGCCCCTCGCGGCCTTGGCAAACGTCTACCCGCTAGGCGCTGTCGGTTCCGGTCGAAAAGTGAGCAGGTGATTCCGGTCGAAAAGTGAGCACCCTTCGATTGGAGAGTGATCACTGTGGAGGATTGGGCCGAGATTCGCCGGCTGCATCGGTCGGAGAA
>NZ_JACKSY010000057.1:0-8055 GCF_025821985.1 Mycobacterium timonense | reverse complement strand
GGGCGGCCAGTCCTTTCAAGCCGCACCATCAGGCCGGCAAGAGCGATGCAGCCTCACCCGCCCCACCCGGGGTCACAGCACAACGTAACAACACGAAGTAACTGCACCTACGAACTTAAGGACTATCGATGACGCCAGAGCGTTGGTGCCGCTTGCGATCATCCGGTTTCCTAATTCTGACCGGTTTGGCCAGGTAGACGTTATCTCCCAGCCGGCGCGGATCATTCCCTCTAGCAAGGTTTCCCAACCAGTCGAGGCTTTGCCGTCGTCGTCCGATTCGCTCTGTTTGAAGGCGTACCAAACGGTGATCGGGTAATCAGACATTGCCGCTCCCCGCGCCCCGGCAAAGACGGAGCGAAAACCATTCTCGAAGAACCGCCGCGCACCTTCGTCTCCACCATGTCTGTATGAATTGGCGACGAGTTCCTCCGCCTTCGGCACCAACACCGTGGAGAGTAGCTTGGGGTAGACGGGGCGAAGTGACCGACGTAGCCAGACGTAGAAGTAATCGGCGAGGTCGGAGTACACAATGTTGTCGTAGTAGGGCGGGTCTGTCGAGATTAGACGGTGGGATCCCGTTACCGCCATTCGCGCGTCCGCTTGATTAGCAGTCCCGGCGACGGCGCACGGAACACGCTCGATCACGCGAGCCACCCACGCAGTGTCTTCGAGAAAATCTCCGCCAGAGCCGCCAAAAGGATTGGCCTCGGCAAAATCCCACGTCATCGGAAGTGCCTGGCGCGCAAATACGCTCCGCACGGCCTCCATCTTGGTACTCGAATCCCAGGAACAGACTGACGACGACTTATTTGACAGTCGGCTGACTGCGAATCCGAGGTACGTGGCGACAGCGTCGGCGTACGCAACGGCCCCACCACCTTCATCCGCAAGTGGAATGCCTGGTGGCATGCCGGCCGCGAGCGCCTCGTTGCGGACTTTCTCGCGTGCCTGCTCAACTAGATTGCTGAAAGCCATCATCGCGACAAGTTGTCGATCTGTAAAGTAATCAGCGAAAGTGAAGAAGCCATAACGCTTTCCCTGCGCATTCCCCCCGAATGTACCGCGCGCCTCCGCGTTCAGAGTGGCTTCATCGGCCCGCAACTTGGCGGCTTCCGTCGACGCTGAGCCTGCGAGGGCCTCGTCAGCGGACGTCGCAGGCAAGTAGATTCGCCTCCTGTTTCCAACGGCAACCACCGCGAGCAACTTGCATGGTGGCTTAATTTTCACGTCAAGCTGACCGTGGACCTCTTCCGGTGTTACTGGAGCACCGCACACCCAGCAGTCGAACCTCGCACCTTGACCCCGCTTGTTGGGCTCAGCTTTCCTTGGGCCCGAAGCAATCTCAAAGGTCACGTGTCCATCACTCGCGAGGGGATGGATCCAGGTTTCCTGCCCTTTTTTCCTGCCCAGATCGAGCGACGAGACCAGTGGAATTTGAGCAGCGCATGCTGGGTTCTGGCAAGTGACGGTGCGAGCCCAAATCCAGGCGATCACAGTTGCTTTAGAGCCATCCGGCAGTGTGGTTTTCGGATACAGGTGACCGATGCGTTTCTCAGCTTCGTCTCGCATCCAGGCCCCGTAGGCGCGAACGTCCGCTGCGAGCCCTTCGGCTCCCTTCCAAGACCGGATTTCCGATTCCGCGAGCCCCGGGAAGACTGGCGGCTGGTCCCGGAACTTTGGCGGAATCTCGATGAGCGCCTTATTGATCAGCACTGCAACTGGATTCAGGTCCGAGGCGTGTGCCTCGAGCCCGAGCCGTTGAGCCTCAAGCGGTATGGTGCCGCCGCCCGCGAACGGGTCGAGGATCGGCGGCGGATTGCCATTGGTTGATTTGAGAATCTCGGCGTGTGCTTCGGCAAGGAGCTTCTCGTCGCGGGTGTTCTCCCACACCACGAGCCGCTCGATCAGCGCGTGCAACCTTTCGCGTTCCTTGCGTTGCAACTCTTCGGTGGGAAATTCGTCGGGCCGGGACGATGGATCGTCGACCAGCTGGGCGAAGAGCACGGCCCGGGCGGCGGCGAGCGGCCGTCGCGCCCACCACAGGTGGAGCGTCGATGGGTGGCCGTGCCGAATCGACTTCTCCCGCGCGGATTCTCGGTTGATCGCCTCCAGCGGAAGCGCAACCTCGATCAATTTGCGTTTGCGAACCGGTGTGGTCGCCACATCGCTGACCGTCATCAGAATGGATTCACTCCCTTCGCCCACATTTTTGTCCAGTCGCCTCGGATACCGGTCGAGTCGAAATCACCGAGATCGGTTGTCGCGAACGGGTTGTCGAGATACCGCACCTCGTCGTGCTGCGGACCGAGTGAGTCGACCTTGACCAGTGCGAGTCGGTAACGGGGCACCGCGTTCTTGCCGACCATTACCTCGTTATGCGTGACGAAGAAGTCGGTTGCGCCCTCGATGCGGGCCTTGACCTCGATGCGGTATGTATCGCCGTTCGGCGCGTAGGACAGGATGTCAAACCCCTTGTTGTTGAAAGCCTGTTCCACCGGTGTGCGGCCAAGCGCCCGCTCGCGGGCAAGCACCAGGTCCACTCCGCGGCGTTCGACGTCCTTGGTCTCTTTCGCGTGGATCGGAGCCGACGCCGACAGCTCGCCTTCGAGCATTCCGACCGGCAGCACGAGTGCCGCGGTGAGGATCCGCGGCGGCTTAGTCGACATCAAAGCTTGCTGCTCGATCGTCTCTAATCGCCCGCGCAGTCGCGCGTCGAGGTCCACGGCCTTACGGTTGAGGCTTTCGGCGGATTCTTTGGGCTTTTCACCGGCCTGCTCCTTCTCGGCGGCGACCGCCGCGTCAAGAAGCAGCCGGTCCCTTTCGTACTCAAGGCGTTTGGTGACCAGCTCGCGAGTCTTGGCCAGTTCGGCTGCACGTCGGGGCTGGACCTCGGAAAGATACTCGGGCAGTTCGTTGGTGATGATCCAGCTGATGGCCCGGTCCTCGGCCTCGGCCAGCCACGGCAGCTGCCGCGCTGCGGTCACGGTCGGCACGTCCGGTGCGGCCACGCAGTCGAGGTAGGGCGCCGGGCCGGCTTCGGTCACGGTGCCGACGCTGTCGACGTAGGCGTACCCGAACCGACGCGACACCGTGGTACCGGTCGCATCGGCGACCTCCTCGACCACACCGACCAGCAGGTGCGGTTCCTCCAGCGTCGATGAAACCAACACGGTGCCGCTGTTGAGCACACCGCCGTGGCGGCGGATCGCCTCGTCCATCACCGCGTCGTGCAGCGGGTGGCCCGGTGCCAGCAGGTCGGCCCGGCCGAGTCCGTCGGGTTGAACGTAATCGAGGTCGAAGGTCACACGGTCGTATTTGGTGGCGATGGGCCCGAACTTACCGGCCCGGATCGGCGCCGGAACGTTGGCGATTTCATAGCGGGCCTGCTCGCGCTTGCCGATGCGCCCACCCAGCCGGGTGAACGCCGCCTTGAACGCCAGCTCGATGTAGTGCGGCTGCAACCGACGGGCCCGGGCCTCGTCCATGGCCGCACGCAACTTGGCCAGGTCGGCCTCGGCGAGATGCTCCGAAGCCAGGGAGCGTTCTTCGAGCAGCTCCTTCAAACCCTCGGACACCGTGCCGTCGATGACCTCGTGCATCTTGGCCTTCACATCGTCGCGATCGCCGTAGCGGATCGCTTCCAGCAGCAGGTCTCGCAGCGAGGTTTCGTTGAACGCCTCACCGAGCACGTCGAACACCTTGCCGCCATAGGCTTTTCGTTGCTCTTCGACCTTGAGTAGCAGCCGGACGAACACCTCACCCTCGCGGGTGTTGCTAGCCACCAGGTTCCACAACCGGCACACGTGTTCCTGGCCGATGCGGTGGATGCGGCCGAAGCGCTGCTCGATGCGGTTGGGGTTCCAGGGGAGGTCGTAGTTGACCATCAGGTGCGCCGCCTGCAGGTTCAGGCCCTCGCCGGCCGCGTCGGTGGCCAGCAGGATCTGGCAGCCGCGGTTCTTGGTGAATTCCTCGGTGATGATGCGCCGTTCCAGCCGCCGCACGCCGCCGTGAATCGCTTGCACCGCATCGGGTTTACCCAACAGCGACCGGATACGCGCGGTCAGGTAGTCGAGGGTGTCGCGGTGCTCGGTGAAAATGATGAACTTACGCGGCACTCCGTCCTTGTCGGTGGTGAGCGCGTTGTCCTGCAGGATCGTGCTCAGCTCGGTCCATTTGCGGTCGGTGCCCGCATCGCGAACCTGCTTGGCGACCTTCGTCAGCTCGGCGAGTTCGAGCAGCTCGGCGTCGAGCTCCTCAACGGTCTGGGCCGCGGTGGCGGCGTCGAGCAACTCTTCCTCGATGTCCTCGATTTCCTCGGCGTTGTACTCGTCGGCATCCAGCGCGCCGACATCGATGCTGGGCTCCTTCTCGACGTAGGTCCCGTTCAGGATCTCCTGCTTCTTGCGTTCCAACCGTTCGGTGCGGCGGACCAGGCTGCGGTAGATAGCCTCCGGGCTGGACGCCAGCCGGCGTTGCAGCACGGTGAGCGCGAACCCGACGGTGTTCTTCCGCTTGCCGCCGACCCTGTCTGCGCGGTTCATGCCCTCCCGCACATAGGAGGTGACCTGCTCGTAAAGGTCGTATTCCAGCGCGGTCAGCTCGTAGGGCACGGTCTCGGCGATGCGCTCCGGGAAGAGCTTTTTGCCCTCGAACGTCAGCAGCTCTTCTTTGACCATGCGCCGCATGATGCCGCTGGTGTCGGCGGTTTTCTTGTGCTTGCCCTCGAAACGGTCACGGTCCAGCAGCGTCAGGAACAGCTGGAAGTCCTCTTCTTTTCCCGAGTGCGGTGTGGCCGTCATCAGCAGCAGGTGGCGGGTGATCGAACCGAGCAGCTCGCCGAGCAGGAAGCGCTTGGTCTTCTCCAGCTTTGCACCGAAATAGTGGGCACCCATCCGGTGGGCCTCATCGACGATCACCAGGTCCCACTCGGTGTCTTTGAGCTGTTTTTGCAGCTCCTCGTTGCGAGACAGCTGGTCCATGCGGGCGATCAGCAGCGGGTTGGCCTCGAAGACGTTGAGGTTGACGTTGGCGTCGATGAGCTGGTTGGTCAGCAGGTCGAAACGCAGCCCGAACTTGAAGAACAGCTCGTCCTGCCACTGCTCGACCAGCCCGCCGGGCGCGACGATCAGGCACTGTTTCACATCGTCGCGGAGGATCAGCTCCTTGATGTAAAGGCCGGCCATGATCGTCTTGCCGGCACCTGGGTCGTCGGCCAGCAGGAACCGCAACGGCGTACGGGGGAGCAGCTCACCGTAGACCGCGCGGATTTGGTGGGGCAGCGGGCGCACATCGCTGGTAGCGACCGCCAGCATCGGATCGAACAGGCCCGCCAGCTGGATGCGTTGGGCCTCGGCGACGAGCTTGAAGTCGGCTGCGGGAGCGTCGAAAGCTCGGCTACCCGACTGAGCGACGGATAGCTTGTGTTGGTCCGCGCGGAAGATGACTTGCTGGCCGAGCGCGCCGTTGGCGGCCTTGTAGGTCAGCTCAAGGGCATCAGTGCCGTGCCACTGCGCAGCGATGACGGTAACCACCGCGGCGGGGATCAACCCGTCAATGCGAAGGCCCGCCTTGAGCTCTTCAAGCAGCACGTTGGCCTCCTATTCGACAGCCAGATAACGGTAATCGAAGGGTCCGACAGGAGAGGGCCGTTTACCGGATTGACGAGGTCGTGGTGCGCTGACTAGGCGCCAGGCGTGCGTATATCCCGAGTGCAGCGGTGGACGATCTGCGAGCGGCCCGACCGCATTCGTTGGTCGAGCGGAGCTCCGCTGCAGTCCGTCGTCGCACTTCGGACGAGATTCGGTGAGTCACTTGGCGATCAACGACAGCGTGGTGAGATGAACACGTGAATCGCCGCAAACCACCGCGGGACCATGGCCTGAAGGTGGAGCCCCTGTCATCAGACGCCACCCACGAGGTGGTGTTCTTCAAGCGGCACCGCGACGACGACACGGCGCAGAATTCACCCGGATTGGACGCGCTACTGGGATTTCCCACGAACGTGCGGGCGCGAATCCTCGCGACCCTCGCCGCTGTAGCCAAAGCACCGCCGAAGCGGTTCGCTGGCGGTGGGCAGTGGGAGGCGATGCACGGAGGCATGACCGGTTACTTCGAGGCGCGCGTCACCTCGAAGACCTCGAACGGGAAGTGGCACTACCGACTGTTCTGCCTTCTGGACTACGACGCGGCGGGAAAGACTTCGCCACTCCTCACGGTGATCGACGGTGCCGCGAAGCCGTACCGAACAATATTGTCCGACGCGCGCTACGCCGAGGTGCGTGAACTGGGAGATGAGTATCTCGGGCGCAACCCGAGGTCGCTCGTCACCGAGGACGACATCCGCTCCGCGATGGGGGCGAGCTAGGCGCAGGCTCGCATGGGTTCGGTGATGCGGGTGCGCTCGTCCTCCGACATTGGCGTGAGAGTCACCTTCATGCCCAGCGCCGCAGCGACCTCCGCGATGGTGCTGAGCGTCGGGTTCACCGACTCAGACGACAGGAGACGCCGCACGGTGCTCGGGTCGGAGCCGATCGCGCGGGCCAGAGCCGCCTTGCTCAGCTTCTCCGCACCCCGTGCTGCGTCGAGCGCGTTGATGATGGAGTCAACCGCCTCGATCCGTGCCGACTCTGCGGCGTACGCGCGGGCGAACTCGGGGTCGCGACCCTCGAGTTCCAGCAACGTGTTGAACACGTCGTTCATGGCGATCACCTCTCTCGGCTGCGCGGTGTAGATGCAGAAATCGTAACATAAATGCCACGGTCGAGGTAGCCGCTAAGCGCCGTCGACTGAGCGGGCCTACGGCGGGCGGCGCTGATGCCCGGGTAGACGTGATCGGTGCGCGGTCCGCTACGAGCGATTCAGAAACCGCTTCTGATTAGCGCGCACGATCTTCGTCGTCGCGGCGAGGTCTGTCCCCCAGAAGTAGCCGAGTGCCGTGGCCACGTCTTCCAACCCGTTCGGCCGTGCGGGGCGTCCGCGATCCTTCGCATACGGCCCGTCTGTCTCCAGGAGGATCCGATCTTGGGGAATCTCCCGCATGAGCGACGGGAACTTTCGCGAGCGCGTCATGGCGACGTTGATCGAGAAGTACAGGCCAGCTTGAAGGGCCTCACCGATAAGGTTCAGCGGGCCGCTGTACCAGTGCAGGACGGCGGGCAGTCCGGCGGCAGCGAGACGCTCAACGACGTCCTCTTCAGCCCCGCGACTGTGGACGGTCAGCGGATGCCGTCCGGGCTGAGCCTCGGTGAGTACCACGTCGAAGACGCGTTGCTGGGCCTTGGCGGTAGCGGCACCCGCACGGGAGTAGTCGAGCCCGACTTCACCGATCCAATTCGTTTGCGGCACAAGTCGAAAGAACCGGGCGAGGTCGTTCGGGCCGAAGGACGCGGCGCGCAGCGGATGGAGTCCGAGTGCCACCTCAACGTGCTCACGTCTGCCGAGCCGGGTGCGGAGCCGTCGATACTCGTCCGGATCCTCTGTAACCGCGACGACCGCGACTCCGGCTTGGTCGGCGTCGCGTAGCGTCGCGACTGGGTCCGCATAGGCCGACACGTGGCAATGCGTGTCGAGGAGACGTTCCGCGCTCACTTCAACCTCTCGACGATCTCAGCCGTGGCGCCGGAGGCTCCTTCGAACCACGCTCGGAGTTCTTCGATGCCTGCACGCCACACTCGCAGGAATTCGCGGTGTTCGCCGTTCGGGATCGGTCCGTTGCGGAAGATGTCGCGATCCGGTCGGTCTGCATACACCGAGTTGATGACCGCTCGGAGGTCAGCGGCCCGGCGTGTATCGCGGTCGAGGAGACCCTCGCCGCTTAGAGCGTCCCACGCGTAGCCTTCGGCGGTGTCCCAGCCGACGCGAGCCATGGATGAGCGGCGGATGAGGCACGGGAAGCAGTATCCGCAATTGCCTTGCTCACGCTCGGCATAACGGGCGGGGTCACGTCCCGTGGAGTGGTGTAAGAGCGGTCGCGTGTCCGCGTGTGGCTCTGTGGTAGCCACTATGCCGTGAGAGCGGCTGTGGGGGCAATGGTTTCGGCACTTTGGTCACTGACGT
>NZ_JACKSY010000056.1:0-26217 GCF_025821985.1 Mycobacterium timonense | reverse complement strand
ACATAGGCCACGCAGGCACCCTACGGCCCACCGGCTAGTGCACAAATCCGCACCAGGCCACAACCGAAGACACAGGTCACAGCCCTACACAACCGCCGGATCGCCGACAGTGATAAAAGTCAGGAGATCGGTCGATGCGTGGGATGGAACCTCCGCTAACTCCTGTCCCGTGCGTGGCAAACGGTTGATCCAGCATTTGAGCACTTGCCCGTATAGTGGATGAAGCCTGCAACAGCCAAAATGCGCCGGGTTGAATGGAACTGCAACCGATGTCTTCGAGTAGAAAGAACTGTAATGAAGTTTCAGGACACATATTTTTCGCGAGAGGATAGATACTCGATCGGCGTAGAGTCAACCTCAGGCCGGTACTATGCGTCGATCCCCGTTAGTAATGGGATCGTAGATTACGAAGAATATTATGAGCTTACCCCGGATCAATATCACCAATTCTTAAACGACCGTGGGGCTGCCATTGACTTCATCGAAGCCTGTCGGAGGCATGAACACGATGACTTACTCCTGCAACAACCGGGTAGTAACCGTGGGACTCCTGTTTAGAAGCCGATGCATTGAGTGGCGGTCCGCTAGTCCGATTTTCCGAACCTGACGACGCTTAAGCGCCCCGGTCCAACAGATCCGACGACCCGAGCACCCGCTCGATCTGAACCTCGATGACCACCCGTCGCGGGTTGGGCCGCGGCGTGCGGTAGCGCTGGGCGTAACGCAACTCGGCGTCGCGCACCGCGTCGACGTCGCTGTTCACCTTGGACCGGCCCTCCAGCGACAACCACCGCGCCCCGTCGACCTGGCTGAGCACGGCCAGCCCGCCGCGATCGGCGTTGATCGCCTTCTGCGACCCGCCGGTGGTGATCACCCGGGCGATGTGCGTCTTGGGGTCGAAGGTGAAACCCACCGCCACCACGTGCGGCGAATTGTCGGCCCGCAGCGTGGTGAGCATGGCCAGATGGCGCTCCGACAGAAACGCCAACGCGTCGTCGGTGAGCCGGGTAGTGGTATTCGCCATCACCGCCCACGCTAGCGCAGGTAATAATCGCAGCCGTGGACGACACGGGCGCAGCTCCGGTACTAATCCTGGGCGGCCGCAGCGAAATCGGCGTCGAGCTGGCCCGACGGCTGGCGCCGGGAACGACGGTCGTGCTGGCGGCGCGCAACGCCGAACGGCTCGGCGACCAGGTCGACGTGCTCAAAGCCGCCGGCGCCTCGGCCGTGCACACCCGGGAATTCGACGCCGACGACCTGGCCTCGCACGGCCCGCTGGTCGCCTCGGTCGTCGCCGACCACGGGCCCATCGGCACCGCGGTGCTGGCCTACGGAATCCTGGGTGATCAGGCCCGCGCCGAAACCGACGCCGAGCACGCGGTCGCCATCGTGCACACCGACTACGTCGCCCAGGTCAGCATGCTCACGCACCTGGCTACCGCCATGCGCGCAGCCGGCCGGGGCCAACTGGTGGTGTTCTCCTCGATCGCGGGCGCGCGCGTGCGGCGCGCCAACTACGTCTACGGGTCGGCCAAGGCCGGCCTGGACGGCTTCGCCAGCGGCCTGGCCGACGCGCTGCACGGCACCGGCGTGCGGTTGCTGATTGTGCGCCCGGGATTCGTGATCGGCCGCATGACCGAAGGCATGGCGCCGGCGCCACTGTCGAGCACGCCCGCGCAGGTGGCCGCCGCGACCGCGCGTGCACTGGCGAAAGGCCGTCGCACCGTGTGGATTCCGTGGGCGCTGGGGCCCGCGGCCGCCGTGCTGCGCATGCTGCCCCAGTCCATCTGGCGCAGGATGCCGCGATGATCCGCACCGGCGACCACGCGGCCCGATCCGATGCGGAGCGGCACCCATGATCGTCGTGGTCGGCATCGGCGCCGACGGCATGGCGGGACTCGCCGAAGTATCACGCGCCGAACTGCGAAGCGCCGCGGTCATTTACGGCTCCAAACGGCAACTGGATCTGCTCGACGACACGGTACCCGCACCCCGGCGCCAATGGCCGTCACCGATGCTTCCGGCGTTGCAGAGCCTGCTGGACGACCACACCGGCGACGTCCACATCGTGGCCAGCGGCGACCCGCTGCTGCACGGCGTCGGCGGGACGCTGATCCGCCTGTACGGCGCCGGTCGGGTGCGGGTGCTGCCGCACGTGTCCTCGGTGACGCTGGCCTGCGCGCGCATGGGCTGGAACGTGCACGACACCGAGGTGATCAGCCTGGTCACCGGGCAGCCGCACACCGCGGTGCGCCGCGGCGGCCAGGCGATCGTCCTGTCGCAGGGCGCAGCCACCCCCACCGAGCTGGCCGCGCTGCTGACCGCGCACGGCCGCGGTGCTTCGCAGTTCACCGTTCTCGAAAGACTCGGCGCCCCAGACGAACACCGCCGCGACGGCACCGCCCGCGACTGGGCCGACGGTGCCGCAGACATCGACCCGCTCAACGTGATCGCCGTGCGCTACCTGCCCGACGAGCGCGTCTGGCCGCTGCCCGATGACGCCTTCACCCACGACGGGCAGATCACCAAGCAGGGAATCCGCGCGGTGACGCTGGCCGCGCTGGCGCCGCGGCCGGGGGAGCGGTTGTGGGACGTCGGCGCCGGCTCGGGCAGCATCAGCGTGGAGTGGTGCCTGGGCGGGAATGGTTGCCGCGCAACAGCATTCGAACGCGACGCACAGCGCCGGCACAACCTGGCGGCCAATGCCGCGGCATTCGGCGCAGCCATCGACGTGCGCGGCGACGCCCCGGACGCTTTCGACGACGCCGAGCCGCCGTCGGCCATCTTCATCGGCGGCGGACTGACCCGGCCCGGCCTGCTCGACGCCTGCTTCGACCACCTGCCCAGCGGCGGACGGCTCGTCGCCAACGTGGTCACCACCGAGTCGGAAGCCGTTGTCATCCAAGCCTATACGCGGTTCGGTGGGCAGCTGCGACGCTTCCAGCACTATCACGGCAAGGCGTTGGGCGCCTTCACCGGCTGGCACCCGCAGTTCCCGGTCACCCAGTGGGCGGTGACCCGGTGACCGTCTACTTCATCGGTGCGGGCCCGGGCGCCGCGGACCTGATCACCGTCCGCGGCCAACGGCTGCTGCAAAGCTGCCCGGTGTGTCTGTACGCGGGTTCGATCATGCCCGACGACCTGCTGGCACTGTGCCCACCGGACGCGAGAATCGTCGACACCGGCCCGCTGACGCTGGATCAGATCATCACCGAGCTCCGCCGGGCGCACGCCGCCGGCCACGACGTGGCGCGGCTGCATTCCGGCGACCCCTCGCTGTACAGCGCGCTGGCCGAGCAGTGCCGCCGGCTCGACGCGCTGGGCATCGGCTACGAAATCGTGCCCGGCGTACCGGCTTTCGCCGCGGCCGCGGCCGTGCTCAAGCGCGAGCTCACCGTTCCCGGTGTTGCGCAGACGGTGACGCTGAGCCGGGTGGCCACCTTGTCCACGGCGATGCCGCCCGGCGAAGACCTGGCCACCCTGGCCCGAACCGGCGGCACCCTGGTGCTCCATCTGGCCGCCGCGCAGATCGACAGCATCGTCGGGCAACTTCTCGACAACGGCCGTCAATCCCAGACACCCTGCGCGGTAGTCGCTTTCGCGAGCTGGCCGCAGCAAACGGTGCTGCGCGGCACTCTCGACGACATCGCCGCGCAGATGCACGACGCCCGCATCACCAAGACCGCCGTCATCATCGTCGGCGACGCGCTGACCGCCGGCGGATTCACCGACAGCTACCTGTATTCGACCGGCCGCGCCCGCGGAAGCAGGCACTGATGCGACTGTTGCTGCTCGGCGGCACCGGCGAGGCGCGCGCCCTGGCCAAGGCCCTGCACCCGCGGATCGACATCATCAGCTCGCTGGCCGGCCGGGTGCCCGATCCGGCGCTGCCGGTCGGGCCGGTGCGGATCGGCGGCTTCGGCGGCGTCGACGGGCTGCGGCGGTGGCTGCGCGACGAACACATCGGCGCCGTGGTGGACGCCACCCACCCCTTCGCCTCCACCATGACGGCACACGCCGCCCAAGCCTGCGCCGAGCTGGGGCTGCCACACCTGGTGCTGGCCCGCCCGGCCTGGGACCCGGGAGCGGCCACCGTCGTCGACTCGGATACCCACGCCGCGGAAGCCGTTGCCGAGCAAGGCTATTCGCGAGTGTTTCTCACCACCGGCCGCTCGGGGGCGCGGGCGTTCAAGGACAGCGACGCGTGGTTTCTGATCCGGGCGGTCACCGAACCGGATGCGACCACACTGCCGCGTCGTCACCGGGTGGTGCTCTCCCGCGGCCCGTATCGCTACGACGACGAGCTCGCAATGCTGGGCGAGCACCGGATCGACGCCTTGGTCACCAAGAACAGCGGCGGTCAGATGACCCGCGCGAAGCTGGATGCCGCTGCAGCGCTGGACATTCCGGTCGTGATGGTGGCAAGGCCGGCGCTGCCGGCCGGCGTGTCGGCGGTCGGCAGTGTGGCCGAGGCCGCCGAATGGGTTGCGGCGCTGGCGATCAAGGACTAGCCGGTCAGATCGCTGCGCTCGCCGTCGGCCAGCAGCGCGTCGCGGGCCCGAGCCACCCGCGATCGGATGGTGCCCACCGGGCAGCCGCACACCGCGGCGGCGTCGGCGTAGGGCAGCCCGAGCAACTGGGTGAGCAACAGCGCTTCGCGCTGTTCGGGATTGAGGCCGGCGATCATCGTCGTCACCTCGACCAGATCCTCGAATCCGCGGGCGTGGCGGTCGGTGCGCAGCACGTGTTCGGGATCGGCGCCCACCGCGGCGCGCGGCCGCGACTGCAGGTGACGGATGTGGTCGGCCACGACGCGGCGCGCGATGGACAGCAGCCACGTCCGGGCACTCGAGCGTCCGGAGAACCGCTCGATGGCGCCGATCGCGCGCAGGAACGTCTCCTGGGTCAGATCGTCGGCGCTGCCCGCATCGCACAGATACGCGACGAACCGCCACACGTCTTGCTGGGTGGCCTTGATGAACGCCTCGAGCGCCCGGGCGTTCCCGCGCGCGGCGGACAACGCGAGCTCGGTTACCGCCTCGTCGTCGCTCGGCGCGATCATGCCCAACCACCTTAATTGCGCGGGTTTTCCGATCCTACGACGGGTCGTCGTAGACGATGCGGTGGGGTCGGGGGCCGCGCGATTGATGGGCCGCAGGTGTCCGCGCCGCCGGCCCGCGGGAGCGTCAGCGGCCCAGGCGGCAAAGCCGGCGTCCGCGGTCGCGTCGGAGGAGCCGGGGCGGCGCGATCCCACCCGTTCCCGCGCCACCAGCAACGCGAACGCCAGGCCGAGCAGCAGCGGCATGTGGCTGGCGATGCGGGTGGCGGTCACCTCCCCGTCGAAGGCGTCGACGATGACATAGCCTAGCAGCGCAACCGAATACACGCCGGTGATCGCCGCCACCCCTGACGCCGAGGCGGGCCAGACGCCGGCGGCGATCATCGCCAGCCCGAGCGCCAGCAACCACGCCGTGGACTCGTGCATCAGGTGCTCGCCGGACATCGCGCCGTGCATGTGGCCGGCGACCATGCCGAAATCGATCCCGCTGATCTGGGCGGCGGCGATCGCCACCTGGAACAGGCCGACTCCGATCAGCCCCCAGCGGCGATAGTGCGACCGCAACCAGCGCATCCAGGCCGGGCGCCCGGTCGGCTGCTCGCCGATGCTGGCCATGATCTTGTCCACCAGGTCGGGTCCCTCACCCGGCGTCACCGAGGCCAGCCGACGGGTCTGCACCGCCGCCCCGATCAGCCAGGAGCGGCAGCCCCGGCACGCCTCGAGGTGGGCATCGACCTGCTGCGCGAGCACCTGAGGACGCTCACCGTCCAGCCGAGCCGACAGCGCCTCCCGGGCAACGTCACACCGCATCCCTGCATCGTTGCGCATGGCGGGTCTGCGCGCAAAGACTCCCGCGAGTTGGGGCGCCGCGCGAATTCGCGTGGAACCAAACGGTCCCGGCGACCGACCTGTGGGGGAAAGCTCGCCAGCCCATCCACGAGATTCACCGAAGAGGTATTCGTGTTGTTGCCCGAAGGCCCCCGACGATGACCGCCCCCATCTGGATCGCGTTTCCCCCCGAAGTGCACTCGACGCTGCTCAGCAGCGGTCCCGGACCGGCACCGCTGCTGGCCGCGGCCACCGCCTGGTCGTCGATGAGCACCGAGTACGCCGCCGCGGCAGCCGAACTCGACGGATTGCTGGCCGCCGCGCACGCCGGCGCCTGGGAAGGACCCAGCGCCGAGCAGTACGTGGCCGCCCACGCCCCATACCAGGCCTGGTTGCTGGAGAGCGCGGCCAAGAGCTCGACCGCGGCGAGCCTGCACGAGACGGCGGCCGGCGCCTACACCGCCGCGCTGGCGGCCATGCCGACGCTGGGTGAGCTCGCGACCAATCACGCGGTGCACGGGGCGCTGGTCGCCACCAACTTCTTCGGCATCAACACCATCCCGATCGCGGTCAACGAGGCCGACTACGCGCGGATGTGGGTGCAGGCCGCCACCACGATGTCGACCTACCAGGCCGTCAGTCAGTCCGCGCTTGCCGCGGTTCCGCCTACCACGCCCGCGCCGACGATCGTCGCCCCGGGCGCCGAGGCGGGCGCCGCCACCGCCGCGGCGGTCCAGAGCGCCGCAGCGGCCCCGGCCGCCGATTCCGGCTCCAATCTCAACCACGCCGACACGTCGAGCACCCAGCAGCAGGCCAGCACGGCGGCGCAGTCCTATCCGTCCTGGCAGGATCAGCTCACCGCGTGGCTGAAGCAATACACGCAGAATTTCGCCTGGCCGGTGTCCAAGGACCTCAATCCCGGCGGCTGGCCGTTCCCGCCGGTGCCGTTCGTCAACGGCCTGGCCTCGTTCTTCGGCCAGCTCGGGTTCTCGCCGGCCCTGTCGACCGCCTTGGGCTGGGCCATCTTTCACACGTTGATGATCTTCTGGCCGTTCATGCAGGCGGCGATCCAGATGGCCGTGGTGCTCGCGCCGGTGGTGGTGGCGGCGATCGGCGCGGCCGCGGCGGGTGGGGCGGCGGCCGCGGTGACCGCGATCAGCGTCGCGGCCCCGCTGTCGATGGCCGCGCCGGTCCCGGTCGCCGCCGCGCCGGCGCCGGTCGCCACCGTTCCCGCGCCCACCATCGCCGGCGCGCCGGCCGGCGTGAGCCACGTGCCGACAACGGCGTCCGCCCCGGCCCCGACGATGGCCGGATCCGCCGGCGGCGGACCGGTCGGCGGGGGACCCGGTGTCGGCTTCGGCCCCACCGCCACCGACGGAATCGGCGCCGGCATGTCCGACGCCCTGTACGCGGTCGGACTGTCGGGTCTGTCGGCGCGCGGCAGCGCGAGCAGCCGGGCACGCCGCAAGTCGGAGGAACCGGCGCCCGACGACCTCGACGCCCCCGCGGCGGCCGCGGCCGCCGCCGCGGGCAGCAAGAAGGCGCGGGCCCGTCGGCGCCGCCGCGGCACCGCCACCGACCGCGCCTACCGCTACGAATACATGGACCTCGATACCGACAGCGGCCCCGAGGACGGCGGCCCCGACGACGGCCCGGTGGCCTCCGAGGCGAGCGCCGGCCAACTCGGATTCGCCGGTGCCGCAACCAAATCCGACGCGGCGAGGCCCGCCGGATTGGCGACGCTGACCCGGGACGGGTTGAGCGAGGGCCCCGGCGTGCCGATGATGCCCAGCACCTGGGACCGCGACTGAGCGTTACATCTCATAGCGCCGGGGCGTGAACACCCGGTCCCCGGAATCGTCGGAGTACCACTGGGTTTGCGAGGACCCGACGATCAACAGGCAGCGCATGTCGATCTCGGCGGGATCCAGATCGGCCAGCCGCACCACCCGGACGTCCTCGTCGGGGCCGGACACGTCGCGGCCGATCACCACCGGCGTGCCGGGTTCGCGACGGGCCAGCAGGATGTCGCGCATCGCGCCGACCTGCCAGGTCCGCGCCTTGGACGCCGGGTTGTAGATCGCCAGCACCAGGTCGGCGGCCGCCGCGGCCTCCAGCCGCGCCGCGATCACCTCCCACGGCTTGAGCCGGTCGGACAGCGAGATCACCGCGTAGTCGTGCCCCAACGGCGCGCCGACCCGGCTGGCGACCGCCTGGGCGGCCGTCATCGCCGGGATCACCCGCACCTGCACGCCCGGCCACTGCTTGGCCTCCTCCAGCACCGCGGTCGCCATCGCGAACACGCCGGGATCGCCCGACGACACCACCGCCACCGCCCGGCCCTGCTCGGCCAGCGCGCAGGCCAGCCGCGCCCGTTCGGGTTCGTCGCGGTTGTCGCTGGGGTGGCGCCGTTGACCGTCGCGAACCGGCACCCGGTCCAGGTAACGGCCGTAGCCGACCAGATCGGTCGCCGCGGCCAACTCGCGGCGGCTCTGCGGCGTCATCCACTGCGCATCGCCCGGGCCCAGGCCCACCACCGCGACGGTGCCCGCGCCCGGCGCGCGCCGCGCGCGCTGCCCGCCCGGCAGGATGGCCAGCGAGAAGTACGGAACACCGGCCGCGTCCACGTCCGCCGCGGGCACGATGCGTTGCGCCGACGTGCTGGCCCGCTCCACATAGACGGCGTCGTCGAGCTGACCGGACTGTGAAAGAGCTTCCCGCACAGCGTGATACGAGCGTCCCAACTTGAGGACGACGGCGGCGTCGGCGTCGTCGAGGCGCCGGGTCAGCTCGGCGACCGGCAACGTGCCCGGCAGCACCGACAGCACCTCGTCGCCGGCCACCAACGGGGTGGCGATGGCCGCCGACGCGGCGCTCACCGAGGTCACGCCCGGCACGATGACGGCGTCGAACCGCTGCGTCAGCCGGGTGTGCAGGTGCATGTAGGAGCTGTAGAACAGCGGGTCGCCCTCGGCCAGCAGCGCCACGTCGCGACCCGCGTCGAGGTGCGCCGCGATGCGCGCGGTGGCCTCGACGTAGAAGTCCTCGATCGCGCCGGCATAGCCGCCGGGATGGTCGGTCACCTCGGTGGTGACCGGATACACCAGGTGCTCCTCGATCTGGCCGGGCCGCAGGTACGGTTCGGCGATGCCGCGGGCGATGCTGCGGCCGTGCCGGGCGCTGTGGTAGGCGACCACGTCGGCCTCGCCGATCACCCGGGCGGCCTTGACGGTGACCAACTCCGGGTCACCGGGCCCCAGCCCGACGCCCCACAACGTCCCTCGCGGGTTGGCCGGTGCCGTCATTCGCGGTCGCTCGCGATCGCGTTGACGGCCGCGGCGGCCATCGCGCTACCCCCGCGGCGGCCCCGCACCACCAGGTACGACATGCCGCGCGGGTTGTCGACGAGCTCCTGCTTGGACTGCGCCGACCCGACGAATCCGACCGGCCCGCCCAGCACCCCGGCCGGCGGGCCCACCCCGTCGTCGACCAGCTCGAGCAGCCGGAACAGCGCGGTCGGCGCGTTGCCGATGGCCAGCACGGCGCCCGGCAGCCGGTCGGCCCACAGCTCGACCCCGGCCGCCGAGCGGGTGGTCTGCCGGCGGGCGGCCAGTTCGGCCGCCCGGGGATCGGCGACCAGGGACACCACCTCGTTGTCGGCCGGCAACCGCGCCGCGGTGATCCCGGCGGCCACCATCGACGAATCGCACAGCACCGGGGCGCCGGCGCGCAGGGCGGTGCCCACCCGCTCGACGACATCGTCGGTGAACGCGACGTGCTCGGCCACGTCGACCTGCCCGCAAGTGTGGATCAGCCGCACCACCACGCGGGCCACATCGGCGGGGAAGCGGGCCAAGTCGGCTTCGGCGCGGATGGTCGCGAACGACAGGCGATAGATCTCCGCCGCATCGCGGATGTAGTCGAGCACCCGATTACCGTAGCTGCCGGTATCCCTCGCCGGTCGCCAGCAGCACCTCGCCGGCGAGCGGGCTGCCGCAGGCGCGTTCGCACCCGACGAAATGACGGTGCCCCGGCGCAGTCCCCTCCCGCACCGCCAGCGCGGCGTCGGCCCGCACGTCGGCGGCCGAGCGCGCGCACCCCGGGCTGCCGGTGCAGGCGCTGACGCTCAGCCAGGGCGAGTTCTCGTCGAACACCAGACCCAACGGCGCCAGCACCCGCAGCGCGGCGTCGGCCACCTCTTCGCGAAGGTCACCCACCAGCACCGAGCGCCACGGCGTGATCACCAGCGGCGCCTGCAGGGCGGCCAGATACTCCGCGACGCGGGCCGACAGCAGCCCCAGCGGCACCGCGGCGCCCAGCGTCACCCGGCCGTCGTCCTGTGTTATCCAGCCCACCGGGGGTTTGGTGACGGCGGGATAGGCGATCGGCCCGCACTCGGCGCCGGGCAGCAGCTGGTTTGGGTCGTCCAATTCCTGGACGCGCCAAGCACTTCCGCGGACCTGCACGAACCGCGTCGCGACGCCGACCAGCGTCGCGACCACCTGGTCGGGCGGCAGCCGGACACCGGTGTCACGCCCGGCGAGCAACACCGCGCAGCCATCGGGCAGTACATGCACGCCGACGTCGGCGCGCAGACCCGACACGTCGGCGCGCCCGTCATCGAGGCTGAACCAGAACCGGCCGCCCAGCTCGGACAGTCGGGGTTGCGCGCGGATCGCGGCGTCCAACTCGCCGACCCACCGCCTCACGTCGAGGTTGCCGCCGGACCGCCCCGACAGCGGTGAGGCCACGATGTTGCGCACCCGCTCGTGCGTCGCCGACGGCAACAGACCCGCGGCCGCCAGCGCCCCGGCCGCCGCCGTCACGTCGGTGAGGCCGCGCAGCTGCACGTTGCCCCGCGCGGTGAGCTCCAGCGTCGGCGAACCCGACCGATCGGCGATGTCGCACAACACCGTCAGCTGGGCCGGTGTGAGCATGCCGCCGGGCAACCGCACCCGGGCCAGGGCACCGTCGGCGGCCTGGTGCACCTGCAGCGCACCCGGGCATGCGTCGGCGTCGCGCGTCCTGGCCACCCGTCCACGGTACGGCCCGGCGCCGGGGGATTGCCTTCAGCCAGACCTAAACCCTTACCCAAGGCATCGACCGCCCCTACCGTCGGCACGGTGAGCATTGCCACCGCGCTCGACGCTGCGCCGAAACGCCTTGGCGGCGCCGCAGCCGGCGCGCCGGGCGGGCTGTGGGCGCGCCGCAAATGGGAAGTGGTGCGCCTGGGTTCCCCGCTGGCGCTGCTGGCGCTGTGGCAGCTGGGCAGCGCGATCGGCGTGATCGCGCAGGATGTGCTGCCCGCCCCCTCGTTGATACTGCAGGCCGGCGTGGAGTTGACCCGCAACGGCCAGCTCGCCGACGCGCTGCACATCTCCACCGTCCGCGTCGTCGAGGGGTTGGCGCTGGGCGGGGTGATCGGCATCGTGGCGGGCGCCGCCGTCGGCCTGTCCCGCTGGGTCGAGGCCACCGTGGACCCACCCCTGCAGATGATCAGGGCGCTGCCGCACCTGGGGCTGATCCCGCTGTTCATCCTGTGGTTCGGCATCGGCGAGCTGCCCAAGGTCTTGCTGGTGGCGCTGGGTGTGGTCTTCCCGCTGTACCTCAACACCTTCTCCGCGATCCGCCAGGTCGACCCCAAGATGCTGGAAACCGCTCAGGTGCTGGGTTTTTCGTTCTTTCAGCGGTTCCGGCGGATCCTGGTGCCTGGAACGGCGCCGCAGGTGCTGGTCGGTTTGCGCCAGTCGCTGGCGATCGCCTGGCTGACGTTGATCGTCGCCGAACAGATCAACGCCGACAAGGGCATCGGCTTCCTGATCAACAACGCGCGCGATTTCCTGCGCATCGACATCATCATCTTCGGGCTGACCATCTACGCGTTGCTGGGCATCATCACCGACGCGGTCGTCCGCCTCATCGAGCGCCGCGCCGTGCGCTACCGGCACTGACACCGAAAGGCTCAGGCTTGACACTGACCGCAGAATCCGGCCCGCTCGCCGGGTCGCGCACCGATGTTGCCGGCGAACTGCGCCACGTCGACAAGTGGTACGGCAACCGCCATGTGCTCCAAGACGTTTCGCTGCAGATACCGAGCGGTCAGATCGTCGCGCTGATCGGGCGCAGCGGCTCGGGCAAATCGACGGTGTTGCGGGTGCTGGCCGGTCTGTCACACGACCACACCGGCCGGCGGCTGGTGGCCGGCGCCCCCGCGCTGGCCTTCCAGGAGCCGCGGCTGTTCCCGTGGCGGGATGTGCGGACCAATGTCGGCTACGGGCTCACCCGCACCCGGCTGCCGCGCGCGCAGGTGCGTCGGCGCGCTGAGCGGGCGCTGGCCGACGTCGGGCTGGCCGACCACGCCCGGGCCTGGCCGCTGACCCTGTCCGGCGGTCAGGCGCAACGGGTTTCGCTGGCGCGGGCGCTGGTCGCCGAGCCGCGGCTGCTGCTGCTCGACGAACCCTTCGGCGCCCTGGACGCATTGACCCGGCTGAGCATGCACACTTTGCTGCTGGACCTGTGGCGACGGCACGGCTTCGGGGTGCTGCTGGTCACGCACGACGTCGACGAGGCGGTCGCGCTGGCCGATCGGGTGCTGGTGCTCGAGGACGGCCGAGTGGTCCACGAGCTGGCCATCGACCCGCCCCGGCGCACACCCGGGGAGCCCGGGGCCCACACCGAGCGGTATCGCGCCGAGCTGCTGGATCGTCTCGGCGTGCGGCAGTGATCCGCGGCGTCGTCGCGCTGACCGCGACCGTCGGGCTGTTGCTGACCGGATGCGTTTCCCGGACAACGACTTCGGGACCCACACCACCACCGGCCGCGGTGCCGTTGTCCGAGCTGTCCGGCCTCACCCTGCAGGTCGGCGACCAGAAGGGCGGCACCGAGGCGCTGCTGCGCGCCGCCGGGCAGCTGGACAACCTTCCCTACCGGGTCGCCTTCTCGACGTTCACCTCGGGGCCACCGCAGGTCGAGGCGGCCACCGCGGGCAAGATCGACTTCGCGATCACCGGCAACACCCCGCCGATCTTCGGCGCGGCCAGCAACGCCCGGATCAAGGCGGTCTCCGCCTACGGCGGCGGCGGGGCGGGCAATCGCATTCTGGTGCACGCGGATTCGCCGATCACCTCGGTCTCCGACCTGCGCGGGAAGGCGATCGCCGTCGCCAAGGGCAGCTCGTCGCACGCCAACCTGCTGGCCCAATTGGACCGGGCGGCAATCAAACCCGCCGACGTCAAGTTCGTCTACCTGCAGCCCGCCGACGCGCTGTCCGCGTTCAGCCAGCACCAGGCCGACGCCTGGGCCATCTGGGATCCCTACACGGCCCAGGCCGAACAGCAGATCCCGGTGCGCAGCATCGCCGAGGCGCAGGGCGTCACCAACGGCGACTGGATCGGCGTCGCATCCGACCAGGCGCTGGCCGATCCGAAACGCAACACCGCCCTGGGTGACCTGCTGGTGCGGTTCGAAACGGCGGTGCGCTGGGCGCGGGCGCATCCCCAGCAGTGGGCCCAAAGCTACGCTGCCGCAGTCGGATTGGACCCTCAAGTGGCGGCGGTGTCGCAGGCCCGGAGCCTGCGGTTGCCCACCGAACTCGGCGATGACGTGGTGGCCTCGGAGCAGAAGCTGGCCGACCTGTTCGCCGCGGCCGGCCAACTGCAATCCGCGCCGAGGTTCGCCAACTGGGTGGACCGCCGGTTCAACGCGGCATTGCGGCCGGGCCTGGTCAGCTGAACCCCATGCTCGGCACGGATTGGGGGCAGCCCGCGGCGGGCACCCTGTTGCGGTGAGGACGCTGCGCTACGCCCCGGGCCGCTGGGCCGACGTCTTCGGCGAACCGGCATCACCGACGGTCTTGCTGTGGCACGGCGCGCAAACCGACGCCCGCGCCGCCGTCGGCCCGCTGGCCGGCCTGCTCGCCGCCCACGGTCTGATGGTGGTGGCGCCGGACTGGAACTCCCACGCCGCCGACGGCGGACGCGCCGACCTGTTGCGATCGCTGGACTTCACCCGCGGGCTCGCCGGTGACTCCGGGGCGGTGGCGCTGGTCGGGTGGTCGCTGGGTGGGGCCGCCGCGGCGGGCGTCACCCTGCAGGCGGATCGATTCGGCGTGGCGCCCCTGCACACCTTCTGCCTGGCCGGCGCGTTCATGGTTCCCGACCCGCTCACCGGTCGGGCGGCCACCGACACGGTGCCGCCCGACCGCAGCGGCACCGCGTTCACGCTGCTGCACGGCGTCGCCGACGATGTGGTGCCGGTGAGTGCCAGCCGGGACTTCGCCGCACACCTGCAGCGGATCGGCTGGCCGGTGCAGCTCGTCGAGGTGGCTGCCGATCACGGGTCGATCGCCGGCGCCGACTACGACCCGGTCGCCGACCGCTACCAACCCGGCGCGCGGGATGAGACGCTGCGGGTCGCCGGGGAGGTCGCCGCCCGGATCGCGGCGACGCTACGGTACTTGGGTGGCTGAGCCGACCATCCTGCTGCTGTCGACATCCGACACGGACCTGATCAGCGCCCGTTCCAGCGGGAAAAACTATCGGTGGGCCAACCCGTCGCGGCTGTCCGACGACGAACTGCCCGATCTCTTGGCCGATGCCGCCATCGTGGTGGTGCGCATCCTCGGCGGTTACCGCGCCTGGCAACACGGCATCGACACGGTGCTCGCCAGCGGCGTGCCCACCGTGCTGGTCAGCGGTGAGCAGGCCGCCGACGCCGAGTTGACCGGCCTGTCCACGCCGGCCGCCGGCATCGCGGTGCAGGCGCACATCTATTTGGCGCACGGCGGCGTCGAGAATCTGCGCCAGCTGCACGCCTTTCTGTCCGACACCGTGCTGATGACCGGATTCGGTTTCGCCCCACCGGTCATGACGCCGACCTGGGGCGAACCGGCGCGGCCCAACGCGATCGACACCGACGGCCCGACCATCGCCGTGCTGTACTACCGCGCCCAACACCTGGCCGGCAACACCGGCTACGTCGAGGCGCTGTGTGCGGCCATCGAGGACGCCGGCGCGCGGCCGATGCCGATCTACTGCGCGTCGCTGCGCACCGCCGAACCCGAACTGTTGCAACGGCTGCGCGAGGCCGACGCCATGGTGGTGACCGTGCTGGCCGCCGGGGGACTGAAACCGGCGGAGGCGGCGGCCGGTGGTTCCGACGCCAGCTGGAACGTCGAACACCTTGCCGCCCTTGACATCCCGATTCTGCAAGGGCTGTGCCTGACCACACCGCGGGCCCAGTGGTTGCAGAACGACGACGGCCTGAGCCCGCTCGACGTGGCCAGTCAGGTCGCGGTACCCGAATTCGACGGCCGCATCATCACGGTCCCGTTCTCCTTCAAGGAGATTGACGACGACGGCCTGATCTCCTACGTCGCCGACCCCGAGCGCTGCGCCCGGGTGGCGGGGCTGGCGGTGCGGCATGCCCGGCTGCGCCACGTCGGCCCGGCCGACAAACGGGTGGCCCTGGTGTTCTCGGCCTATCCCACCAAGCACGCCCGCATCGGCAACGCGGTGGGGCTGGACACCCCGGCCAGCGCGGTCGCCCTGCTGCGGGCCATGCGCGCGCACGGCTACCGCATCGGCGACCTGCCCGGCGTCGAGGCGAACGACGGCGACGCCCTGATCCACGCCTTGATCGAGCGGGGCGGGCAAGACCCCGACTGGCTCACCGAGGGGCAACTGGCCGGCAACCCGATCCGGGTGTCCGCCGCCGACTACCGCGCCTGGTTCGCGACCCTGCCCGCCGAGTTCACCGACGCCGTCGAGCAGCACTGGGGCCCACCACCCGGGCAGCTTTTCGTGGACCGTAGCAACGATCCCGACGGCGAAATCGTCATTGCCGCAATACAATCGGGCAACCTGGTGCTGATGGTGCAGCCGCCCCGCGGCTTCGGGGACAACCCGGTCGCGATCTACCACGACCCCGACCTGCCGCCCAGCCACCACTACCTGGCCGCCTACCACTGGCTGGACGCCGGATTCGGCGCGCACGCGGTGGTGCACCTGGGCAAGCACGGCAACCTGGAGTGGCTGCCCGGCAAGACGCTGGGCCTGTCGGCGGGCTGCGCGCCCGACGCCGCGCTGGGCGACCTGCCGCTGATCTACCCGTTCCTGGTCAACGACCCCGGCGAGGGCACCCAGGCCAAACGGCGCGCGCACGCGGTGCTCGTCGACCATCTCATCCCGCCGATGGCGCGCGCCGAAACCTACGGCGACATCGCCCGTTTGGAACAGCTGCTCGACGAGCACGCCAACGTCGCCGCGCTGGACCCCGGCAAGCTGCCCGCCATCCGCCAGCAGATCTGGACGCTGATCCGGGCCGCCAAGATGGACCACGACCTCGGGCTCACCGAACGCCCCGAGGAGGACTCCTTCGACGACATGCTGCTGCACGTCGACGGCTGGCTGTGCGAGATCAAGGACGTCCAGATCCGCGACGGCCTGCACGTCCTGGGCCAAAAGCCAACGGGGGATGCCGAACTGGACCTGGTGCTGGCGATCCTGCGTGCCCGTCAACTGTTCGGCGGCGAGCAGGTCATCCCCGGCCTGCGCCAGGCGCTGGGTCTGGCCGAGGACGGCACCGACGAACGCTCGGCGGTCGACGGGGCCGAGGCCGCGGCCCGGGAACTGGTGGCGGCGCTGCAGGCCACCGGCTGGGATCCCGACGCCGCCGGGCGGCTCACCAACAACGCCGAGGCCGCGGCGGTGCTGCGGTTCGCGGCCGCCGAAGTGGTGCCCCGGCTGGCCGGCAGCAGCGCCGAAATCGACCAGGTGCTGCGCGCCCTGGACGGCCGTTTCATCCCGGCCGGCCCGTCGGGCTCGCCGCTGCGCGGGCTGGTGAACGTCTTGCCCACCGGGCGCAACTTCTACTCCGTCGACCCCAAAGCGGTCCCGTCCCGGCTGGCCTGGGAAGCCGGTGTGGCGCTGGCGGATTCGCTGCTCACCCGCTACCGCGACGATCACGGCCGGTGGCCGCAATCCGTCGGCCTGTCGGTGTGGGGCACCTCCGCGATGCGCACCGCCGGCGACGACATCGCCGAAGTCCTTGCGCTGCTTGGTGTTCGGCCGGTGTGGGACGACGCGTCACGCCGGGTCGTCGACCTCGCCCCGATCCCGCTGACCGAGCTGGGCCGCCCGCGCATCGATGTGACCGTGCGGATCTCGGGTTTCTTCCGGGACGCCTTCCCGCATGTGGTCACCATGCTCGACGACGCGGTGCGACTGGTCGCCGGCCTGGACGAGCCCGCCGCCGACAACTACGTCCGCGCCCACGCCCAAGCCGACCTGGCCCAGCACGGCGACCAACGACGCTCCACCACAAGGATTTTCGGCTCCAAGCCGGGCACCTACGGTGCCGGGTTGCTGCAGCTGATCGACAGCCGCAACTGGCGCGACGACGCCGACCTGGCCGCGGTGTACACCGCCTGGGGCGGTTTCGCTTACGGCCGCGACCTGGACGGCCGCGAGGCGGTCGACGACATGAACCGCCAGTACCGGCGCATCGCGGTCGCGGCCAAGAACACCGACACCCGCGAACACGACATCGCCGACTCGGACGACTACTTCCAGTACCACGGCGGCATGGTCGCCACGGTGCGGGCGCTGACCGGCCAGGCGCCGGCCGCCTACATCGGCGACAACACCGGACCCGACGCGATCCGCACCCGCACCCTGTCGGAGGAGACCACGCGGGTGTTCCGGGCCCGGGTGGTCAACCCGCGCTGGATGGCGGCGATGCGCCGGCACGGCTACAAGGGCGCGTTCGAGATGGCGGCGACCGTCGACTACCTGTTCGGGTACGACGCCACCGCGGGCGTGATGGCCGACTGGATGTACGAGCAGCTTACCGAGCGCTACGTGCTGGATCCGGAGAACCGGAAATTCATGGCCGAGTCGAATCCCTGGGCGCTGCACGGCATGGCCGAACGGCTGCTGGAGGCGGCCGGCCGGGGTATGTGGGCGCAGCCGCAACCGGAAACCCTGGACGGCCTGCGCCAGGCGCTGCTGGAAACGGAGGGCGACCTGGAGGGCTGAGCGGCTGCTCGCCGAGCATGCGGCTGGTCTCACACTCGGCGCGCGCCGGTGATCGGCTCCAGCGGTACGTTGATCGAGTGACCCCCACCTTCGCCGACCTCGCCAAGGCGCAATACATCCTGTTGACCACGTTCACCAAGGACGGCAAGCCCAAGCCGACCCCGATCTGGGCGGCCGCGGACAAAGACCGACTGCTGGTCATCACCCAGGAAAAATCGTGGAAGGTCAAGCGGATTCGCCACACCCCGCGAGTCACGCTGGCCACCTGCACCATGAACGGCCGGCCCACCAGTGAGGCCGTCGAGGGCACCGCCGCCATCCTCGACAAGTCGCAGACCGCAGCGGTCTACGACGCGATCGGCAAGCGCTACGGCGTGGTCGGCAAGGTGTTCAACTTCTTCAGCAAGCTGCGCGGCGGCATGGCCAACAACGTCGGCCTCGAATTGAAAGTGGCGTAGCGGCCAGCCGAACCGGGGCGGGACTACGGCGTGGCGGCCAGATGCTCGCCGAAGAAGGAGAAAACGCGGCGCCAGGCGTCCTCGGTGGCCTCCTCGTTGTAGCCGAAACCGGCGATCCGCAGCAGCGGCTGGGCCGGCAGCTCGTTGGCGAAGCTGTGCCCGGCCTCCGGATAGACCTTGATATCGGCGGTGATGTTCTTGTCCGCGGTCACTTTTCGCAGCTTTTCCGGCGCGCCCTTGCCGGTGAGATCGCGGCCGCCGAAACTCGCTACCACCGGGCATGCGCCCTCGAGCACCTCGTCCAGGTTGCCGGGCAGGGGAGTGCCGTAGAACGGCGCCGACGCGCCAAAACCCTTGGGCGACATGACAAGAGCGAAGCGCCCGCCCATGCAGAACCCCGCGATCCCGACGCGGCCCGTGCATTCCGGCATGGCCTGCAGGTGGTCGCGGGCGGCCAGGATGTCGTCGAGCGCGCGACCCCGCTGGGCCGCCAGCTCCTTCATGACCCGCGTGATGCAGCGGACCAGGCCGCCGCGCGCGTACATGTTCGGGGTGAGTGCCAGGTAGCCCGCCCGGGCGATGCGGTCGTTGATCGACTGCTTGTCCCGGCCGTAGCCGAACGCGTCGTGGATCACCACTACACCCGGCCAAGGGCCCTGTCCCGCCGGAGTGCTCAGCAGCGCATCGATCGGTCCGTCGGGGGTATCGATCTGAATCGTGGTCATAGCGTCATCTAACTGCAATCGCGTCGGATCGCACCACGGGAACTCCGACCGGTGCGCGGCCGTTGGCCTGACATGGTGGCCCGGCTGTTGCTCCTCTACGCCGTCGTCGAACTCGCGGTGACCTTCGCGTTGGTGTCGACGATCGGCTGGGGCTGGACCCTGCTGGTGCTGCTGGCGACCTTCCTGCTCGGCTGGGGCGTGGTGGCGCCGATGGCCGGATCCCAGCTGCTGCGCCGGATCGGGCAGTTGCGCTCGGGGTTGACCGAGCCCCGGGCCGCGGCCGGAGACGGCGCGCTGCTCAGCCTGGCCACGGCGTTGGTTCTCATCCCCGGACTGCTGAGCACCGCGCTGGGCCTGATGCTGTTCATCCCGCCGGTACGCGGCGCCGCCGCGCCGCGGTTGACCGCGCTGACGCTGCGCACCCTGCAGCGGCACGCCCCGCCCTACCCGACCGCATTCCGCGCCGCCACCGATCCGCGCGGCCCGTACGAGCAGCGCGACTACATCGACGGCGAGGTCATCGACGTCCACGACGTGCCGGCACCGGCGCGCAACCAACCGTTCGACGGCCGCCGAGCCACCGGATGAGCCGTTGCCGCGCCCGGCGCGGCGGCACGTAGTTTTGGCGTGTGGACGTGGCCGACCGACCGACACCGGTGACCCTGCTGGTCAACGGCCGGGTGCACACCCCGGCGGCGCCGGACGCGACCGCGATGGCCGTCCGCGGCGGTGTCATCACCTGGCTGGGCGGCGACGACGTCGGCCGCAGCCTGTTCCCCGATGCCGACGTCGAGGACCTCGACGGCGGTTTCGTCACGCCCGGCTTCGTGGACAGTCACATCCATCTGACCGCCACCGGCCTGACCCTGTGCGGGCTGGACCTGCGCCCGGCCCGCTCCCGCGCCCACTGCCTGCAACTGATCGCCGACCACGCCGCCGCCCACCCCGGCCGGCCGGTCTGGGGACACGGCTGGGACGAAACGTCGTGGCCGGAGCGCACCCCGCCCAGCACCGCCGAGCTGGACGCCGTGCTCGGCGACCGGCCGGCCTACCTGACCCGGGTGGACGTGCACTCCGCGCTGGCCTCCACCGGGCTGCGGCGGCGCGTCGCCCAACTCCCGTCGGCCACCGGTTTCAGCCCGGACCGGCCGCTGGTCGGCGACGCCCACCATCTGGTCCGGGCGGCCGCGCGGAACCTGCTGACCGCCGAGCAACTCGCCGAAGCCCGCGCCGCGGCGCTGCATGCCGCCGCGGCGGCCGGCATCGTGGCGGTGCACGAATGCGCCGGACCCGAGATCGGCGGCATGGACGACTGGCTGCAATTGCGGGCCCTCGACCACGGTGTGGAGGTCATCGGCTACTGGGGTGAGCCGGTGAGCACCGCCACCGACGCGCGGGCGCTGATCGAGGCCACCGGCGCCCGGGGGCTGGCCGGCGACCTGTTCATCGACGGGGCGCTCGGGTCCCGCACCGCCTGGCTGCGCGAGCCGTACGCCGACGCGCCCGACCGCACCGGGACCTGCTACCTGGACCCCGACGCCGTCGAGGCGCATCTGCTTGCCTGCACCGAGGCGGAGATCACCGCCGGGTTCCACGTCATCGGCGACGCGGCCGTCGCCGCGGCGGTGGACGCCTTCGAGAAGGTCGCCGCCCGGCTCGGCCCGGTCGCCGTCGCCCGCTGCGGGCATCGCCTCGAACACGTCGAGATGATCGACGCCGAGCAGGCCGCCAAGCTGGGCCGATGGGGCGTCATCGCCAGCGTGCAACCCAATTTCGACGCGCTCTGGGGCGGCGCCGACGGCATGTACGCGCAGCGGCTCGGGGCCGAGCGAGGCAGTCAGCTCAATCCGTTTGCGCTGTTAGCATCCCAAGGCGTGCCCCTCGCGCTAGGTTCCGACGCCCCCGTCACCGGGCTTGACCCCTGGACGAGCGTGCGCGCCGCGGCCCACCATCGCACCCCGGGCAGCGCGATCTCGGTGCGCGCCGCGTTTGCTGCGGCCACCCGCGGCGGCTGGCGGGCGGCCGGCGTCCGCGACGGCATGACCGGCACCCTGGTGCCCGGCGCGCCCGCCTCCTACGCCGTCTGGGACGCCGGCGACCTGGAGGTGAGCGCCCCGCGCGACACGGTCGCGCGCTGGTCGACCGATCCGCGGTCCCGGGTGCCCGCGCTGCCGCGATTGGGCCCGACCGACGCCCTGCCGCGGTGCCGGCGAACGGTGCATCGGGGCGCTGTCATCCATGGCTGACGAGCGGGCCGCAGCCCGGCTGGGCAGCGCCGCGCGCCGGGCGGCGACCGGGCTGGGCGCCGCGGTGATCGCCCGGCTGCCGGCCGCGCAGGCGGCGATGCGGCCCCGACTGCTCCGGTTGATCTGCGCCGTCATGGGCGGCGGGTTGCTGTGCGCCAGCTTCCCGGCGGTGAACTGGTGGTGGGCCGCCGTCCCCGCCGCCGCGCTGCTGGCGTGGGTGCTCACCCATCCGGCGACGACGCCGGCGGTCGGGCTGGGGTACGCCTTCGTCTTCGGGCTGGCCTTCTATCTACCGCTGCTGCCGTGGGTCGGGCTGCTGGTCGGGGCCGTCCCGTGGCTGGTGCTGGCCGCGGTGTCGGCGCTGTTTCCCGCCGTCTTCGGGCTGTTCGCCGTGCTGGTGCGCCGGCTGCCCGGCTGGCCGGTCTGGTTCGCGTTGCTGTGGGCGGCCCAGGAGTGGCTGAAGTCGATCTTCCCGTTCGGCGGCTTCCCGTGGGGCTCGGTGGCATTCGGCCAGACGCACGGACCGTTCCTGCCGCTGGCCCAGCTGGGCGGCGTCGCGTTGCTCTCGTTCGCCATCATGCTGGTGGGCTTCAGCGCGACGGCCCTCGCGCTGGAGATCGTCAAGTGGTGGCGCTCCGGTTACCCCGCGGCCCAGTCATCGGCCGGGCCGGCCGCGCCGCCGGCGGTGGTGCTGCCCGGCGTCTGCATCTGCCTGGTGCTGTTCGCGGCGGTCATCGTCTGGCCGCAGGTGCGGCACTCCGGTACCGGCTCGGGCGGCGAGCCCTCGGTGACCGTCGCGGCGGTCCAGGGCAACGTGCCGCGGCTGGGTTTCGGGTTCAACGAGCAGCGCCGGGCGGTGCTGGACAATCACGTCCGGGAGACGCTGCGGCTGGCCGAGGACGTGCGGGCCGGGGCCGCCCCGCAACCCCAGTTCGTGATCTGGCCGGAAGACTCCTCGGACATCGACCCGCTGGTCAACGGCGACGCCGCGCTGGAGATCTCGCAGGCCGCGTCGGCCATCGGCGCGCCGATCCTGATCGGCAGCGTGCTCGAAGTCCCCGGACGCCCGGCGCAGGATCCCCGCTACACCAACACCATGATCGTGTGGAACCCGGCGACCGGCCCGGCCGACCGCCACGACAAGGAGATCGTGCAGCCGTTCGGCGAGTACCTGCCGATGCCGTGGCTGTTCAAGCATCTGTCCGGATACGCCGACCGCGCCGGCGCCATGGTGCCCCGCGCGGGCAGCGACGTGGTGCACATGGCCGGGGTTCCGGTCGGGGTCGCCACCTGCTGGGAAGTGATCTTCGACCGCGTCCCGCGGCGCGCCGTCACCCACGGCGCCCAGCTGCTGGTCGTGCCGGCCAACAACGCCACCTTCAACCAGCGGATGAGCGAGCAGCAGCTGGCGTTCGCCAAGGTCAGGGCCGTCGAGCACGACCGCTACGTGGTGGTTGCCGGCACCACCGGCATCAGCGCGGTGATCGCCCCCGACGGCGCCGAACTGGCGCGCACCGACTTCTTCCAGCCCGCCTACCTGGACATGCAGGTGCGCCTCAAAACCCGATTGACGCCGGCCACCCGCTGGGCGCCGCTGCTGCAATGGGTGCTGGTCGCGGTAGCCGGGGCGGTGATCCTGGTCGCGATACGGCAGAATGGATGGTTCCCGCGTTCGATCCGGCAGAGGCCGGGACGCTCGGGTGCGCCGAAGCATCCCGATGCCTCCCCGGCCGAAACCGAGGGCGACACACACCCGGCGCACGATGCCGCGCCCGACGAGGACGGCGACCACGCTCCGCCAGAGGACGGCGGCGACGACACTGGACCGCCCGAGGGCGGCCGACCCCATATCGGGCGACACAGAGGAGCTACATGACCACCGGCCAACCGGCGCCCCCGGACCCGGGCACCCGACCCAGCCAGCGCGTCCTGGTGATCATCCCCACCTACAACGAGCTGGAGAACCTGCCGGTCATCCACCGGCGGCTCAAGGACGCCTGCCCGCACGTGCACCTGCTCGTCGTCGACGACAGCAGCCCCGACGGCACCGGCCGGCTGGCCGAGGAGCTGGCGGCGGGCGACGCCGGTCGCACCCACGTGATGCACCGCACCGCCAAGGACGGACTGGGTGCGGCGTACCTGGCCGGCTTCGCCTGGGGGTTGAGCCGCGACTACTCCGTGCTGGTCGAAATGGACGCCGACGGCAGCCACGCGCCCGAGCAGCTGCACCGCCTGCTGGACGCGGTCGACGGCGGCGCCGATCTGGCCATCGGCTCCCGCTACGTCGACGGCGGCACGGTGCGCAACTGGCCGTGGCGGCGCTGGGCGTTGTCCTGGACCGCCAACACCTACGCGCGGCTGGCGCTGGGCATCGGGGTGCACGACATCACCGCCGGCTACCGGGCCTACCGCCGCGAAGTGCTGGAAGCGATCGACCTCGACGGCGTGGACTCCAAGGGCTACTGCTTCCAGATCGACCTGACCTGGCGCACCATCTGCAACGGGTTCACCATCGCCGAGGTGCCCATCACGTTCACCGAGCGCGAGCTCGGCGTGTCCAAGATGAGCGGATCCAACATCCGCGAGGCCCTGGTCAAGGTCACCCGCTGGGGCATTCAGGGCCGCCGGTCGGGTGCGCGGCGGGCGCGCCCGACCCGGGCCGACAACCGCAGCTGAGCGGGGGTCAGCCGCGGCGGCGGCTCTTGATGATCTCGAGGCGCTCCTTGAGCAACTCTTCGAGCTCCTCGATCGAGCGGCGCTCCAGCAGCATGTCCCAGTGCGTCCGCGGCGGCTTCACCTTCTTCGGCTCGGGCAGGTCGCCCTCGATCAGGGTGCCTTCCATGCCGTTGCGGCACAGCCAGGTGCCGGGGATCTCGGCGTCGTCGGCGAACGGGACCTCGAACTCTTCGCCGTTCTCGGTGCGGTACCGCGCGATCTGACGCGGGGCCAGGTCGTGGTTGCGGTCGGTCTCGTAGCTCACGGCTCCGAGCCGGCTGCCCCTCAGGACGCGATCAGCCATGTGTGCTACTCCTTTAAATCTTCTGGAGCTCTGCGGCTCCCGTAGGGCGATTCTTCCTCGCTAAGCAACGCTGTGGCGATCTGCGCAGTTCCCGGCGGCAGACCGGAATACGCGACGCGACCATCCATGATACCGGGATCGCCGAGAATCCCCGACTAAAGTCGGCAGGCGTGAGCCGCCGTACCCATCCGCAGCCCTGCCGCTGGTGCGGTCGCGACGTCACCGACGCGGGCATGGGCCGTCGCCGCCAATACTGCCGCCAGTCCTGCCGGCAGCGGGCCTACGAGCAGCGCAGCTCGCTGAACCGGCACGGCGCCGCGGCGGTGCCCGAGGATGCCGTGGTGCTGTCCGCCGACGACGCGGCCGACCTGTCCGATCGTGTCTACCAGGTGCGCTGCGCGGCCGAGGACGTGGCGACCGCGGTCGACGAGGGCGCCGGGCCCGCCGAGCTGCGCCAGTTGTGCGACGCGCTGATCCAGGCCGCCCGAGCCGCCGACGGCTGGCGCCGCGCCGGTGTGTGACGGCCTCGTGCCTGCCGCGCGGCCCGCGCCGGCTCGGCGGCCGAACCGGCCGCGACCCGCGCCTGACCATGCACGACGGGCGGCCGGGTACAGTCGCGCCATGGACCAGGGGCCACGTTCACGGCGGACCGCTGTCCAGCGAGCGCACCGGGCGCCCGGCGTCGCATCCCGCCCGCGCGGGGCGCTTCGCCCGTCCCAGCCGGTCCTCCTGTAGCAGCCGGGAGCAGCGGACGTTTTGAAATCCAGTCGGAGTTGGCCATACTCACCAGCAACATTCTTGCGTTCCAGAGCGGCACGATGCTGGTCGAACGGAACACGGCGTCGCCCCGTGCAGCAAATTCCGTGACTCGGCGAGAACCGCATCCGGCGGCACTAGACGGCCAGACATTAGGTGAGGGTTAGGCGAGGTTTTGTGATGGTGGACCAACTCCAGCATGCGACCGAGGCGCTGCGCAAAGCGCTGGTCCAGGTCGAACGCCTGAAGCGCACCAACCGCGCGCTCCTGGAGCGGTCGAGCGAGCCGATCGCGATCGTCGGGATGTCGTGCCGCTTCCCGGGCGGCGTGGACAGCCCCGAGGCGCTGTGGCAAATGGTGGCCGAGGGCCGCGACGTGATCTCGGAGTTTCCCACGGATCGCGGCTGGGACCTGGCGGCGTTGTATGACCCCGACCCCGACGCCCGCCACAAGTGCTACGTCAACACCGGCGGCTTCGTCGACAACGTCGCCGACTTCGACCCGGCGTTCTTCGGCATCGCGCCCAGCGAAGCGCTGGCGATGGATCCCCAGCACCGGATGTTGCTGGAGCTGTCCTGGGAAGCGTTGGAGCGGGCCGGAATTGACCCCAGCGGCTTGCGCGGCAGCGCCACCGGCGTGTTCGCCGGCTTGATCGTCCAGGGTTACGGCATGTTGGCCGAGGAGATCGTCCAGCGTGGCGTCGGGTCGGGTGTCGTATGTGTTGGGGCTGGAGGGCCCTGCGGTGTCGGTGGACACCGCCTGCTCGTCGTCGTTGGTGGCGTTGCACATGGCGGTGCAGTCGCTGCGATCGGGCGAGTGCGATCTGGCGCTGGCCGGCGGCGCGACGGTGAACGCCACCCCGACGGTCTTCGTCGAGTTCAGCCGGCACCGGGGCCTGGCGCCCGACGGCCGCTGCAAGGCGTACGCGGGCGCGGCCGACGGCGTGGGCTGGTCCGAGGGCGGGGCGATGCTGGTGGTCGAGCGGCTTTCGGATGCGCGGCGGTTGGGGCATCCGGTGTTGGCGGTGGTGCGGGGTTCGGCGGTGAATCAGGATGGTGCTTCCAATGGGCTGACGGCGCCGAATGGGCCGT
>NZ_JACKSY010000055.1:0-428 GCF_025821985.1 Mycobacterium timonense | reverse complement strand
CTACGGCGCCATCGCAGTCGCCGCGCTCATCGCGACGTGGAGCCAGACAGTCGCGTATGTACACAGCCCGACCGGCTTCTTCGTTAATTTCTGGCGCGACACCCAAACGACGGCGGCGTCGCGAAACATCGCAGCCGACGCCCTGATGTTGGCCCTGAGCGCGGTCATTCTGATGGTGATCGAAGCCAGGAAGCACAACGTGCGATTCGTGTGGCTTTACGTCGTCGGATCGTTCTTCATCGCCGTCAGCGTGATGTTCCCGCTTTTCCTGATCGCCCGCGAATTACGCCTGGGCGCATCCGACGCGCCGCGGCTTCGTAGGACCGACACGATCCTGCTCGTGGTGGTCGCCGTGTTGACCGTGGCCCTGACGATATGGATCGACGTGGGTAGGTGACGGGTTAGCCGCCGCGGCGACACAGGCCGAG
>NZ_JACKSY010000054.1:0-10200 GCF_025821985.1 Mycobacterium timonense | reverse complement strand
CATCGCGATGTTCCTCTCGGTAGTGATTCTTGGTCGTTTCACCACAGAGACTCACGCGATGGCCCTCTTACGTCAGGGACCGACACGCCGCCATCACTTACACCACTCCCCGGGACGCTCCCGGTGCCGGTTTCGATGATGTTGCCGCCGAAGGTGAGGCGATCGACGATGGTCGCCGCGCAGAGCCGCGGATCAGTGAACGTCTTGGTCCATCCGCTGAACGCCTCGTTGCTCGCTATGCCCACGGAGGCCTTTTCCTCGCGTTCGGTGAGAACTTGGAAGAGCAGCTCGGCGCCTCGCTTGTCCAGGGCCATGTAGCCAAGCTCGTCGATGCAGAGCAGGTCGACCCGACCGTAGCGGGCGATCGTCTTGGTCAGGGTCATTTCGTCGGCGGCTTCGACGAGCTCGTTGACGAGTTTGGCGGCCAGGGTGTACTTGACTCGGAAGCCAGCCATCGCTGCTTCGGTGCCCAGGGCGATGAGTAGATGGCTCTTGCCTGTGCCGGAGTCACCGATGAGGCAGAGGGGTTGGCCTTTGCGCACCCACTCGCAGGTGGCCAGGGTGTTTATGACGGCGGGGTCAACGTTGGGGTTGGCTGCGTAATCGAAAGTGCGCAGGGCCTTCTCGCGAGGGAAGGCGGCAGCTCGGATGCGGCGTTCGGAGCGCCGACGGGCGCGGTCGTCGCATTCGGCGAGGAGTAATTCAGCCAGGAAGGCGCGGTAGGACTGCTGCTGGCGGGCGGCGGTGTCGGCGGTTTCTGGGAAGTGTTGTCGGATCGTGGGTAGCCGCAGCATGCGGCAGGCTTGGTCGATTGCGGTGTCGGCGGCTTGTTCAGTCAGTCCGCGGCGTGCTCGTGCACTCATCGGTGATGGCCCTTTCCTCCCGGTGTTTCTACTGGGTGCTTCGCCGTAGAAGCTGGTCATAGACGGTCACCGAGGGCGGTGGCCGAGTGTCGGCGGGCAGGTGGGTCAACCGGCGTTGAGTTAGTGATGTCACCGACGTTGTGTCTGCGGTGGGTGGGCTGACGGCGGCGGTGACTCCCTCGGTGGTGTCGGCGGCTTTGCGGGCTTCGAGTGCAACGGCGTCAGCGGTCAGCGCGCCGGCTTGTAGTGCTGCGGCGATGCCGGCTACGACATCGCGCTGGTTGATGTGCCGGTGCAGCAGAAGGACTTCGATGAGCGCGCGGGTGCCGGCAGTGTCGCCGTGGGCCTTGCAGGCTGCTGCCCACCACGCGTCATGGGCTGTGGTGAATGTGCCGGCGGTGCGGGCTTGTTCCAGCGCGGTCGCCCCGGGTAGGGCACCGGGCTTGCGGACGAGGGCCTCAAGGTAGTGGTCCAGGTCCAGGCGTGAGCCGCCTTTGGTGAGTAGCCGTTCGTGGGTAGCCACGGGTGTCCTGCCGTCGTAGACGGTTAGGTCGGAGGCGTTGAGTAGCACCCGGACTTGACGGCCGATGAGCCGGGAGGGCACCGAGTAGCGGTTGGTGCGGACAGTGATTTGGGAGTATCGATCCACACGCGGTGTCAGCCACAGCCCGGTCTCGAATGGCTCGACAGGTAATGGTTTGAGCAGTTGGCGTTCAGCGCTGAAGGATTCGGCGACGGTGTGGGCGCGGTGACCGATGCGGCGATCATCGTCGGCGCGGTCGTAGTCATCGATGAGTTCGTTGAGTTCGCGCAGCGACATGACCTCAGGTATCGGCACGAGGTGGTTGCGTCGAAACCGTCCGATATCGCCTTCCACGCCGCCCTTTTCATGCGCCCCCGTCACTCCCGGCTGGCAGTAGAAAGCGTCGAGATCAAAGTGAGAACGAAACGCCACCCAGCGGTCTGTCTCGACGCGTTGGCGGGAGAACCCGATCACTTGGGCCACAGCGGCTTTGAGATTGTCGTAGCGGATCTTGCCGGCCGGTACTCCGCCGATGACCTCGAAGGCGTGCAAGTGACCCTCGAAGAACGCTTCCTGCCCACCGGTTGCCGACGCTCGGTGAATAGCTTTGCCGGAGTATGACATCCGCAGCGAGAACAGGTGGCATGTGACGAGTTGGCCGTTCAATCGCACACTGATTTCGCCGAAATCGACCTCGGCTTCCCGGCCGGGCAGATGCGTCTGGGGCACAAACACCCCGGGCGCGCCGCGGCCACACTCGATGCTGATATCTGGTCGTCGTTTGGCCACGTAAGCCCGCACCACTGGGTAGGACACATCGTCCATGCCGTATTCGGTGCGCAACCGCTCGAAGATGCGGGTGACGGTGTGGCGTTGCTTGCGCGGCGCGTCAAGGTCTGTGCGCAGGATTTCGTCGATCAGTGGTTTGAAAGCATCGAGTTTCGATGCTCTGGTCGGGTAGGTGGCGCGTTGGGCCGGCCACGCCGATGCCATGGCCGCCTGCACGGTGCGCCACCCGACACCGTGTTTGCGCTGGAGCTCGCGCCCGGATATGCCGGCGCGTGCGTCGCGACGAATCGCCGCGTACAACTCAACCCGAGAGTTAGGCGGCATCAGTACCCGCGAACAGGGTTGTCGCCGAGATCATCTGCTGAAGTTGGCAGGGGACTGAGGCGCGTCGAAGAAGCTTCGCAAGGCGGATTCGTCGCCATCGATGTCCACAAGCGCGACAACGTCATCAAGCGACAACACGCCCACTGCGAGTCCGAAAACAAGCTGCGCCTCGGCGGCGAGCACACCGTCAAGCTTGCGCCCGTCGTGCCTTTCGACGACGACGCCGGAATCAGTGGCTCGCAGTTGGACCGTTACGCCGTCGACGGTGATACCCACCGCCACTGACTGATCGGTAGGCACCCGACCAGCGAACAGGGCGGGAAGTGCCACCAAAAGCCCGTCAGGGCGGAATTCGTCGCCTTCGGGTCCACGGACCATCAGGGGCATCGACCAGCGGATCAACGAGTTGATGGGCTCGCGCAGTTGTGCCCCCCACGGCGTGAGGGCATAGGTGATCGCGTTGGCGTCGTCGGACAATCGCCGCTCGACCACGCCGGCGGTTTCCAGGTCTCGGAGCCGGCCGGTCAGAAGGTTCGTTGCGATACCGGATAACCCATCGCGTAGCTCGCCGTAACGCGCCGGTCCAATCAGCAGCTCGCGCACGATCAACAAACTCCACCGGTCACCCACTACATCCAGGGCCCGAGCAAGTCCGCAGTACTGACCGTAATCTCGACTCATCACCGTCCGCTTGCAAATATCATGTGTACTTGATTATATCATGTGAGGAGAGGGAGGGGTGGATATGTCGGTGGCGGAAAGGCCCGCTTGGGTCGATGACGAGTTGTTCCCGTTTGAGAGCCGATTCGTCGACGTCGACGGGCACAGCGTCCATTACGTAGATGAAGGGTCAGGCCCCACGCTGCTGTTCCTGCACGGCAATCCCACGTGGTCGTTCGACTACAGCAAAGTCATCGAATCCCTGCGGCACGAATTTCGTTGCATCGCAGTGGACTACCCCGGGTTCGGGCTGTCGGTGGCCGCGCCTAGATACCGGTATCTGCCCACCGAACACGCTCAGGTGATCGGCGCGTTCGTTGAAGCACTCGAGCTGAGTGGGGTCACGCTGGTGGCCCATGACTGGGGCGGCCCGATCGGGTTGGCCACACTGCAACAGCGCCCCGAGGCCTTTGACCGGCTGGTGCTGACTAACACCTGGGCCTGGCCGGTCGGCGCCCCCCTAATTCAGATCATGTCCCATGTGATGGGCAGCCCGATCGGACGGCTGTTGATCCGGCAGTTCAACCTGTTCGTCAACGTCATGATCCCCGTCGGGCATCGGCTAAGCAAGCCCACCAATGAGCAGATGACCCACTACCAAAAGGCACTCGACAGTCCCGCGCGACGGGAGGCCTCGGCGGTCTTTCCCCGTGAAATCACTTCCAGCCGAGCCTTTCTCGCCGAAGTCGAAGCGGGGTTGACTGACAACTCGGCACTGCCGACGCTGATCATCTGGGGCGACTCCGATTTCGCCTTCGGGAACAGCGAACTGCGGCGGTGGGAGCAGACGTTCACCGATCATCAGACCGTCATCGTTAAGGGCGCAGGCCACTTCGTCCCCTCCGACGCCCCTGAGCAATTCGCGGCAGCAATCCGCGAATGGCACACACCCTCGGGGTCATAGTGGCCTACGACAGGCATCTCGCAGCCCGCGTGCGGGAGACGTTCGCCGATGGCCTGCCGCTGCGCGAGCAGCCGATGTTTGGAGCGCTTGCGTTTTTGCTCGGCGACCGGATGGCAGTGGCTGCCAGCGCTGATGGCGGCTTGCTGGTCCGTGTGGATACCGCGCAGGTTGAACAGCTCGTCAGAACTACTGCCGCGCAGCCGGCGGAGATGAGAGGGCGGACCATGCGAGGTTGGGTTCACATCGACGGCGAGCACCTGCGCTCCCGGCACCAGCTCGGCGAATGGATCGCCATCGGAACCGAAGCCGCGACAAGCGTTCCCAGCGCGACAACATGAGCCGCAAGGCCGGGGTTCTGGCCGCTGTCTATGTAGCAGTCCTGGCCATCAACCTCGATGTCACGATCGTCAACGTCGCCCTGCCCAGCATCGCCACCCAACTTCATGCTGACACCCGCGGGCTGCAGTGGGTCGTCGACGGCTACAACCTCACCTTCGCCGCGCTCGTCCTGGCAGCAGGAAGCTTGTCAGACCGCTTCGGGCGGCGCCCAGCCTTACTGATCGGGCTGCTCGGCTTCGCCGTCACCAGCACAACCGGCGCTCTCGCCGAGAGCGCAGGCGCACTGATTGCAGCAAGGTTCAGCATGGGCGCGTTCGCCGCGCTGATCTTCCCCACCACACTGTCCATCATCACCAACACCTTTTCCGACCGTCGCCAACGCGCAACCGCACTCGGAGGATGGGGAGCCGTTGTCGGTGCAGGCGTCGCAGCTGGGCCGGTCACCGGCGGCCTTCTGCTCGAACACTTCTCGTGGAGCAGCGTGTTCTGGGCACTCGTCCCACTGGCCCTCATTGCCATGGCGCTCACGTACTTCCTGGTACCCGAATCACGCGACCCCGACGTGCCGCCGCTCGACATCCTGGGACTGACAACCTCGATCGGCCTACTCGGGATCCTCGTCTACACCATCATCGAGGCACCCAACCGAGGCTGGCACAGCACCACCACGCTGTTCGGATTCGCCGCCGCGGCCGCTCTGGCACTGGCGTTCGTCATGATCGAGCAGGCGGCTGAACACCCCATGCTGGATGTCAGACTTTTCACTGACCGTCGATTCAGCGCAGCCAGCGCATCAGTGACGGTCACCTTCTTCTCGCTGTCAGGATTTATCTTCCTGATCACCCAGTACTTCCAGGTGCTTCGCGGGTTCAGCCCACTAGCGACCGGCGCCCGCATTTTGCCCGTTGCACTTTCGATCGCGGTCGGCTCCGTGGTCGGTGGACTGCTCGCACCGCGCGTCGGCACCCGTGTCGTGGTGGTCAGCGGACTGGCGTCCTTCGGCACCGCGATGGCTTGGATCGCGGCCAGCATCAACACCAACACCCCCTACTGGTCCACCATCGTCGCCCAGATGCTGCTCATGGGTCTCGGCATCGGACTAATCTCCACTCCAGCAACAGAATCCATCATGCTCGTGCTTCCGCCAGCTCGGGCCGGTATCGGCTCGGCAGTCAATGACGCCACCCGCGAGCTGGGCTCGACCCTAGGCGTGGCCATCGTCGGCTCGTTGTTCTCATCAGTCTTCGGCGCCCACCTCGCTGGCAGCGCATTTGCGGCAACCGGGAAAGCCAGCATGGCCGCCAACTCGGTGCAAACCGCGTTCGGCGTCGCCGCCAACACGCCCGAGCTTCTCACAGCCGCACAAAATTCATTCCTCGCCGGCCTCACCGCGGCCTGCACCGTAATCGCCGGCCTTTGCTACGCCGCCGCTACCGCAGGCATCATTGCGCTACCCGGCCGAAGGTTCCCGACGCCGTTCGCTACGACGACCGCCGTATTAAGTAGCCAGTAAGCAGGTCGACAATCGGCGTGGACAGCCTCGACGGTCGGCCACGCAATTCACACGCGCTGCACCGACTCCCATATTCACAAACAGGCCGCCGCCCGAGGTCTTCGCCGACGTCGCCATTCATCAACAAACGACGTCGTCAATCACGCACAAAATCACAGGTAAGACATTGGGGGCGACTGCGACGGGCCTGCTGACTGACGGTTTGGGGTGTGCCCTTAGCGCTGTTTGCGCACCACATCGGCGTAGCGCGAGTAGATCGCTTGGTGTGACACACCAAGGGATTTGGCGATCGCCGGCACTGTGACGCCCCGCCGGCGGGCATCCTCGATGGCTGGCCCGGGATCGCCCACTGTCGCGAGAATCCGCACCACCAACAGCGACCAGGCCTTTTCGAACGCACAGAGCAACTCGTATCGCGGGTCGTCCGGATTCGATGCCATTAGGACTTCCAGGGCATCCGCCGGATCATCACCGGCTCCAGCGCCAGGACCAGCGAGCAGTAAGCGTGTGGCCTCAAGGCGCGCCGCACGGAGCGCAGCCGCCGCGACCTTGCCGGACGCCGCAGCCATCGCGTCTTCGCTGAGGTCGTCGAACGCCACCCATCGACATTAACGCCATGGCGACGACCATCAGGAAAGGCGCACGCGAAACGCAAGTACAGGTTGGTGTATCGTGCAAGTACAGCTTGCATATGATGATTCCTGAAGAGGCGACAAATGGCTGACCCACACACCACGCAAATCCAAGTGGCCTGCGATGACCTCTACTGCGCGCCTCTGGACCCCGTCGTCCAAGCCAACGTTCGGGACATCCTGCTGAGGCTGACACCTCGCGCGAATGACCGCGACATCGCCCGAAGGATCCGGATCGCGTGCGACGAGTTGCACGACGACCCGACGGATATTGATGCCCGCCGCACGCTGCTCGCTCTCCTGAGTCCCACCGTCGACGCGGGCACTCCAGTCCGGAGCTAACGTCAGGTGCGCGCCGACCAGCGCAGATGGCACGTCTCCGGGCGCGCGTCGGGCGTCGGGCGTCGGGCGTCGAATTTCCGGGGGTGCGGCAGGCCCCGCTAATACCTGTCTGTGCAGCTAGACTCGCGTTTATGGGTCACCCGTTGACTTACGACATCCCGCAGTTTCGGCATGGGTCTCACCGCCTGGCCAAGCACGGTCATAAGGCTGCCAAGGACCTGACCAGTGGTGTGCAGTCGGCGTTGGCACCGCCCGGGGCAGTCAGTCCGGTCGGAAACCAGATCTCGCTGTTCACCGGCCAGCTGCAAACTGGTCTCGCGCCGGCGGGCCCTGCGCTCGCCGATGGCGCGGATGGCGTCAACAACGGGGTGCAGACGGGCATGACGGGCATCGAGAATCAGGACGGCCAGAATGCGGCGGGCTTCAACGATGGCACTCCTGATGATGGTGAGCTCGATCCCGAATCGATCGACCAGGACGCCCAGGACAAAGCTCAGGAGATGCTGGGCGGCGACAAGACCGAGCAGATGATGGAGCAGATGCTGCAGATGGGCATGCAGACGGGCTCGCAGATCGCCGAGCAGCTCTCCCAGCAGTTCTCCCAGATCGGCAGCAAGCTTGGCGAGGTTGTCGGCAAGGCCGGCGAGCAGGTCGGTCAGCTCGTCAGTAAAGCCGCCGAATCGGCCAAGTCTGCGGCCGACGTCGCCAAGCCCGACCTCCTCGATGGTCTCGGCGGCGGCTTTGGCGGTGGCGGGGGCATGGACCCGGGCGTGACCATGCCCGCCGGCTTGGAAACCCCGGTGACGCCGATGAACGGCTCGAGCGCCTTGCAGGCGAGCCCCTTGCAGGGCGTCGGCGGTGGATCGCCGTCGGCGGCCGCGGCGGCCAGCAGAATGCCGATGATGCCGATGATGCCGATGCACGGCGCGCGGGGCCACAACAAGGACGAGGGCAAGTCCACCAAGCGCGATCCAGCGATCTTCCCCGAAGACAAGCTCTACGATGCCCCCACTGGCGTCGAACAGACCTTCGGCGCGATCCCCGAGATCGAATACGAGGAGCCGCCGTTCGGCACCTCGGGAACCCAGGCCTCTGGCCACTAGCGTTATCCGGGGCTCTGCCATTCGCGCTGGTCGGCACCCGCTGGAATGGCACCACGGCAGTGTTACGATTTGCAGCGACGATGTTCCAGTGGCCTTGTGCGCCACGCAATTTCGGTTCATCAGTGTCTGTGAGCGCACGAATTCTCCGCCGATCTTTGAGGACGCCATGACTGCCGTCGACGACGCCCCGCTTGACCTGCAGCCCGCCCGCAACGGAAGTAGTCCAGCAGCCGCGATGGCGCCGATCACCACACTGCCGGTGACCGTCGTCTCGGGCGACGACGATGAGCTTGTGCTGGCCGGCGACGAGGAAGTCCTGGCCGCGCCCGGTTCGGCCAGGATGCTGCGCGCCACCCGCTTCGCCGCGGTGTCGATCACTGCCGTCATCGGTGTGGCCTCGTTCATCTTGAGCTTCGCCTCGCTGACCGACCTCGCGATCCGCGCCGGCTACCCCCGCAGCCTCGCACCGTTGTGGCCGATCATCGTCGACGGCACTATCCTCTCGGCCACCATGGCGGTCCTCGCCCTGGGCGCCTACGGCACGCAGCAACGCGCCAATCGCCGGTTCTTCTGGTGGGTGCTCGCGCTGGCCGCGTTGGCCAGCATCGGATCGAACGCGCTGCACGCCATCACGCCACCGGGCACCGAATTGGCCCCGTGGCTCAAGGCAGCGATCGGCGTCGTGCCGCCGGTAAGCCTCTTGGCTACCGCTCACGGCGCCGCCATCTTGTCCCGCGTTCGCCCGATGACGGTGAAAGCCGTTCGGGTGCAACAGGAAAACCAGGAGGCGCAGCGAGCGGCCGACCGCCGCCGACACTGGGTCACCCTCGCGCGGAGCATCCAGGATCAGTCGACGCAGAAAGCGATCGTGGAACGGCCAGTCGAGCAGATCGCCGACGTTTTGGAGGCCACCCACGACGGAGGTCAATCCCAGCGTGCCATCGCATCGAGTACTGGCCTGCACCACGAGACGATCCGCAAGATCCTCCAGGCCGGCGCCGCGGCGATCGGGTCGGCGTAGCCGGAGCCATCGCTGTTGCCGGGTGCGCGGCCGGGCTCGATCAGTCGGGCTCCTGCCTCTGCGAGGGAGGCGTCTCGCTGTTGCCACCACCACCACCGCCACGTGGGGGACATGCCATCTACGCTGGTGGCACCGGTTATTTGCGGGTGCGACTGTCGTGCAGCACATTTCGCGCATCGTCGCGATCGGATTTGTCCCCGCGCCCGCTTACGCTGAGCAAAGCACAAACAAACGCATGGGGAGGCATCGAGTGGTTAGACCAGGACGGCGCCACCGCGTGATCGCGATCGCAGGCGCCGCCACAGTCGCAATCGTGACGTGGCTACACCCCCACCTTCCCGATATCGGATACCGTGGCGACACAGTAGCTATCGCCGCCCCCGAAGCCACATCGGCTGACCTGACCACACTGCTGGGGCAAGTCAAGGTCGTCGACCGCATCGACTCCGTACCTGGCTACGAACGCAGCTGCAAGAAGGGCCAAGACTGCGTCTTCGGACCCGCATGGAATGACCCCACCAATCACACCGGATGTGATACGCGCCAACGGATTTTGGCCCGCGACCTTAAAGACGTCGTCTACAAAGACGGTACCCACAACTGCAAGGTCATCGCTGGCTGGCTGCGAGACCCCTACAGCGGAGAACGAGTCGACCTGGCCGACATTCAGATCGACCACACAGTCGCCCTCCACCATGTGTGGAACGCCGGTGCATGGCAATGGGATTCACCCAGACGCCAAATCTTTGCCAATGATCCCATCGAGCTACGTGCGATCTCATCGGCAGTCAACAACGCCAAAAGCGATGCAGGCATGGACCAATGGATGCCTCCCAGCCCTGCCGCCCGCTGCCCATTCGCAACCTCATACGTGACCATCCTCGCTAAGTACCAACTGCCCATCACCACCAGCGAGAAGAACGCCGCAATCCAAGCTTGTAGCCCACTTAGCCGCTAGATGCAGGCTGATGACGGTCGACTTCCAGGCTCAGACCTTGCAGGCTAGCCTCGACGTTTCATGAATTGGCTGGTGACGCGGGCCCTGTAATGCACGGAAGTGCCTGTCCTGCTTGAGAACATTGACTTGCTGAGGGTCAAGGTTTCATCAAGTGGAAAGGCACTCCGTA
>NZ_JACKSY010000053.1:0-39308 GCF_025821985.1 Mycobacterium timonense | reverse complement strand
GGGCGGCCAGTCCTTTCAAGCCGCACCATCAGGCCGGCAAGAGCGATGCAGCCTCACCCGCCCCACCCGGGGTCACAGCACAACGTAACAACACGAAGTAACTGCACCTACGAACTTAAGGACTCCACGATGGCCCGCCGTGAAGACCCCACCGGATGTCCAGCGCCGGCGGCGCCGAGGGGCTGGGAAGCCCAGTGGGCCACCGTCCCCAAAGAGTGGCGGCGACCTGTCTATCGCATCGACTCCGCGCCGGCTGCAACCGTTTTCCTGCAGAACCGCTACTACCTGCGCGAGCACCGCAGATCATCCGAGCATGACTTCAGCCCCGCCGGCACGCCCCGACGCTTCGCCCACGAAGTGGCGTGGTGGGTGTGGCTGTGTCACCACGAAGGCCTGCGCAGGATCGAACCGTCGGTGCTCAAGTGGGCCGGCCAAGCGTTGACCGCGGCCGCGGCCGACTACCGCAACACTCACGGCCACCAACCGACCAGCATCACCGATCTGTCAGCGGCGACGATCGTGCGCCACGCAATGCTGGTATTCGAAAAGCGCAACGCCCGACTGCCCTCGCCGGGAGCACGGCGCAACGTCACTCACCTCATCGAACACCTGCACCTGTATCTGTCCGTGCGCACCACCGACACCGATTGGTGGGCGCATGACACTTGGGATCTGCGCGCTGATCCGCGCATACCGCAACGCGAACACGAACCCGGCCACGACCAGTCGGTGAAGATCGGCGCGATCACCCCGGACTGGCTGCGTGAGGGAGTGCGGTTTTGGCTGCGCACCGCCCTGGACGCGGAATTGTTGCGTTGGTCCTCCGCAGTCGAACGTGCCCGGGACATGGCCCGACACTTCGGGGCGTTCGCCACCGAACACGGTTACGCGGATCCGGCGTTGGCCGATGACCCCGCGCAATTGCGGCTGATCTTCACCGCGTTCACCGAGTATCTGCGGTCTCCGGCAGCCGCAGCCACTCCAGACAAACCGTTGACCCCCAGTGCCATCGACGCCACCCAGTCCTACACCCAGGTGTTCTACACGTTCATGGTCGACCACGCACCCGAAGCTGCCGCAGCGACTGGGAACCCGCGCTGGCTGGCGTTGACCGATGCGCACACTCGGCTGTGGGGTCCGGCGTTTCGGGCTCGGCGCGCTAACCGGGTCCGCGAGCTGAGCTGGTATTCGACTGGCGAATTGCAGCAGATGTTGGCCTACCTCGATGTGCTCGCGGCCGACCGAGGCACCCTGGTCGCCCTCACTCATCCCGACGGCACCGCCTCGATCATCAAGGGGCTTGGAGATCCCCAAGCCGCCCGGATCTGGCTGCTGCAAGCCTTGACTGGGCGGCGGGCTTCAGAAATCCTGATGCTCGACCATCAGCCGCTGCAGCCGATTCCCGGCGCTGAACGTCCGACCGACTCCGATGACCCTGATGCGTTCGTTGCCAAGCTGCGCTATCAGCAGACGAAGGTCGACGACGTCACTCCGACCATCCTTGTCGAGCAAGCCGTCGTCAACGTGGTCACCGAACAGCAACGCTGGCTGACGACCACCTACCCGGGCCTGACACCGAAGTATCTGTTCATCGGGGTCAAACAAAACCTGGCGGGCCGCCGACCGCGCCCCTATGCCAGCTACAACCTGTCATTGGCCAAACTGGACAACATTCATGGCCTGACCGATGCCGCCGGCAATCCGTTGCGATTCACCCAAACCCACCGGCTGCGGCACACCCGGGCCACTGAGCTACTCAATGACGGCGTACCCATCCATGTCGTACAGCGCTACCTCGGGCATAAAAGCCCGGAGATGACGATGCGCTATGCCTCGACCTTGGCCGCGACGGCCGAGGCCGAGTTCCTCAAGCACAAGAAGATCGGCGCCCACGGTGTCGAGATCGCGATCAGCCCGTCCGACATCCTCGACATGACCCAGTTGTCAGCCCGTACCGACCGGGTACTGCCCAATGGAGTTTGCCTGCTCCCACCGTTGAAGACCTGCGACAAAGGCAACGCCTGCCTGTCCTGCGGGCATTTCGCCACCGATATCACCCACGCCGCCGAACTGCGCGATCAACACACCAAAACCGCCGCGCTGATCGAACTACGCCGCCAGCAATATCGGCAACGCACCGGCCGCGAGCTCACCGACNCGGGCATTTCGCCACCGATATCACCCACGCCGCCGAACTGCGCGATCAACACACCAAAACCGCCGCGCTGATCGAACTACGCCGCCAGCAATATCGGCAACGCACCGGCCGCGAGCTCACCGACTCCAGAAAGCTGGATCAGGCTAGCGGGTGGAAGTCCCGTCCCGGTAAGCACCGGAGCGCCGGGTAGCAGGCCCCGGTTCGTCGCTGAGAGGCGACGGGCTAAGCGGGGTGTCAAGAGCCTCTAAGCCTGGTTGGTTGCTGGGCAGCGCTTTTGCCACCATAGCAGCCGGCGTAATGCGACGACAAAGTGCGCATGGCTCCGGCGCCGCTATAGCCGGGCGGACCGTCCCGGCGCGTCGCTCTGTGATCGAGCCTGAAGACAAGATGATCTCCGCGTGTGCCACTTTGCGCGTGAAGTCCAATCAGATCGGCCAAGCGCTCGGTGAGAAACTGCACGACGGCGACCGGTGGATCGCGGCGGCCCGCCATCCGCCTGGCGGTCCCATTCGTCTCCCATGATCGTCGCGGACGGCTGCGACCCCAGGGCAGCATCGGATGCTGCTTACCGGGGTGGACACGCCGACGGCCCCACCGCTTTCACTGTATTGCTTGGCCGTCCCAGTAGTTCGTCAGCGTGCTCCACCGGCCTGGCTCAGGTTGAGCTACGACGTCGATCGTCGGCTGAGATGAATGGGCGCTTACGGCGCAGCGTTCGTCGAGGAGCTCGTCCATTGTTGTGATGCGCGGCAGCGGCTCACCCAGCTCGGTAAGTATGCGGCGGACAGCGGCCACCACACGCAACTCGGAATCGATTACGTCAAGATCGCGCATGGATTGAAACGGTAGGAGCGGCTGTCGAATCCGCAAGTCACCCAGGTGAGATCCCCATAGCGCCGCAGGCTGGTCAAGGTCCAATAAGGAGCGAGGTCGTCAACATACGATGCCGGTGTGGGCAGCCTGCGTAGCTATCTCAAGGACCTCCGGGCGATCCATGGGACCGGGGAGGCTGTCCCTGAAACGTCGTATTACGGCCGGCTGGAGGCGTTGATCAATGATGTCGGCGCGTCGCTGACTCCTGCGGTCAGCTGCGTGTTGACCACGAAGAACCGCGGCGCGGGTGTTCCCGACGGGGGTCTTTTTATCGCCCGCCAAGCGGTCGCCGCGGCGGGGGATTCCGCGCTGCTTGCCCGGGCACCCGAGCGCGGCGTGATGGAGGTTAAGGGCGTCGAGCAGGACGCCGCCCGGGTAGCGCGCAGTGCTCAGGTGCGGCGGTATCTGCGCCGTTACGGCAAGGTTTTGGTGTGCACCTACCGTGACTTCTTGATCCTGAGCCTGGACGCGAACGGTGACATGCAGTTGGGGGAGCGGTTCACCCTGGCACCGGATGCGGATTCGTTTTGGGCTTTGGACCCGAAAGCGACCGAGGACGCGGTGGGTGATGAGTTCGTCGACTTTCTGAAGCGCGCGCTGCGCGGGGATGCGCCGTTGAGCGATCCGGCGGATTTGGCGTGGTTTCTTGCTGCGTATGCCCGTACCGGGCTGAAGCGAGTTGAAGAAGTCGGGGACATGCAGACCCTGGCGACGCTGCGCTCGGCGCTGGAGGAGGCCCTGGGGCTGCGGTTCGACGATGAGGATGGCGAGCACTTTTTCCGTTCGGCGCTGGTGCAGACGCTGTTCTACGGGGTGTTCGCTGCCTGGGTGTTCTGGTCGGAACATCAACCAGCGCAGTCCAGTCAGCGATTCACCTGGCGTCAGGCGCAGTGGACCTTGTCGGTGCCAATGGTGCGCGTTTTGTTCCAGCAATTGGCTACGCCGGCGAACCTGCCGGCGGGGCTCGATGAGGTGCTCGACTGGACCGACGACGTGTTGGCCAGGGTCGACCGGGACCTGTTTTTCCGACGATTCGAGGCTGCTGAGGCGGTGCAGTATTTCTACGAGCCGTTTCTGCAGGCCTACGACCCGCAGCTTCGTCGGGAACTTGGCGTTTGGTACACGCCGCCCGAAGTGGTGCACTACATGGTCGACCGCATCGACCGTGCACTGCGCAGCGAACTGTCGTTGCCGCTCGGGCTGGCCGACCCCTTGGTCCACGTGCTTGACCCGTGCACGGGCACAGGCTCGTATTTGACGGCGGTCATCGACCGCGTTGTGGCCACCCTGACCGAGCAGGGCGGCAACGGACTGGTTGCCGCGGAGGTTAAGCAAGCAGCATTGTCTCGGATCCATGGGTTCGAGTTGCTGCCGGCCCCGTTCGTGATTGCGCATCTGAAGATAGGGATCGCGCTGGCGCGGCTCGGTGTGCCGCTCGACGCCGCAGCTGGCGAGCGGGCAAGCGTGTATCTGACCAATGCGCTGACCGGCTGGGTCGACGACGATACCCGGTTGACGTTGCCGTTTCCCGAGTTCGTCAGCGAGCGCGACGCCGCCGATGCCGTCAAGCGTGACGAGCCCATCCTGGTGGTGTTGGGCAATCCGCCGTACAACGGTTTCGCTGGCGTGTCCGGCCGCGAGGAGGGCGGCCTGGTCGAACCCTACAAAGCCGGGCTCGCCGCTTGGGACATCACCAAGAACAAGCTCGATGACCTGTACATCCGATTCTTTCGGGTCGCTGAGCGCCGGGTCGCCGAGCAGACAGGGAAGGGGATCATCTGCTTTGTCAGCAACTCTTCGTGGCTGGGTGACCCGTCCGCGGTGATCATGCGTGAACGGTTACTGACGGAGTTCGACTCCGTGACGGTCGATCACCTCAACGGTGATAGCCGCGAGACCGGCAAGAAAACCCCCGCCGGCGATCCGGATCCATCCATCTTCTCCACGCCGCTCAACCCGGCAGGCATCACCCGCGGGGTGGCGATCAGCATGCTCGTGCGTGCCACCGAACACGCGGATTCCATTGCGAGCGTGCGGTATCGGGATTTCTGGGGCCAGGACAAGCGAGCCCAGCTCGCGGCGGCCACCGCCGACCCGGACGCTGGCACTGGCTACGAGTCGCTGTCACCCGAGGCGGCCAATTGGTTTCGGCTGCTGCGGTGGACACCCCGCGCGGGTTATGCGACCTGGCCGGCGATCACGCAGCTGTGTGCCGTGGATCCGATGCTCGGACTCAATGAGAACCGCCGGTTCGCGTTGATCGACGTAGACCGGCAAGCGCTGGTGTCGCGGATGAAGACCTATTTGGATTCCGCGATTCCGATGTCGCGGGTTGATCCTCGGCTCGCCGGATCGTACGCAGGCTTCGACCCGGCCGCGGTTCGTCAGCGGATGCTGGAACATCACCCGTTCGACGAGAAACGTGTTCAACGCTTCCAGTTCCGGCCGCTGGACATGCGCTACGCTTACGTCGAATCCGGGCCGCCGCTGTGGAACCGCTCGCGGCCTCTACTGGTCGCTGCCGTCGCGGCCGCCTCAGGTTTCTTGCTCGTGCGCCGACGCGCCCCGCGCGCCCTTGACGGTGCAGCACTGCACTTTTCCGACTGCCTGATCGACCAGAAGGTGCTGTTCACCGACGCCTACGCCATACCGCTGTGGCTGGCGGCCGAACAGAACACGCAACCCGCCGATGATCCGGCGCTGTTTCATCTCGAGGTCGCCGAGACAAGCCAAACATGGCGGCCCAACCTTTCCGAGCGGGCGCTGACCTATCTTGAGCACCTCGGCATCGACGACGCCGCCACCAATCGCGACAGCGCAACACTGTTGTGGATGCACGCCCTGGCGATCGGCGTGGCCCCGCTGTATGTGGAACAGAACGGCGAGGCGGTGCGGACGGACTGGCCACGCATCCCATTGCCTGACTCGGCGTCGGCACTGCGTGAATCCGCCGCGCTCGGCGCCCGAATCGCGGCCGTGCTGAATCCCGACCAGCCGGTCGCCGGCGTCGACGCCGCCCCCATCGATAAGTACCTGAAGACCGTCGCAGTGATCGAGCGCATCGACGGCGCGCCGCTGAACCCAGGCAAAGGCGACTTGGCCGTCACCGTCGGCTGGGGGATCGTCCAGCCACGCGCGGTGATGCCCGGCGCCGGAAAGTACCAGATCCGAGAGCGGGTAGACGCAGACAACGACGGACTCGACGACGACGACCTCGAGGCCCTCGGCGAGCAACTGCTCGACATCTATCTCAATGAGCACGTGCGGTGGCGCGGAATCCCGGCCGCCGTGTGGGACTACAAGATCGGCGGCTTCCAAGTTCTACGGAAATGGCTTAGCTACCGCGAAAAGCGCGTCCTGGGGCGCGATATGAGCATCGAAGAGACCCGCGCATTCACGAACATCGCTCGTCGGCTCACCGCTGTGGTGCTGCAGGGACCGGAGCTTGACCGCAACTATCTGCGCATCACCGAGGCAACATTGTCGCTGTAAGCGGTGCGGGCGTGACCGGCTCGCAATGCCTGGTGGTCGAGATGTCTCCAGCGCGGTGAGTCGATGGCGGATCCCGATGGACGCCACCGGGCGATGTCAGCGAAAATATGTGGATGCCCAACGTGAGCGAACCGGCGATCGCCGACCTTCGTGCCGAACTGTTGAGCTTCAAACAAGCGTCGGGCGCTCAGTGGGCGTGTGCGGCGGTGCAGCTTGCGGGCGCGGTGGAGGCGCTGCTGGAGGAAGCGGAAGGCTATTGACCGACGGGTGATCTGCGTCTGAGCGCCGCTGCAGAGAGTTCGTCTGCTTGACTGGGCGGCGTGCCGATCGAGCGGTTTGAGCTCGTCGAGGAGTTCGGCGAGGCGCTAGAAGTTTGTCGAGATGCAACGAAGATTGACAAACGTGCACTCATTGTTTGACAACGTGGTTAGTCCCGCTAATTTTCCGAACTGCAAATTACCTGTTCAGACGTGCCCCAACAGGACACTTGAACATAATTTGGTCCATCCACCGATCTGAGTGCCGGGGCAACCCACCGTCAGTTACCAGTCCGGGTCGACCCGCGTGAGGGGGAGGCGATCGACTCCTGGCTCGAAGCCACCGCTAGGCAGATCAAAGCAACTGTCGGTGCAGTTGCTCGCGCAGCGGATCTTCAGATCGCCAGTCGGCCAGATTGGATCAGGTGGGTGTCGGCCGATCAGCTGAGAGCTGTTCAGGCGGCGACGGGGGTTCCGCGGGAGGCTGTCCGCGCGATGACTCTGAGCACGTATGACGGTGTGGCCTTGGAGCTTGACCCTGTTTCGCACCGACGTTTCCGTTCGGCCCTTTAGTGGGGTCGCGGTATTGTGCCGAGTGCTTGGCCGAGTCGTGCGGTCGCTGGCAGTTGAGGTGGCGACTTGGCTGGTCTTTCGTATGTCTCCGCCACTCTCGGCTTCTTGCCGATGCCTGCGCAGAATGCGGCAAACGCCAATGGCTCTACCAGGGTTATTGCCATGCACCGATACCTGCGACGTGCCCATGCGGCGCTAGTCTCACTGCGACGCAGAACCTGCAACTCCCTGCCAATCACCCGATTTTTGAGGCTCAGCGCCAGATCTTCGACGTCATCGACGAGGGTAATGTCGACTTCGGCGTCTTCAGTGCCCAACCGGTTTCGGTGCGTGAAGTTCTCGCGGCAGTCAGGAGCCTCGCCAATCGTGTGCTGAACTTATGCATCGCCCACGGTCTGACGGCCGTGAAACCACCTGAGGTGCATCGTGGCTGCCTGTCTGGATGATAGCGTGATAGCATTGCTCAGTGGCGCAGATTCTCATCCGTCAACTTGAGGACGACACCAAGGCCAAACTGCAGCGATTAGCCCGTCAACACGGTCGCAGCACCGAGGAAGAGGCACGCGAGATCATACGGAACGCAGTCCGGAACGTCGACAATCCGCCCGGGCGGCTCGGGTCTCGTATCGCGGCTCGCTTCAAAGGCATGGGCCTCACCGAGGACATACCCGAACTGCGGGGACAGCCCGTCCAGCCGGCGCAGTTCAACGAATCATGATCATGCTCGACACCAATGTGCTCTCCGCGTTGATGCGGGACACACCCGATCCGGCCGTCGTGGCATGGCTCGATCATCAGCCCACCGAATCAATCTGGACGACATCGGTAACAGTATTCGAGATCCGCACCGGCATCGAACTTTTGGCGCCAAGCCGGCGACGCAAGCGGCTCGACGAGATGTTTTCTCAACTCCTCGACGAAGACCTTGATGGTCGTGTGCAATCCTTCGACCTGACGGCCGCGGTTACCGCTGGGACCATCGCCGCCACCCAACAACGGGTTGGGCGTGCGGTGGAAATTCGTGATGTGCAGATCGCTGGCATCGCCGCATCCCGGCACGCAACCGTGGCTACCCGAAATACTCGCCACTTCGACGGAACGGGCGTCGACCTGGTCAACCCGTGGGACTGACGTCGTGCCCCAGATTCATTGAGAATGCCCCAGGTCCAGTGATAACGAACAGTCGGGGCGGTGCTGTTGCGGGACTGTGCGGCTCTCAGCCCGCTGAGGGCCTCAGATAGGGCATAGCGGTGGGTGATGAGCCGGTCGGCTTGCACGGCGCTGGTGGCGAGTAGTCGCATCATTTCGGCGGCGTCGGTGCGGGTGTTGCCGCGCATGCCGACGATGCGCCAGCAGTTGATCATGATGTCCGGCAACGGAATTGGGGGAGCGGTGTCGTTGGATCCGAGGTGCACTAGGGTGCCGCCGGTGGCGAGTGTGGGCAAGCATTGGGTGATGGTGGGCCCGGCGGGGGTGCAGTCGATGATCGCGTCGGCGCCATGGGGTACGCGGTCGCGCAGGGCGGTGGTGAGCGTACCGGTGTCGGCCCAGTCCGGCGCGAGGTCGTCGGTGGTGGCGATGAGCTCGGTGGGGATGTCGCCGGCCAGGGCCGTCACGGCGTGCAGGTGTCGCCGAGAGCGACCGACAGGATCAGCCGCGCGATGCCGAACGACGGGGCGATGCTTAGGGTGGCCGCGCCGATGCTGCCGGTCGGTGCCGTGACGATCACGGTCGCCCCGGGTGTGGTCCATGCGGTGGGGTCGTTGAGGTAGAGGCCGCAGGCGCAGTCGAGTGCTTCTTCGGGTGTGCCGACGGGGTATCCGTTAGGCAGGACGCTGTTTTGGTAGCCGTTACGGCTGGCGAGATGGATTGCGAAGCCCCAGCTGTTGGCTGAACCGCCGTGGCGCAGGCGCAACAGCGGCAGTGTGGTGCCGTCAGTCAGTTGGCCGCTGACGTAGGCGAACCCAGCGTGGTGGCGAATGGTCAGGTCAGCCAGATGCGGCCAGCGTTCGTTGGCTCTGGCTTTGAGCCGTTGCCGCAACGAGGTCTTGGTCGACTCCGGCGGGGTGGGCACGGGGTCCATGATGCTCGCCCGGTGCCCGGCGTGTCGTTACCGGCGCCGGCTGGTGTCGGGCGACAAACGGTGGATGCCGATATCAAGCTGTGATCAGATTGTTCTGTGTGATGGGCAGCGGCGGGTGCTGCGGGCCCGGGCGGGTCGAGTCAGCGGTGAGCATCGCGACGTGCTGCGCGCGTGGATCGTGTTGGCCGGCGCCGACGGCGCGTCTAACGCCGCGATCAGCCAAGCCTTGGGGGTCTGCGAGGACACCGTCCGAAAGTGGCGGCTCTGCACAAAGCGTGTTCGGCTTGGACGCGCCCTTCAAGTGCGGGGCAGGCGGATGAGCGCCTACAATGACGAAACACTTCGTGTGCCGGGCGTGGGCTGAGTTGCCGCCCGCTGATCGGGATTCACGCTTGGTTAATCGAGTGTCCTTTCAGCGCCGCGGATCGTTGCGGCGTTCGCCAGCAGCGCCGGCTAACGGCTACCGAATGGCGCCGACGATATCGCCCGACATGGCGCCGAGTTGGCCCGACCAGGAGCCCCAACCGTTGTCACCGCCGCCGGGGAAGTCGAAGTGTCCGTTGTGTCCGCCGACGCTGCGGTACTGCTGGTTGAACTCCCGGGAGCTGCCCATCGCTGCGGCCGCTTGGCCGATCATCGCGGCGTCGTCGCCGCCCATGTTGGTCGGACTGTAGACCCACACCCGGGTGTTGTTCTGCGCCAGCAACGAGGCGTGCACCCACGGGTCGTGCCACTTCCAGCGGCCCAGCTGTGGTGCCCCCCACATTCCGTTGCCGTCCACACCGCCGAACTGCTGCAGTCCGGCCAGGATCGCCCCGTTGTAGTTGGTGCTGGACGGGTACAGGAAACCCGACAACGAGCCGGCGAACCCGAAGCGGTCCGGGTGGAACGCGGCCAGCGCCATCGCGGCGTAACCGCCCTGCGACGCCCCGACGGCCGCATGTCCGCCGGGTGCCAGGCCCTTGTTGGCGGCCAGCCAATTCGGCAGCTCACTGGACAGGAAGGTATCCCACTGCTTGCTGCCGTCCTGCTCCCAATTGGTGTACATGCTGAAGGCTCCCCCGGCCGGTGCCACCACCGAGATTCCCTTGCCCCCGAGCGTGTTCATCGCGTTGCCCGCGGTGACCCAGTTGCTCACGTCGGGGGCCGCGTTGAAGGCGTCCAGCAGGTAGACCGCATGCGGGCCGCCGGCCAGAAAGGCCACCGGGATGTCCCGTCCCATCGCGGCAGACGGAACCATCAGGCTTTCGTATCCCGCCGCCCTGGCCTTGCCTGCAGACCCGGCCGTCTGTACCGCGAAAGCCGCGCCGGCCAGCCCGACCGCCAGCGCGGCAACGCAGAAGATCCGGAGAAGCGCTGACACACCCCGCACGACCCTCATGTCGACCCTCCATCGTCTAGTCGCTGAATGCTCAGCAAATTTTGTTTTTGTTTCTCGTCGACGGTGCCGATCATTTTCAAACCGCTGGCGGTAGTCAAATTTCTGACATTATCTAAATGTCGTAAAACATCAAAGAGTGGTTCACTTTTGGCACGGGGATAGAGCGAGCTGGTTGGGTTATGTGCTGCATGTCGGTTATGAGGGTTTTCGGGCACCCGGTATGGCGACATGATGAGCTCCGAGGGATACCGCGATCGCGAGACATGACATCGACGCCGTTGATTGGCAGCGAATGCGCGTGATACGCGCAACCAAGCCCAGACCATCCGTATCCACGGAATGGGCATCGTCGGCGCTGACGAGCACCTCAAAGGCAAACTCGCCACAGCCGCGAACGGCGCGGCAGTAGTCGTCGACGTCAAGCCCGTGCGCGGCTTTGAGGTCCGCGAATCCCCTGCACGCTCCACTGACCAGGAAGCTCCGCTCATGTGTCAAGCGTCCTAGCGGTGGGTGAAGTTGGGTGCGCGTTTCTCGACGAAGGCCGCCATGCCCTCGGACTGGTCTTCGGTCGCGAAAGTTGAGTGGAACAGCCGGCGTTCGTAGAGGAGTCCTTCGGCCAGGGTGGATTCGAAGGCGCGGTTGACGGCCTCCTTGGCCATCCTGGCCGCCGAACGCGACATCTGCGAAATGGTGGTAGCGACGGCCTTGGCCTCGGTCAGCAGGTCGTCGGCGGGCACCACTCGCGACACCAGGCCGCTGCGTTCCGCTTCGGCGGCGTCAATGGTGCGGCCGGTCAGGATGAGGTCCATGGCCTTTGCCTTACCGATGGCACGGGTCAGGCGCTGCGAACCGCCCATCCCGGGCAGCACACCGAGTTTGATTTCCGGTTGGCCGAATTTCGCTGTGTCGGCGGCGATCAGCACATCGCACATCATGGCTAGCTCGCAGCCGCCGCCCAGCGCGTGCCCGGCCACCGCGGCGATGGTCGGGGTACGCACGGCGGCGAGTTCGGCCCAGGGGGCGAAGAAGTCGGCGTCGAAGGCGTCGGCGAAAGTCAGCTCGGACATCTCCTTGATGTCCGCCCCCGCGGCGAATGCCTTGGCCGAACCGGTGATGACGATCGCACCGATGCCGGAGTCGTTATCGAATTCTTTTGCCGCGCTGGTGACTTCGTTCATCACCTGGCTGTTCAGCGCGTTCAGGGCTTTCGGTCGATTCAGGGTGATGATGCCGACGCGCTCGTCGCGCTCGACGAGGATGGTTTGGTAGCTTTTCGGGCTGCTGTCCGTCATCCAGATCCGCCTTTCTAGAAACTCAACTCGTCGTCGACCGGGGCGAAATACGCCTCGACGTCGGCCGCTGTGACTGCGGCCAGTTCCGCCGGCGACCACTTCGGATTGCGATCCTTGTCGATCAGCTGGGCTCGGATGCCCTCGACCAAGTCGTGCGAGCGTAGCGACGCCGACGACACCCGATAGTCTTGGATGAGAACGTCTTTGAGTGTTTGCAGCTTGGCTGCGCGTCGTACCGCGGCCAAGGTCACCGATAAGGCGGTCGGCGAGCGGGTGGCGATCAGGTCGGCTGCGTCGTTGGCCGGACCGGCGTCGTGTCCGCGCAGGTTGGCAATGATGCCGGCGACAGTCTCGCCCGCATAGCACTCGTCGATCCAATCACGCTGTGTGGCAAGCTCGCCGGCCGGCGGATCGATGGCGTACTTGGCGAGCGCATTCGCCACGCCGTCGGTAACGACCGCTTGACGCAACGCCTCGAGATCGCCGTGTGGCACGTAGTGGTCGGCGAATCCCATGGCGATCGCGTCGGCCCCGGAAAACGGTGCCCCGGTCAGCGCGGCGTGCAGGCCCAGCCCGCCGGGTGCCCGGGAGAGCAGGAACGCCCCGCCGACGTCGGGGATGAAGCCGATGCCGACCTCGGGCATCGCGATCTTGGAGGTATCGGTCACCACTCGGGTGTTCGCGTGTGCGCCGACCCCGACGCCGCCACCCATGACGATGCCGTCCATCAACGCCAGGTACGGCTTGGGGTACTCGGCGATCTGGGCGTTGAGCTGATACTCGTCGCGCCAGAAGCGTCGCGCCTCGACACCGTCCTTGCGCGCACTGTGGTAGATCGAGACCACGTCACCACCGGCGCACAGTCCGCGCTCGCCGGCACCGCAGAGCACCACCGCGTGCACCTCGTCGTCGGCTGCCCAGCCGCTGAGGATGAGGCCGAGCGCGTCCACCATCTGCTGGTTGAGCGAATTGATCGCCTTGGGGCGGTTGAGCGTGATCACGCCGACGCTGCCGTCAACCCGGGTGAGAACCTCATCGGATTCGTCGGTCACGCTCTGAGCCACGCATTAGCCTCTCGTAGTCGGATTCTGTGCTTGTGCAGCCATCCACGGCCCGGCCCGGCTGGTGATTGGGGCAGCGGGGTCGCACGTCCGATGCCGCTATTGGGGCGGCATGGCAGGCGGCGGGTAGACGCCGCGCAGGATCCAGGGAAGCCAGTTGAGGCCGAATTCGAGTTCGTCGCTGGCGTCGTAGTCGGGGCTGGGGTCCAGGGGGACATTTTCTTGTGCGGCTGCGATCGGTGGGGGTCCTGCTGACGGTGTTTTTGGCGGTGCTGGGCGTGGTTGGTTGGGTTGGCCGTACAGGGCGACGACGACCGTGCGGTTCGGGCTGTTTTCTGACCACACGCCCATTTGGGAGTTGGCGCAATTGGACATGATGGCGTAGTCGGCGGGATTGCTGTACCACTGGTTGATGAGTTCGATGCCGCTGATTGCTACGGCGGGGTTGATGGCCACGGTTTCGGAGACTTGGCCTTTGTAGCCGGCGGCATTGGCGCGGTCTTGTGGGGTGGACCCGTCGGAGCCGATGTCGCTGTCGAGGTTTTGGTTGTGCAGGACATCGAGGGTGTGTTGTTGGGCGGCTAGTTGTAGCTGGGGGTTGATTCTGACGTCGTTGGTGCAGCCTGCTTGGTGCTGGACGGTAAAGACGTTGGCGACGACGCCGTTGTTGAGTCGTTGATTGTTCGGTATCAGGGTGTTGTTGTCGCCATCGGCGTGTGCGGCGGGCGTGCCGAATAGTGTTGTGGCGGCGACTATCAGGGCGGGCAGGGTGAACGGTTGATGCTGCATGTCGGTTTTCCTTTCCGTCAGCCGCCAGCAGGAGCTGGTGGCCGGTAGTGCGCGGCTGACTTGCGCAACTGCGAGATCTGGGCGGGGCAGAGTTCGTTGACTGCCTGGCTGATCAAGTAGGAGGCTTGGTATTCGTCGGTGGTGTTGAAATCGGCCTTCACGTCGGCCATGACCGTGGCGTAGCTGTGGCCTTGGGAGACCTTGTCGCAGATGCTGTGTCCGTAGTTCAATGCTGCATCGGCGTTGGCGAAGTTGTAGCCGGGCCGCACGGTGACATTAAGCAGATAGGCCACCACGTCAGCGTGCGCAATTGGTGTGACCGCCAGTGTCGCAATGCCAAATAAAGCAGTGCACGTGAAGAGCACTGTTGCTAGTGGCTTTTCGCGCATATGGCGCAAGGGGAATTCGGCTGGCATTGTCTTTTAGACCGGATCGAATTGAGAGATCAGCCAGCGACCACCGATTTTGTCAAGGGTGACGCGAACGCTGGATGCAGTGTTGGTGGGGGCGCTTTGGCCGATGGTGACGGTTTGGTTGACGAACAGCAGGACAACGGCATGGTTCGGCGTCGCCGACATCGACGTTCCAGCTGGGACCGTTGCCTTTGCAGAGATTTGTTTTTGCTTTGCTCCGGGGATTATCACGTCGTGGGTCAGGTTCGTGTAGGCGGCCAGGAACGTTCCGGTGAGCCGGCTCTTGGCAGACGCGAGGTCTTTTTCCACGGTGTCGGGTTTATAGGACAGCAGTGCGATGGTGCCTTCGGTGGCGGCTCGCACGGACTGGGCGCCGGCGGTCTGCGCGTCGCGGACTGACGCATCTTGCCATTTGAGGAAGCCAGCGACTGCTGCCAGCAGCAGTGCGAGCGCAGGCAGCATGGAATAGACGATCACTTGTCTCCATCGGATGCGACGGTGCGGCCTCGTCTGCTGTCTGTGGTCCGAGGTGTCGACGTCGGCATGCGCGTCGTCTTCGCTGGGCACCTGTGGCAGCATTTCGACCGGTGTCGGTTCTGCTGGGTCGGAGCTGGCGGGACCGGCAGCGGTGGAAGACGTTAGCGGCCTCATGACACGAACTCCACGTTGGAGACCTTGATCCGGCCGTCAATTTGTTGAACAAAGATACGCATCCGCCATGCGCGCGGGACTTGGTTGGGGTCGTTGGCATCGGATGTCTGTACGTTGGCTGCCACCAGAACCTGGGCGGTGTCGCGCGTTTGTGACTCGAGGCCCGCTGCGGTAATGGTGCCGATGGTGGTGGCGTGGACTTGTTTGACCACGTCGATGAAGGGCTTTGACCGCTTGGCGAAGTCGTCGTAGAACTGGCCGGTCGCCGCGTCGAGGATGCGCTGGACATCGGCTTCGGGATGGTGCCAGTCGATGGTTGTCAGGTTCACCGCGCCCCGTTTCGCTTCCTGCAGGAATTGGTTCTGCTGGGTGTGTGTCTGCTGTGATTGGTGGGCACGAAATCCTAGCCAGCCGACCAATCCGGTCAGGGCGGCGACGATGGCGATAATGAGCATTACCACCGGCCGTGTCGGCGCGGGGGCTCGCGACCGCGGGAACGCCGAAGTACCTGCGTCATCGGCAGGCAGGTCGGCGGTGCAATCATCGGTGTCGGCCTCGGCCTCGGTGTACACGTTGTCGACAGTGGTTGCCGGCATGCTCTCCTCCGTCGGTGGGGGCTCGTTGAGTCTTTGCCTGGGTGCCATCAGGTTCCCGGTGGTGGCAGGAGCATGGTTTGCCATGTCTTGTCCTTTGGCGTGGTGTTGGCCAGGTCAGATTGGGTATAGACCTTGCCGTCGGGTCCGGTGTAGGTGCCGGTGGCCGGGTCGTACTGGGCGGCGGCGATCGGTGGAGGCGGACCGGCAGGAGCCGCGGGCGCCATGCCGGGCGGCAGCTGCGGGACGTCTTGGCCGGACAGGGTAGCGTTGGGATCGCCTTTCCAGTTGAAGCCGTCGTTGAGCGGCACGTACTGTTCGTCGCTTTCGCACATCTTCACGGTGGGTGCGCGTTTGCCGGGCACGGTTTCACAGGGGATGTTGCGCGCGCCGCGCACATTCAGCTGTGAGTCTTGGGGGACCCGGCAGTACAGGTCGCCCGGTGCGCGCTGCGGGTAGTCGACGAAGTTGGCGGTGCGACGCTGTTGGGCGGGCAGGAAGCCGGTGGTACACGCTGGGGGCAGGTTGATGTTGAGGTTGAAACTGAGGTAGGCGCCCCGGTAGGGCTGCTTGGTGTTGGCGTTGGCCACCAGAGTGGCGCCCATGATGGACACGCCTTCGGGCACCAACACCAGGAGTTGTTCGACGTCGTCGTGATAGGTCAGTGCGACCTTGCCGACGCTGAGCAGGTTGGCCATCAGGATGGGCAGGGTTGGTTGCACCCTCTCGATGAGCTTTTGTGCTTCGGCGGCGGCCGGGCCGCCGTGATCGATGACGCCGGCCACGGCCTGGTCGTGGGTCTGAAGTTCGGTGGTGACGGTGGCTAGGTGTGACGCCCAGCCCTGAATTGCCTCTGAGGTGTGGGTTTGCGACTGGGCGACGGGCTGCCATTGGTCGATGAGTGCGATGAGTGGGTCAAGGTTGTTGCGGGCCTCGATCGACAGGTCGGAGGAGCCTTTGACCAGGCGCGACAGTTCGGGGCCCAGACCGCCCACGGCGGTGTAGGACTCGTCGATGACGGTTCTGAGGTTATCGTGGGGGATTGCCTTTAGCGCTGTGTTGGTGGCGGCGAGCAGCGCATTAATGTCGGGCGGCACGGACGTCTCGTCGGCCGGGATGACGTCGCCATCCTTGAGCGGCGCCGCGGTGGCGTTACGCGGGAGCAGCTCAACGTATTGTTCACCGACCGCTGATTGGCTGTGTACCTCGGCTTTGAGGTTGGAGGGGATGTTGATGCCGGATTTGAGCGACAGCACGGCTTCGACCCCGCTATCGGTCAGGTGCACTGATTGCACCCGACCCACTTCGGTGCCGCGGTAGGTGACGTTGCTACTGGCGTACAGGCCCCCGGTTTGCGGTAGGTGCATCGTCACGGTGTAGCGGCCGACGCCGAAGAACAGGGCCGGCAGCTTCATGAAGTGCAACGACATCATAGTCACCGCGACGACGGCGACCACGGTGAAGACGGCCAGCTGAATCCTGATCTGTTTACTGAGGTACATTTTTTAGGGCCCTTGATCCTGGCGGTAGGGGATGACCAGCGGATTGCCCGGTGTGCCGCGGTAGCCCGCGGTACACGGGCTGGGGAGTTGGCCGATGGTACGGCCCCACTGCAGCTCCAACTGCGTCAAATGGCACTCCCAGCGGGTCCCGGTAAAGATCCCTTGGTCGATGCGGCTGAGCGTGAGGTCCACGATTGCGGTCATGTTGGCGTAATCGCCACGCATCCATTTCTCGATTTCTTCGGTTGGAAACGGAAATGTGGAAAGCAAACTCAGCGAGCGTGTCAGGCTGGGGCCGGCGTTAGCGAGCGACTCCAACACCGGTGCGACTTGGCTGAATTCCTTGACGAGGTTGTCTTTGGTTTTGTTGACCGTGTCGGTGGTCAGTGCGCTGAATTTGCTGAGCTCGGCTGCCGCGTCCACAAGGTTGTGCCGCTGGTCGTCGAGGACTGCCAGCGCATCGGGGATGGTGGCCAGGGCCCGATCCAGCACGGGTCGTTGGGCGGCGAACTTTGCGACCAGCCGGTTGAGGCTTTCGGTGGCGGCGATGATGTCGGCGCTCTGGTTGTTGAGGTTGGCGCTGAATGTGTCGAGTTGTCCGATCAGGCTGCGTAGGTCGTGCTCGCGGCCCCGGAACGCTGTACTGAACGCCTCGGTGATGTCTTGGATATGGCCCAGCCCGCCGCCATTAAGCACCAACGACAGCGCCGCCAAGGTCTGCTCGGTACTCGGGAAGGCCCCAGCGTGGGACAAAGGGATCAGTGAGCCGTCATGCAGCTTGCCTTGCGGCGCGGCTTCTTTGGGTGCTGCTAGCTCGATGTGCAGCGAACCAAGCAGGCTGGTGGTGCCGATCTCGGCAGTGACATTGGCGGGAAGCTTGACATTACCGTCGAGGCGCATGGTGACCAGTGCATGCCAGCCCTGGCGCTCGATTCTGGTCACATGACCGACGGTGACGTCTGCCACGCGCACCCGGGAGTTGGGTTGGATGTTGTTGACGTCGGGCATCTGGGCTTGGATCACGAAGGAGCCCGGGCCGTTGCCTTGGGTACCCGGCAGTGGCAGTGAGTTCAGCCCGCGCCAGTCGCAGCCTGAGATCGCGGCCGCGGCGATGATCAGCACGAGGGCGGCGCGCGCCGAGCGCCAGCAACTGATTGTCATCGACTACCTCCGGGGGGCAGCATCAGCCCGGGTAGGCCCGCGGCCGGGTTGGTTGACACGGGGGCGCCGTCCTGGGCGGGTGCCACGGGGGGCTCTGGCGGTGCGGCTTGAGGTGCCCCTGGTGGCGGCGCCCCAGGCGCTTGTGCCGGCGCCGCATCTGGGGCGGGGGGCACGAAATCGGGTCGCATCCAGTTTTCGCTGTAGGTGACCTCGTTGGGCCTGGCTTGGGCTCCCACCAGTAGGTTCTCGCCGATCGGCGGGTAATTGATTTGTCGGTTTTTGAAGATTGGCGCCAAATATTGCACGCACAGTTTCGCCGCTTGCTCACCTCCTAGCCGGGAGGCGGCCTGGATCGCTCCGCAAAGGAAGTTGATCGGGTTGGCGAGGTTGTTGATCGCCAGTGCGCCGGTCAGCTGGCCGCCGGACGGTTCGAAGATGTTGTTGAAGTTGGCGAAGGTTGACGGGGCGATATGCAGCGTCTGCTTGATGTCATCCAGGCTGGCGACCAGCGCGTTGGTGATGGAGGTGAGTTTGTCTGAGGCGGTGCCGATCGCTTCGCGGTTGTCGGCGGCGAAGTTTTGTACGTCGGCTACGACGGCATTGAGGTCCTCGGCTGCCTCTCCGACCTTGCGGGGGTCATCGGCCAGCACTTTGGATACCGAGGCCAGGTTGCGGTTGAGTTGTTCGAGCAGATCGGCGCTGTCGTGCAGCGCCGTCACCAGCGTCGACAGGTTTTTGAGCGTAGCGAAGATGTCGTTGCTGTGGTCGCCGAGCGCCGAGACGGTCTGTGACAGTTTGATGATGGCGTCGCGGATGGCGCCGCCTTGTCCGCGCAGGTTGTCGGCGGCGGTGTTGATCAGGGCACCCAGCGTGCTGACCCCTCCGGGTTTGGTGGGTTTAAGCAATTCGGTCAGCCGCTGCAGTTGGGCGCGCAGGTCATCCCATTCGATGGGGACCGCGGTGCGGTCTTGCGGGATGACCGCGCCGCTGCCCATGGTGGGTCCACCGGTATAGGGCGGGGTCAGCTGGATCGCTCGACCGGTGACCAGTTGCGGTGAAAGGATCACCGCCTTGGCGTCGGCGGGCACCTTGTATTTGCGGTCGATCCAGAAGAAGACTTTGGCTCGCAGGGGTTGGGGTTCGATCTTGTCGACCTTGCCCACCGGGACGCCCCGGATGCGGACGTCGTCGCCGGGAAACACCCCGGTGCTGTTGTCAAAGTAGGCGATCATCACAGTTCGGGCGGTCTGCTCGGAGGTGCGCATCGCCACCAGGACCCCGGCGACTAGGACTAAGGCCAACGTGGCGGCCAAGATGAGGCGCGCGCGGCGCAGTCTGGCTGTCATGGTTGGCCTCCCGGCCGCGACGGGCCTGGTCCCACTTCCACATTGGTCGGCGAGGGTGTCGGCTCAGGTACCGATTCCAGCCCGGGTGGCGGGAGCGCGGGCGGTCCAGGTGGTGGACCGCCGGGCGGGGGGGCTGGCGCTGGCTGCCGATCCGGGTAACAGCCCGGGCCGGGCAAAGGCAAGCCGGGTAAACCGCACGGGTGGTCACCCGGGTTGCCGGTGATTGCGTCGGGAATCGTGAGCCGGGGCTCCCCGCCTTGTCCGGTGCGCGGGTAGGGCACCGGCAAGGCGGGGGTCCCGGGCTGGCCGGTCTGTGGGTCGGAAAGCTGGGAGGGCAGCAGGGTGGCCGGGTCCAAACCGAGGTCGGAGAATGCGGCACTGACGAAGGGCTGCACGAACTGGCCGGGCAGCAAGTTCACCACGTAGGCCTTGAAGAACGGGCCTGAGCCCACCGATTCCCCCAGCGACATGGCGTAGGCGTTGAGCCCTTTGATGGTTTGCTGTACGCGTTCTTTGCGGGCGTCGACGATCGCGAGGACGCCATTGAGCTTGTCCAGCGCGGGGCGCAGCTGCTGGCGGTTGTCGGCGATAAACCCCTTCAATTGCTGCGACACCGACGAAATGTTCGTCGAGATATTCTCCAAGGCGGCGCTTTGGGTGCGCAGCTGTGCCAGTAGCGCATTGGTGTCTTTGACCAAGCTGACTATCTGGTCGGTGCGCTTGGCCAGCACTGTGGTGGCTTTGGCGGCGTTGTCGAGCAGGGTGCGGAGTTGGGCGTCGCGGGTGTCAAGGATTTGGGCAAACCGCGCCACTCCTTGCACCGCGTTTTTCAGGTCGGCGGGGGTGTCGGCGAAAGTTTGCGCGAGGGTGGCCAGTGAGTCGGACAGCTGATTGGTGTTGAGTCCGCTGATGGTGGTCGCGAGGTCGCCGAGAGCGTCGGGCAGCTGGTAGGGCGACACCGTGCGGTCCAGCGGGATGGCGCGGTCGAGGTTGCCGGCACCGCGCGGTGTCACGTCAAGGATCTTGCTGCCCAGCAAGCTTTTGGTTTTGATCGCGGCCTCGGTGCGCTCGCCCAGATGGACTTTCTTGTCGATCTTGAAGGTGACCAGCACACCCGGTCCGTCGAGTTCGATACTGGACACCTTGCCCACCTGATAGCCCGACACCTCAACCCCGGCACCGGTGAACAGCCCGCCCGCGTCAGCGAAATACGCTGAATAGCTCTCCCCCTGGTTGAAAAAGGGCAGCTTTTGGTACTGCAGCGCCGCCATCACCACCGTGGCCACGGCCATGAGGCCCACGGCGCCGATTACCAGGGGGCTGCGTTCAGAAAACGATTTCACTTCGGCGTGCACCGCCCCGTGCTTTGCCCAGCCAGCTTCACATACACCGGCTGTCCCCCTTTGCCGTTGACCTTGAGAACGAGATTGCACAGATAGAACGCGAAGAAGTCGCCGTAGATGGCTTGCCGGTCGAGCGCCCGATATTTGTCGGGCAGCGTGTTGAGTAGATTGTCTAGGTAGTCGTGGTCGGCCACGGCGATGCCCGCGGCCCGGTCAGTCTGATGAACGAATTCACGGATGGGTGCCCGGGCCTGTGAGAGCAAGTCAGCGACCGAGCCGGCCGCGGCGTTGGTGTAGGCCACCGCATTGGAAATGTCGGTTTTGCGGGCGGCGAGCCCGGCGATCAGCTGCGATAGCGAGGTCACCGCTTTGTCCAGTTTGTCGCTCTGGCCGCCCAGCGAGCCCAGCACCACGGTGAGGTTGTCGATGACTTGACCGATCAGCACGTCCCGGTCGGCCAACGTGTTGGTCACCGCGGCCGCTTGGTCCAGAAATGATCCGATCGTGGGGCCTTGTCCCTGGAATGCGTGGAGTAGTTGGGCGCTGAGCTCGTTGACCTGTTCAGGATTCAGCGCCCGAAAAAGCGGTTTAAAGCCGCCGACGAGCGCATCGAGGTCCAGGGCGGGTTTGGTGCGAGCCAGCGGAATCGTTTGACCGGGACGAAGTATGGCGGCTGCACCCACGCCCTCCTCGAGGGCCAGGTAGCGACCCCCGAACAGGTTGTCGTACCGGATTGCCGCCTGGCTTCCCCCGGTCAGCACGACCGACTTGTCGGTGGAGAATTCGACTCGGACCGTCGCATCGGGATTGATGGCGATGTCTTGGACCTTGCCGACTTCCACGCCTGCGATGCGCACCAGGTCGCCCTTTTTGAGCCCGGATACGTTGGTGAACTCGGCGGTATAGGTGGCGCCGGTACCGAACCGGAACTGCGCGAAGATGGTCAGCAGCAAGAACGCACCGAACGCGCAGACCGTCAAGAAGACGCCGAGCCGCCACACGACGGCTCTTAACTGGTTTCGCACGCTGTCTCTCCTGCCCGGTGTGGATCGGTGGCGGCGGTCATGGTGGCGGCGCTTGAGCTGGTGACGGGGCGGATTCGGGTGGCGTGGAATTGGGGGAGGCTGGTGGCACGCCGGGCCACAGCGGCACTCCACCCGGCCCGTAGAGGGCCGCCCCGTAAGGCGGGCCGCCGGGGTTGGGCCCGACCGCCGGTCCGGGGATGCATGGGCGGATGCTGGGCGGCTGTGGGACCGCCCGAGTGACGGGCAGGTAGTCAATCCAGCACGGATGCCCGATGCCGGGGTTAGGCCGAATATCGAGCCCGGTTCCCCACCCGGTGTTGGTGATCAGCTGACGTACCGGGAAATTCTTCGTGGGATCTGGCAAAGACCCACAGCCGGGCTTGCCGCCGGGTCCACCCTTGGCCGCCACGATAGGCAGATTGTCGGGGTAGACGTAGGGGTCATTACCCAGCAGCAGCGCGATGTCGAAGTCGAAGCCCTGCCCGCTGGTGCCGCCGCCGTAGGCCGAGCGGCCGCCGTTGTCGAGGAACCACTGGGCGCCCTGCAACATGCACGTGTACTCGGGGTTGTAGGTCAGAAGCAAGTTCGTGGTCGGCTCCCAGGTGTTGATTGTGCCGACGAGACTGTCTCTGCTGGTGCCCAGCAGGTTGGTTCCGGCCTTTGAGAGGCCGATGACGTTGAGCAGCAAGGCATCCAGCGCGGCGGAGTGATTGACAACGGTGGTGCTCGTTGTGCTCGCGGCATTCAGGATCGTCAGGATGTCCGGGGCCGCTGCGGCGTAGGTGTCGTTGAGGTCTTTGAAGGTGCGCCAATCATCACGAAGGGTGTCGTTGCGCGAGTTGAGTGCCTGCAATACCTGATTGAGGTCGCTGGTCGCCTCGCCCATCCGTTGGCCTTGTCCACGTACCCCCTCGGCCACGGCGGTCAGTACGGCGTTGAGCTTGAGCGGATCGACCATCTTAAGCAGGTCCACGACATTTTCAAACACAGTGTTGATCTCGGTGCTGGAATTCGTCGACCGCAGCACGGTCCCCGCTGCCAGCCGTGCAGCACTGGGCTGTGGCGGAGAGACCAGGTCGACGAATTTCGCGCCGAAGGCGGTGGTGGCCTTGATCTGGGCCTGCACGTTGGCTGGGATATAGCGGATCTGGTCGCGGTCGATGTCGAGTCGCAAGCTGACCTGTTCGTTGTCGGCGCCGCCGATGTCGCTGACCTGGCCGACCTGAACACCGCGCAACAACACCTTGGCGCCGGGCTCCATCACCAGCCCGGCGCGATCCGATCTCAGCGTCACCGGCACGTAGGACTTGTAGGCGCCACTGAAAGCTGCTGTGGTCACGAAGAAGAACGCGCCGATCGTGGCGAACAAAATCAGCGTCCACCACGCCGAGTGCAGTTCGCGTCCGCGCAGCCTGAATGGCATCGCTAGCTCGCCAGGTGGAAGTTGCCGGACTGGCCATAAACCGCAAGGGTGATCATTACGATCACCACTGCGGCGACCACCATCGAGGTGCGCACTGCTCGGCCCACCGCTTCCCCGACGCCGGCCGGCCCGCCGTGCGCGGTGTAGCCGTAGTAGGTGTGGACCAGCATGACGACGATCGTGATCGCCACGGACTGAAAGAACGACCAGATCATGTCGCGGGGATTGAGGAAGGTGTTGAAGTAGTGGTCATACACCCCTGAGCCCTGCCCGTAGATAGATGTAGTGCCGACGCGGGCGGCCAGAAAGGCCATCATCATCGCCACGCAATACAGGGGGATCACCACCACCACGCCGGCAGCAACCCGGGTTGCTGCCAGGTAGCTGATGCTGCGGATACCGATCACCTCGAGCGCGTCGATTTCCTCGTTGATCCGCATCGCCCCCATCTGCGCGGTGGCGCCAGCGCCGATGGTGGCCGACAACGCGACCGAGGCGGTGCCAGGCACGATCAGCCGAACGTTGAAGTACGACGACGCGAACCCGGTCAGGGCTTCGATACCCACCGACGCCAACTGGTTGTAGCCCTGCACCGCCACCAAGGCGCCGGTGGTCATCGTCAAGAAGGCGACGATCACCACGGTCCCGCCGATTACCGCGAGCGCCGCGGCACCTAAGCCCATTTGGGCGATCAGCCGCAGCATCTCGGTGCGATAGTTGACGACGGCGTCCGGGATCGAGGCCAACGTCCTGGCATAAAACCGTGTCTGGGATCCAATCCGATTCCAACTGCCGGTCGCGCTATCGACGGTGCGCCGCAACCTCGGGTGCAGCGTGGCGGGGACGGTACCGGCAGGAGCAGGGGCGGCCTGCGTCATCGATTCACCTCATTGCACCGTGAACTGGACACCGACGGCGGTCACGATGACGTTGATGGCGAACAACACCATGAAGGTGAACACCACTGTCTCGTTGACCGCGTTGCCGACACCGGCTGGGCCACCCCCCACCGAGATGCCCTTGTAGCAGGCAATGAGCCCGGCGGCCATCCCGAACAGCGTCGCCTTGGCCAGAGACACCAACACGTCTCCGGCGCCGGTCAGTGTGGTCAGACCGGTAACGAACGCCCCCGCCGAGACGTGCTGGATATATACGGTGAAAAAGAAGGCACCGCCAAGGCCCACTATGGTGACCGCTGACGACAGCGCTAACGCCACCGTGGTGGCCGCCAGCACCCGTGGGATCACCAACGCCTGGATGGGGTTGATGCCCATCACCCGCAGCGCGTCGAGTTCTTCACGAATCGTGCGCGCCCCCAGGTCAGCGCACATGGCGGTGGCGCCCGCGCCCGAGACCACCAAAACGGTGACAATGGGGCCGATTTGGTTGACCGTGCCGATCGCTGCCCCGGTGCCCGAGAAATCCCCGGCACCGATTTCGGTCAACAAGATGTTGAAGGTGAAGGTCAACAGCACCGCATACGGCAGTGTCATCATCACCGCCGGCACCATTGATACCCGCGCCACAAACCAGCTTTGAAAGAGATACTCCCGCCACGCGAACGGCGGCCTGAACATCAACACGAAGGTGTCCAGCGACATGGCGAAAAAGCCACCGACTGCACGAACGGGCCTCGTGGCCACACTCAACGACGTCACGCTGTCCCCTTCCTGGTTAACGTCGACTGGGAGCCGGGCGCGGTGATCACCGCACCGTAATCCCTTCTGGCACAACAAACCCTCAGCCGCATAGGCCCCCCGCTGTCGCGTCGGGCCCGATTGCCCGACATTGAACGAACGGTAACGGCGCGATGGCTGTGATCGCGGCCACTAGAAGTGGGATATCGCTCCCCCTTCTGGGGCATTCACGCGAAGCGACAGACCGGCTTACGCTTGGCGCCAACTGCCTCGCGGCGCCAGCAAAATCGCCCGCCGGACTGTTGATCTCTTCGGCGCACTCGGGATCAGACCCGACATTCGCACCGCCTGTCACAGGGTTCACGCAATGCTCCCTTATGGTGCCGTCCACCCGTACGTCCACGGATGACTACGCGACCACACAAGTGCCAGTGGCCTTGCGAGACTTCGGAAGCGTCAACGCGAGCACCAGACCCCCTTACGTCGAAAACAATCAATTGTTCTGAAGACGCTATAGCGTGATGAGCAATGATCAGAACCTGTGGATGAGCCTCGGCGGGGCGCGTGAGAAATGGGCGCACCTTCCCGAGGATGATCTGAAAGTCCAGTAGCTCTGATCAAGACCGGCGTTGGCGCGCTGGTTGGGANGAGCAATGATCAGAACCTGTGGATGAGCCTCGGCGGGGCGCGTGAGAAATGGGCGCACCTTCCCGAGGATGATCTGAAAGTCCAGTAGCTCTGATCAAGACCGGCGTTGGCGCGCTGGTTGGGAAGGTACGCCCATGCTCACGGTAGTTCACGACCAGGATTCCTCCAACGAGGACGCGTGCGGGTCGCGGTCGTTGCTCGATGAGATCGTCCGCGACGGTGCCCGCCAGATGCTGGCGGCGGCGTTGGCCGCCGAGGTCGCCGCCTACATCGACGCCCATGCTGGGGAGGTCGATGAGAACGGGCATCGGCTGGTGGTCCGCAACGGCTATCACCGCGAGCGTGAGGTGTTGACCGCGGCGGGTGCGGTGACGGTGATCGCGCCGCGGGTCAACGACAAGCGTATCGACGCCGATACCGCTGAGCGGCGGCGGTTTTCCTCGGCGATCCTGCCGGCGTGGGCGCGTAAGTCCCCGCAGATGACCGAGGTGCTGCCGCTGCTGTATCTGCACGGCTTGTCGACCAGTGACTTCGGTCCCGCGTTGGAACAGTTCCTCGGCTCGGGTGCCGGGCTGTCGGCCACCACGATCACTCGGCTCACCGCGCAGTGGCAGGACGAGGCCAAGGCCTTCGGCGAGCGCGATCTGTCGGGCACCGACTACGTGTACCTGTGGGTCGACGGCATTCATCTCAAGGTCAGGTTGGAGCAGGAGAAGCTCTGCTTGCTGGTGATGATCGGCGTGCGTTCCGATGGCCGAAAGGAGCTCGTTGGGCTGGCCGATGGGTATCGGGAGTCGACCGAGTCGTGGGCCGATCTGCTGCGGTCGTGTCGACGCCGCGGGATGACCGCCCCGGTGCTGGCTGTCGGTGATGGTGCACTGGGCTTCTGGAAGGCGATGCGCGAGGTGTTCCCGGCTACCCGCGAGCAGCGATGCTGGTTCCACAAGCAGGCCAATGTCCTTTCCTGCCTGCCCAAGTCAGCCCACCCCGGTGCGTTGGCGGCGATGCGGGAGATCTACAACGCCGAGGACATCGACCACGCACAGGTCGCGATCAAGGCCTTCGAAGTGGACTACGGGGCCAAGTACCCCAAGGCGGTCGCCAAGATCGTCGATGACGCCGACGTGCTGCTCGAGTTCTACCGCTACCCGGCCGAACACTGGATCCACTTGAGAACGACCAACCCGATCGAGTCGACGTTCGCCACCGTCAGGTTGAGAACCAAGGTCACCAAGGGCCCCGGATCACGCGCGGCCGGAATTGCCATGGCCTACAAGCTGATCGACGCCGCACAAGCCCGCTGGAGGGCCGTCAACGCACCACACCTGGTCGCCCTGGTCCGCGCCGGCGCGGTCTTCCACAAGGGCAAGCTACTCGAACGGCCCGTCGACATCACACCACCCGAACCGGCCGAATCAGCCGAAACGGAGGTCGCCTGAAACACCCCAATCCACAGGTCTTGACAATTCCTCNCGCGGTCTTCCACAAGGGCAAGCTACTCGAACGGCCCGTCGACATCACACCACCCGAACCGGCCGAATCAGCCGAAACGGAGGTCGCCTGAAACACCCCAATCCACAGGTCTTGACAATTCCTCATGCGTGATGCAGAACTCCGTCAAGGGCCAGTTGTGGGCTAGGTCACGAAGACTATGGATCGTGGAAAAGTTCCATCACGGGGCCGCAAATCCGCGTTCACTATAGATGCAGCGAGGTGCCTGGTCGCTCAGCTATACGATGTCATCCTGTGCACACTTGGGAGGTGAACCATAACGGTCGATCCACTCCCGCGGCAGCCCGCCGTGCGAATCCGCGATCCTGAACGCAAGGCGCGGATCATGGATGCTGCCGCAGATCTGATCGCGCGCAACGGCTTTCACGCCGTTTCGATCGCCCAGATCGGGGCAGCAGCGGGCATTACCGGATCCGGGGTATATCGGCACTTCGCAAGCAAATCCGCGGTGTTGGTCGCACTGTTTGATCGCGTCATCGATGAGTTGCTGCGTGACGAGCAGGAAATCCTCAATGCCATTAGCGATTTGGGTCAGGCGCTGGATCGTTTGATCGCCGGCCAGGTGGAATTCGTGGTCGGTGATCGCGAACTGGCGCAGGTCTACTACAACGAGATCAACAACCTGCCTGAGGAAGACCGCCGCCGACTGCGCCGCAAACAACGCCGCTATCTCGAGGAATGGGTGCACGTGGTCAATGAACTACGCTCCGACCTCACCGACAGTGAAGCCCGGACCGTAGTGCACGCCGTGATCGGCGCGATCCAATCACCGCTGTTTCACAACACCGGCCTGGCCGAGGACCGGTTGCGTGTCGTGCTGACCGAAGCTGCGCGCGCCGTCCTGGGCATCAGCGCATAGCCGAGCGCCCTGCTCTGTCGGCAGCAACGACGCGGCCAAGCGCACTAGAACCACCGCGAAGGAAATGCTGAGCAAGGCGGCTGCCGCGACCAACGCTGTAGAGGTGTTGTGAGCGTGTAGTGCAATGATCGTGGGCCAGCCCGCACCGAAGTTCGCTCCAAAGAAGGTGCAGGGAAAAACGACGAACAGTCCCAATAGCTGCCACCAGGAGGTGGCGTGCTCGCGGAGTCGGGCTGCGGCGACGGCAAAGCAGATCACCTGGGCAGCCTCTAGCACACCGATGACCAAGGGGTAGTTGACGATCCGCAGAACATGCGGGCCCCAATAACTGTAAGCGCCGCCGTTGATGCCGAACATCTCAAATACACACGACATCACCAATTCGACTGCTGCCCAACAGAACAACTTGGCGCGCGTGAGAGCGCCGCGGTGCGCATCTCGGGCTATCAGGACCGCCGCACTCGCGTACAACACAACGTACCCGCTGTGCGTCCAGATCGGTTGAGGGATGTCGAAGGCCGTGAAGTGCGTCCACATCCCGGGGCCCGAGTAGAAGTACAGCATCATCGCGATGTCATAGAGCGGCTCAGCAAACGCGCCGACCATCGCGGCCACCACCATCAACGCGTAGAACGGAGTGCGTTCTCGGACGCCCAAGCGCACCGTCAACCCAAAGATGACCGCGGTCAACGCCCAGCTAGCGCAGGTCAGGATGGCCTGGGTCGTCAGGTTCAGGTCATGATCGATCGGTGGCATAGGACCGACAGTATGATTTGCCTCGTTCTGGCTGGGAGCCCACTCAGGGGGAATTTCCTCCCCCCTACGGACGACATTGCCGCAACAATTTAGCCTGCCGTGTCAAGGTGAACACCATGAATGTCGACGCGAACATCGGCGGTTCTGTGGATGGCACCGCCGGCGCGGACCTTGAGGTGCTGGCCTCGCAAGTGACGGCGGCCGAGCGCGCCGGCTTTGACGGCGTGTGGTCGACCGAAGTGAGCCGGGATCCGTTCTTGCCGTTGATGATCGCCGCCGACCGGTCCCGCACCCTGCGGTTGGGGACCGCGGTCGCGGTGGCATTCGCTCGCAGCCCGATGACGATGGCCACCGTGGCCAACGATCTCAATATATTCAGCCGAGGACGGTTCGTGTTGGGCCTGGGATCGCAGATCCAGGCACACATCCAACGGCGCTTCGGCATGCCCTGGTCAGCGCCCGCCGAGCGGATGCGCGAGTACATCGAAGCGCTACGAGCGATCTGGCAATGCTGGTACACCGGCGAAAAACTCGACTTTCGCGGCGCGCACTACCAGCACACCCTGATGACACCGATGTTTAGCCCACAACCCAATCAATTCGGCCCGCCCCGGGTCATGGTGGCCGCCGTGGGTCCCCAGATGACAACGGTCGCCGCCGAAGTCTCCGACGGGCTATTGGTACACGGCTTCACCACCGCCCGCTACCTGCGTGAGGTGACGATGCCGCTCATCGACGCAGGCTTAAAGGCTAGTGGCCGCACCCGAGCGGAGTTCACCACGACCTACCCTGGGCTGGTCGCTACCGGCGAAGACGAAAAATCGCTGGTAGCGGCGATCCAGCGGGTACGCGACCAGATCGCCTTCTACGGCGCCACCCCGGCCTACCGGAAAGTGCTGGACTTGCACGGCTGGGGAGACCTCCACCTGGAGTTGCATCGGCTGTCTCGACGCGGCCAGTGGAAGGACATGGCGGCTCTCGTCGACGACGACGTCCTGCACACGATCGCCGTCGTCGGCGACCCGACCGAGGTCGGCGACGATATCGCGCGGCGATTCAGTGGGTTGGTCGACAGGTTCACCCTCTACACCCCCTACCCACTCAGCGAGGCCACTGTCGCTGCTCTCGTCACCGCCATCAAGGCAGCGTAGGCGGATTGGGGCAGAGGGCAGATCACACACCCGAGAGTGCCCCTGAGCCCGGTGCTCATGACCGGATAGTCGCGCCGCGCTATTCGGGTGCTTGTGCGGCGTCACTAAGCAATCCTTCGGGTTCGCGCGCAGAGAGCCCCACCGATCGACGGTGTTCACCTTCGGCCGTGTTTATCGAAGGAACAGGTCGGGTCCGAGGGCAATCCAAGGATCTTTGCCCGGGCTGGCCGCGCGGGCGGGGCCCTCCCTCGATGGGGCAATAGCTTTCCTCCTGGGGTTAGTCGATGTGGCCGTGATGCGCGGATAGCGTCGGCGCTAGCCATCCACTGCCATGCGACAAGGAGCAGTCCTGTGGAAGCTATGTGTGTTGATCCCTTACCGGCTTGCCATGCTGACGATCGGGCAGAGAGCTAGCGATGTGGGGCCCGATGCCCGATGTTTTGGACCGGGTATGCAGCTATTACAGAGACTCGGCGGCAATCATCGATGCCGACCGGTCCATCACATACCGCGAGATGAACCAGTGGCGCAACCAGATCGCCCACGGGCTGATCGCCCTGGGCGTCGGCAAGGGCCAACGCGTCGGCTTGCTGATGCCCAACGTGTTGGAATTCATCCCGTGCCAACAGGCGATCTGGGCGACCGGGGCAGTCCTGGTCCAAATGGCCACCCGCGCCTCAACAAGTACGTGGACGTCGAATCTGAACTCGACTGAGGCTTCCACGTTGATCTTTCATAAGAAATTCGAAAGCGCTATCCCCGAGATCTGCCGTACGGCCCCCAGCCTGCGCACGCTCATCCGAGTCGGAGACATACCGAAGGGGCAGCGGGTTGCGCCGGCCGCCGATTTCGCCGAGCTAGTCGATCACCAACCCCGCACCCGCCCGCACGTCGACATCGACCCCCACGATGAGGCGTTCATCTTGTTCACGTCCGGGAGCACCGGTGAACCCAAGGGTGTGGTGAACTCCCATTACACCTGGGGGTACTACGGCATTTCGGCCGGCCTGGACATCGCCGACATCAGCTTCGGTGAGGTGTTCGCACACGGCGCGCCGTTGACCCACTTTTCCCAGGCGTTTGTGATGCCTACGTTCGTGCGTGGCGGCACCAATGTCATGCTGCCCGCCCTGGATGTAGCCACGCTGCTGACCAATATCGAGCGTCACCGGGTGACCGCCACCGCGGTCGTGCCGACGGTCATTTATCTGCTCCTCGATGATCCCCACCGAACCGACTTCGATCTGTCCAGTCTGAAAACGATCGTCTACGCCGGCGGACCGATTGCGCCGGAGCGGTTACGTGCCGCGCTGGAGGCGTTCGGCCCGATCTTCATCCAAACGTACGCGGGCACCGAGCAGGGCTTCGTATCGTGCCTGCGTAAACACGAGCACCGCGCCGACGACGCGACCTGGTTGGCGCGGTTGGCCTCGGCGGGGCGGCCATTAGTCAACGTCGGCATCGAGATTCGCGACGAGAGTGGGCGCCGACTCGAAGTCGGCGAAGCGGGCGAGGTCTGCACCAGACAACTCGGTCAAATGCAGTCCTACCTTGACCCTGCGCGCAACGCCGAGACGCTGCGCGAAGGCTGGATCCACACCGGCGACGTCGCCCGCCTCGACGACGACGGCTTCCTCTACATCGTGGATCGCAAGCGCGACATGATCGTCACCGGCGGCTTCAACGTGTTCCCGCGACAGGTCGAGGACGTGTTGACCACCCATGCCGCGGTAGCGCAAGCGGCGGTGATCGGTGTGCCGCACGAGAAATGGGGCGAGGCGGTTCTGGCCGTCGTCGTGACCAGGTCCGGAGCCGTGATCGACGAACAACAGCTCATCGATCATGTGAAAGCCGAACTGGGCAGCGTGAGCGCTCCCAAGACAGTGGTTTTCGTCGACGACATGCCGCTCAACGCCACCGGCAAAGTCGACAAGAAAAGTCTGCGCGAACCGTACTGGCAGGGCCGGTCGCGCCAAGTCGGATAAGCGAGAACTGATGTCCACGGACCTCTTTAGCGCCACAACGTCGACGACCCGGCGGCTTCGCATTGCCGTCGACCTCGACGGACTCGATATCGCAGACGGCGCCGCGCGCGGCTGGGTCGAGATCACCGCAGACCGCCCACCCGGTGAAACGGTGCGGATCGCCGCACCTGACTTGCGTGCGGCAAGGCGCGAGACCGCGCGTCTCCGCGCCGAGACCCACGAGGGCCGGCGCCGGACGGCCGCCGTGGCCGTGCTGGTCGACCTCGAAGCACTGACTGCCGAGCAAGCCGGCACCGCGCGCACCCAAATGATGCGTCACGACGAAGCCCGCGGTGTTGTTCACCAGGGCCAGTCACTGCGGTACGTGGGCACCCCGACAGGTCTGGCCGGGCTGATCGGCGACATCTACGCCGCCGACGTCGCCGATGGGGTCACACTGCGTCCACTGTCGCTGGCGACGCTGCGCTCGTTGTGTGCCACTGCGCCGCCCCTTCTGCGGCGTTTTGGCCTCACCCTGGACGCCCGCAGACTGCAGGAGATCGGTGCAGGCCGCATCGAACGTGGCACCCCGGCGTGCGTTTCAACGCCGCACCACGGGCACCTCAGCAACGCCCTTATAGCCTGAACACATTGCCCCGCAAGGAGTTTCATGTCCGGAATCCCCAACAACGCAGGGCGTCAAGGCGGGTTAGACACCTCGGCCTATCGGGCAACGCTGCGCCGCCATCCCGCCGGCGTAGCCATCATCACCCTGACCTCGCCCAGCGGGCCGGTCGGATTCACCGCCACATCGCTGGCATCACTATCACTTGACCCACCGCTGGTGAGCTTCAACATCACCCACACATCGTCGAGCATCGCGGCGCTGCGCCAGGCCGACTCACTGCTCATCCACCTCCTTGCCGAGCATCAACTTGCTGTGGCGCAACGATTTTCCCGCAGCGCTGAACTCAGGTTCGCCGACACCGCACTGTGGACCACCCTGGACACCGGCGAACCGCTGCTGCACGGCACCGCCACCTGGCTTCGGGTCGAGCCGCGCCAACTCATCGACGCCGGCGACTCAACGCTGGTCATCGGTTTCGTCACTGACGCGCACTGCGCCCCCGAACAAGACGGCAAACCACCGGCACCGCTGATCTATCACAACGGCACCTATCTGCATACCAGGCCCGTTCCGCAGTGAACCAGCACGTTGCAGATCCAACGACGACCGCGCTGGATGCCTTGATAGGGGGGTTGCGGGCCGGACCCCGCGGCGCACGCGTCGGGGCATTTTTTGACTTCGACGGCACCCTCGTCGAACCATCAGTCGTGCTGCCATCCCACCGCCGCCGCCGGCCCAAGCGCGCCACAGCTGCCACCGCGTTGAGGGCCCCCCGTGACCTGGACCGGTCATCGCTCGACGAGGCCGGATTCATCCGACTACTGGAAGCAGCCGTCCAAGACTGGGCTGGGCGCACCGAAGCCGACGTGCGCGCCTTGGGCGATGAATTGTTCACCCGCGATCTCGCCGGTGCGCTGTCCTACGGCTGTTGGCGATTGGTCCGCACGCATCAAAGCCTCGGGCACACGGTCGTCCTGGTCACCTCTGGGCCGGGAGCCGAAGCTGAGCCGTTCGCGCGCGCCCTCGGTATCGCCCACCTGTTGTGCACTCGATTGCGCGCCCACGACGGTGTGCTGACGGGTCGGGTCGCCGGCCGGCCGCTATGGCAAGAAGGCAAACTCGCCGCAGTGCAGCAGTTCGCCCGGACCCACGAGGTCGATCTGGGCCTGAGCCACGTCTACGCCGACGGCGATGACGACATCGTGGTGTTGAACGGCGTCGGGTCTCCGCATCCGGTCAACCCAGGCCCGCGGCTGGCCGCCTACGCGCGCGCCCACGGATGGCCGACCATCGAGTTGACTCGGCGCCGTGCTCGACGCGGTCTGCTGCCTCTGGTCCGCACCGTGGCGATGTTCACCACTCTGCTGCTCGCCGGCGGCGCTGGCGTGGTCGCCGGAACACTGCGACGCAACCCACGTTTCGGGGTTGACCTGGCCACCGGACTCTTCGGCCGGATCGGCCCACGGCTGGGCAGTATCACCATCGACGTGACCGGCCAACAGCACACATGGGCGGACCGTCCGGCGGTATTTTTCGTCAACCATCAAAGCACCCTGGTCGACGTTTTGGTCACATCCCGGCTCATCCAGCGAGGCTTCACTATCGTCGTCAAGGCCGAAGTACGCCAGATACCGGTGATCGGGACGCTGTTCGCACTGGCCGGTGTGGCGTTCCTGGATCGCTCCGACACCTACAGGGCGATCGCGGCGTTGCAACCAGCGATCGACAAACTGCGTGGCGGGATCTCCATCGCCATGGCACCCGAGGGCACCCGGTCGTTTACCCCGGCCGTGGGCCCGTTTAAGAAAGGGGGGTTTCACCTCGCCCGCGACGCAGGTGTGCCCATCGTGCCCGTCGTCATCCGCAACGCCGGGGAAGTCATGTGGCGCAACGCACTGATCGCGCAGAAGGGCACCATCGATGTGGTCGTACACCAACCGGTCCCTACGACCGGATGGACCCGCACCGACATCACCGCGTGGCGTGACGAGATGCACCGGCTCTACACCGACACCCTCGACGACTGGCCCGGCGCGGCCGCCGGCGCGCGCTGGTCACAGATGATCGCCGCAGCGACCACGACGAGCCGCTGACATGGCAACCACAGGGTCGCGCCTGCGCCGGTGGGGAAGACTCTTGGGGGCGCCGCGGCGCCGCAATGACTCGGCCGTCGCCACTCCCGGCGACCTGCCCGACGTCGCCGCACTACTAGTATCCGACGAATTCCACGCCGCCGCACAGACATTGGCACAGCAGCTGGGCTGTGACCCCACGTTGGTCAGGGCAGAGGCGGCCGGCTACGTGCGGGAAATGGCCGCCACCCACGACCCGGTCGTCCTGGGGGCTTGGCATCGAATCGCTGCGTGGTTGGTGCGTGGGTATCAGATCGTCGCCGACGACGCAAGTTTGGCCGAACTGCGCCGGCTCGACCAGACCAACACCTTGATCTTCCTGACCTCACACCGGTCCTATCTCGACGAGTTCGCACTGCCTCCGCGACTGGCTCAACTCGGGATCACCCCTTGTTACGGGATGGCCGGTGCCAACCTGGACTTCTTCCCGCTCGGAACGCTGGCCCGGCGCAACGGAATCGTGCATGTCCGGCGCGCGTCGGGGGATGCCCCGGTGTACCGGATGGCGCTGCGCGTCGTGGTCGGGCGCCTCGTCGCTGCAGGCAACAATCTCGTGTGGTCGATCGAGGGTGGCCGCACCCGCACCGGGAAACTGCGGCCACCGAGGTTCGGGCTGCTGCGCTACGTCACCGACGCGATCGAATCCGTGGCCCAGTCCAACGCACTCATCGTGCCGGTCTCGATCATCTACGACCAACTGCCCCTGCATGAAGTCGAGCTGATGGCTCACGAGGCTCGCGGGACCGGCAAGCGGCCCGAAGATCTGTGGTGGCTGGCGCAATACGCCCGGCGGCTCAAAGCCCGGCTGGGCCGAATCTATCTCGATTTCGGCGCCCCGATACCGGTGTACGACCGGCTAAAAAGCCTACGCAACGACGGCCTTTCTGACCGCCAGGTGATGGAACGTCTGGCGCTCGACATCTGCCACCGCATTAATCGCATCACCCCGGTGACCACCACTGCGGCGGTCTGTGTGGCGATGTTGGGCCAGGACCGGGCGCTGACCCTCGACGAGGTGTGCGCCACCGTGGAGCCCCTAGCCGGCTACCTGAGCGTCCGCGGCTGGCCGGTCGCCGGCGGCGCCGATCTGACCGAGCGGGCAACGGTGTCCCACACACTGGAGAGCCTGGTGACTTCCGGCGTGCTCAAGTGCTACACGCGGGGCCCACAAACGGTGTGGGGCATCGGAACTGACCAGCATCTGATCGCCGCGGTCTACCGCAACAGCGCCGTGCACGTGCTGGTGGTCCGCGCCATCGCCGAGATCGCACTGATGATCCTCGCCGACACCCCCGGCGGAGATACCCGCACCGCCTGGCGCACCGCCCTGGCTGTCCGCGAGATCCTAAAGTTCGACTTCTTCTTCGCCGCCCGCGGCGAGTTCGCCGAAGAACTCTGGAACGAAGTTAGCCTGATGACCGGATCCATCCAACAGCGCACCGACACCCTCGATGCGCGCCAAGCCCAACAGTGGTTGGACGACAGCAATCTCATCGTCGCCCATCTCGTCTTACGACCGTACGTGGACGCCTACCGCGTCGTGGCCGAACAACTGGTCACCTGCGCGCCCAGCGATCCCTTCGACCAAGACCGTTTTCTTGACGCCTGTCTTCGCCTGGCCAAGCAGTGGGCACTGCAGAAGCGCCTCGCCAGTGAGGAATCTGTCTCCGCCGAGATGTTCACCGCAGCGCTCAAACTGGCGGCACACCGTGGACTGATTGGTCCCGCCGCACCCCACGACGATCTGGTGTCGCGCCGACGGGAGTTCGCCGACGAGCTCGATCACCTCCACCACGCCATCGCCACTCTGGCGGCGATCAGCGACGCGGCCCCCACACCTCAGCACAGCGCGCCGTTGTCAGGCCACCGAGGGTAATGACGAGGAGACACATGCAGGATCAGCAAGTCCGACGAAGCCTCAGGACGGGCCTGGCGATCGTCGCGGTGGCGGGCGCGGCGGCGACCGCGGTGCGGCGCGCTCAAAACCCGGGTACCGCCCCGGCCCGGCTCGACCTCACTCCACTGCACCGGGGCGGCAGCGGGTCCCCGCTGCTGTTGCTGCACGGAATCGGCACTATCTGGCGGGTCTGGACACCGGTGCTGCACTTCCTCGAGCCCCACCACGACGTGATTGCCCCCACGCTGCGTGGCCACGGCGGAGGCCTGCCACTTGGTCCGGTGATCCCCTCGCTGGACGCGCTCGCCGACGGCGTCGAGGACGACATGGACGTACTTGGGCTGCGTCAGGTCCACATCGTCGGCAACTCCCTGGGCGGTTGGCTGGCCATCGAGCTCGCCCGCCGTGGCCGCGCGCGGTCACTCGTGCTGCTCAGCCCCGCCGGCGCCTGGCGATCAGAGCGCCGTATCGAACTGACGGCCACCACGATCAGGGCACACCTAGCGGTGACATGCCGGAGTGCGCCGCACGCGGACGTCGTCGCCGCTAACCCCGTGTTGCGGTGGCTGATGCTAGCTGGGCAGGTCGCTCATCCAGGCCGGGTCGCACCGGAATTCGTGGCCGCCGCGATCCGGGCCAGCGTCGCGGCCTCCGCGGTGCCCACACTGCTGCGGGTGTTGCCGCAGCAACACCTCAAGGCCCTGCCCGCCGAGCGCGACTACCCGCTCCGGGTGGTATGGCCAACGCACGACCGGGTGCTGCCCTTCGACGAGTTCGGCGTCCCGATGCTGGCTCGGCTGCCTGGCGCGGAACTGGTCCGCCTCGACGGTGTGGGGCACGTGCCGATGTCGGACGACCCAGCAGCAGTGGCCCAGCTGATCCTGGACGTAACCCGGGCCGTCGACTCGCGGACGGGCGCAAGGGTCGGCGACGATGCCTAGCAGTGGTGCGGACCCGTTGGCCGCGTGGGGCGGCGGAGCCGATCTGAGCCCCTGGGAAGCAGTCATGTGGCGCGCCGAGGGCGATCACCGCACCCGGTCCACGGGTGTGCTCATTGAACTGTTGGACCGCGAACCCGACTGGCAGCGGCTGGTGGCAGCCCGTGAGCGGTTCACCCAGGCGGTACCCCGGATGCGGGAACGCATCGTCGAGCCCCTCCTTCCAATAGTTTCCCCTGCCTGGTCACCGGATCCGCATTTCGACTTGAGCTATCACCTGCACCGGGTCGGGTTGCCCGGCGACGGCTCCACCGTCGAGCTGTACGCGTTCATCGCCCAATTCGCCAGCCGGCCGCTGGATCCGCATCGGCCCCCGTGGGAGGCCATCCTGGTCAGCGGACTCGCCGACGGCAAGGCCGCCTACCTGTTCAAACCGCACCATAGCCTCACCGACGGGCTCGGGCTGCTGCAGCTACTCGACCTGACCCATGGGCATGGCCGAGACCCGGCACCGTGGGCCACCACGACGGCACCGCCCACCCGCCCGGCCGCCACGCCCGTCGCGCTGCTTGCCACATGGCTGGCGACCACAGCGTCAGCGGCGCCGGGTGGTGTGCTGCGCGGCGTGCGGAACGCCGTTGCCGGGGTGGCCGGCGATCCGGTGCGCGCAGCCAGACAGGCCGTGCGGTTCGGCGCCTCGCTGCAGCGTGTGCTGGCCCCCGTCGCCGCGACCCGATCCCCGTTGCTGTGTCACGGCGGCCCCGGTTACCGGTTGATCACGCTCGACGTCGCCCTGACCGAACTTAAGGCCGCGGGACGCGCCGCCCAGGGCTCGGTCAACGACGCCTTTCTTGCGGCCGTTCTCGGTGGGGTTCGCCGCTACCACGACCAGTGCTCGACCCCTGTCCATGTCATCCCGATGGCCATGCCGATCAGTGTGCGGTCCGAGGCAGATCCGATGGGCGGCAACAGATTTGCCGCGGCCCGCTTCGCCGCTCCGGTGGGCGAAGTCGATCCAGCGCTCAGGATCGCAGCGATCCACCGCCTGATCGCCGATGCTCGTGACGAGCCCGCATTGGGCTTTCTTGACTTGATAGCGCCTGCCCTGAGCGTGCTGCCCGGACCGTTGCTGACACGCATTGCCGCCGACATGACCGGCGCCATCGATATCCAAGCCTCCAACATGGGTGCTGTGGGACGCGAACTGTACCTCGCCGGAGCCCGGGTGGTCGGCCTGTATCCGATGGGTCCCCGGCCGGCGGTGGCAGCCATGGTGACGATGCTGTCCTACGACGGAACATGTTGTGTCACCGTCAATGCCGACCCAGAGGCGATTTCTGACACCGACGCCTTCGCCGCTTGCCTCCGAGAGGGCTTCGATGAGGTGCTCGCCTTGGCGCATACCGTCTAACGGCCGGCATCGAGACAATCCGACGCTGCAGCCGATCAGTGAGTCCGGCGCGGCTGCTGTGTTAACCGATCAGTGAGTCCGGTGGGGTGAAGCGGACCCCGTACGTGGTGGCCAGTTCGGTGGCGCGAGCCACGAACGCGTCCTTGCCCACGCCATGCGGGCCTTGGTAGCCGACAATGAACTGCGCACTGCCGCCGGTCCACGACGGGTAACCAATGCCTGTGATTGAACCGATGTTGGCGTCGGCGGTGGAGGTGAGCACCCCCTCGTCCAGGCACTTCTGCGTCTCCAGCGCCTCGGCGAACAGCATCCGATCGATCATGTCCTGCAACGGAATACTGGTGCTGCCGGAGTTGAAC
>NZ_JACKSY010000052.1:0-1118 GCF_025821985.1 Mycobacterium timonense | reverse complement strand
CACACCGCAATCGAGTCCCTGCCCTCCGTCGAAGCCGACCGTCAGGCAGACTCAACCCCGTAACCCCTGCTCACTTTTCGACCGGAAGAAACTGCTCAGAATTCGACCGGAAGCGACAGGCGCCAGGAACTTTGACCCTTGGAGGGTGAAATGACCACTACACCACGCGGCCTACGCACCGCAGGCAAGCGCCTATGGTGGTCCGCGACCAGCGAGTTTGCGCTCGACGACCACGAGGCGATGCTGCTGCGGGAGGCGTCCCGAACCGTTGACCAGCTCGACGATTTGCAGGCCGAAATCATCGCCAGCGGCCCCGTAGTCGACTCCAGTCAGGGCATCAGTGTGCACCCCGCCATCGGGAGGCCCGGCAGCAACGCCTCGTGCTGGCGAAGATGATCACGGCCCTGCGCCTGCCGAAGGGCGTTGTGGGCGAGGTTGAGGCATGAAGCGTAAGGTGCCCGCATCGAGCACGCCGCCGCCCGAGCTGCTGACGTTCGACCCCGAGCATTGGACCCACGAGGCGTGGTGCAACGCAAGGGCGGCGTGGGCCGCGGCGGGCGGCTTCCGCGCCTGGCGGGGAAGATTAGCGCGAGTTACGGGAGGCGATGAACACTCCCGATGAGCCTTGGGATGTCTCAGAAGCAGTGCTGTCCGGAGCCGCACCCCATGCGCCTGCCGCCGCGTACCAGTAAATTCGCCGTTCATAAGATGGAGAGCCAGATTGCGCCAGAACGGCATTCAGACAATTCATCACAGCGAACGCGCTTGACAGGCGTACGGGTCCGTACTTCTCACGAAAACTGCGGGTTCGACTGGAGGAACTCGTCTATGTCGAGAATTGCTCGTCGCAATGCTCGCAAGTCCTGCTCTGGCACTTCCACCCATCCCGCATCGGAATCCTCTAGGTCATCACCCTCGATGTCGACCGGGAGCAATCCACGCGGAGCGTTCTGGGTGTTAATCAAATCCACATACGCGCCGAAGTCAATGACATAGACCCGACTTTTATCAGGCTAGTGCGCACGTAGGCTGTGGATGTTTGCGAGGATTTCGGCGAGGTCGGGTGGTGGCGGTTCAGCAGCGGTCAGGGTGTGCTTGCCGGCTTGGATAGTGACGGT
>NZ_JACKSY010000051.1:0-168160 GCF_025821985.1 Mycobacterium timonense | reverse complement strand
GGCTCGACGTCCTCAGCAAATCCCGCGCCGACCACACCCCATCAACAGAGCAGGAGGACACCCCCGCGGCACTGACCGCCTGAACCATCACCCCGAAGAATCACACGACGACGTCGTACACCACGTCACTGGACTTGACCNGGGGCGCAATTACTCAGTGTGACAACATGTTTCGCGATCTGTTTCTCGCGCGGACCATCGGTCCGACCAGGCCCGTGCGGACGTTTCAACGGCCCCGGGGATGGTTCGACACTGCAGTTGAGTGGGTGTTCGGCTGCCCAGTTTCGACCGATTATGCGATGCCTTCTCTGACCATCTGCTCGGCGCAACGCCACGTGTGCTCGAGACGCATCGGACCTCGACCACGTCACAGATCCGGTCACGCCGGAAGTCCCGCAGTGGGTGGCATTGGTAGCCCCCCTCGCGCGGCGGGCCGCGGAATCGGCGTTTACCACACGATCAGCTGGGCTCACCCGTAATCAGCCGCTCGATCTGATCCACCGATTTATCGATCAGATGGCTGAAGATGGTGGCGTTCACCTCAGACAAGATGGCGCAATCGTTACCTGAGCAGATTTTGTATTTCGTGTCGATTTTGGATACTTCGATTTTCGGGGCGAATCCTTGCTTGGCAAGGTCGGCGCCCAGACGGCCAGATGCGAGGTCCGAACGCGCCGTCGTGGCCCAGTCCCAAATGAGATACTTTTCGGCCAACTCGAAATTCGACAGTTTGGCAGCCGCGTTGCGGCGCTGCCCACGGTCATTAACCGTATCGACTACCCACCAAGTTTGTTCTTCACGGACGTGGACAGAATAGTCGGTACTTGTGAAGCGAATTGCACAGTCTTCGCAGTCTGTGGTGACGCCGATATTACCGCCACCTATTGCGGGCCCCCAACGATGCCAATTGACTGACAAGCGCGAGAAATCGACCATTAGTTAATCCTTCTCAAGTAGCCCCACCTGACCAATTCCGCGACATCGCCCGTCGCTCCCTCTTCGTTAATAATGCGGTACTGCTGACCGCCGCCGGGCTGATGAAACCACGGCGCCACCTCCGACTGCTCAATGTGCCACCCGGGCGGAAGGCGGGTCGGGTCGTCGACCACATATTGAAAGTACGGCTTGCCGGCGCTTCCTGGTGGGAGGGCCAGTTCGGCGAACGGTGTTCCTTCGGGGGCCAGGTATCCGCCACCGGGAAACCCGAATCGGCTCAGAACTGTCCCAGCCGACAACTGAGCATCCGGGACGACCGTCCCGGGTACCGCGTACGGCTTGGTCGGCAACGTGTCGTCGGGATATCGCAGGCTGCCGTCGGCGTTGGTGAATTCCGGGCCGGGATCGATCGGATGGTATCCCTCGAAGAGCGGATGGTCCGAGGCAAGCGGGGGTGGCGGCGGCTGTTCCGGCGGTAAAGGCGGCGGACTGTCGGGCACGGCGACGTGCGGCCCACCGGGCGCATGTTCGACGGGTGCATCGGCCGGGGGAGTGTGCTCCACGGGAGGAGGCTCAAGCGGATGGGTACTGGGAACGGGCTCGCCGCCGATGCCGCGCGGGTACTCGGCCTCAGCGAGCGCCGCACGCACCTCAGCCCCCGTCATCGCCCGGGAGATAACGTTCTCGCTCGTCAATCCCTCCAACATCTCCCGGCTGAATAGCGTTTTCAGGCCTTGCCAAGCGGCAGTACCGCCCACCTTGAGTCCGTATCCGCCTACCGCGGTCGTGATGGCGGTCCACAACGGCTCGGAGGTGGCTTCCACCTTCCCCGGATCGGGCGTGCGCATTCCGGTCAACTTGCCGCCGTTGAAGATGTAGTACGTGCCGGTGGCCTGGTCGAAGAATTCGCCCGTCCCGTTTTTGAGCTGGCCGACAACCTGTACGGGCTGCCCGTTGACGTTGTAGGTGAACATGAAGTGGCCATCGGGCGTGACATTCACCGACGCGGGGTCGACGCCGGTGTAGTCGGGAATCTTGCCCAGGTCGTCGAGCGCATGGGCGAGATCGGCCTTGAGCTTGGGTAGCTGGGCGCTGGCGGCCTCGCCTTCCGGCGAGCCGGGCCCGTGGGCATAGACGTCGGCTATCGCCTTGTCCAGAGCCCGCTGCGCGGCACGCACCTTGGCCATCTGGTCCAGGACGGCCTGATTGGTGGCCCGGCGAATGTCATCCAAGGCGGCCTGTTGGGCCGGAGAGGCCGGGGCGACGCCGTCGGCGTCGACACCATGGAGGGGCGCGCCGTCATACCCTTCGGCGTGCAGGCTGTTCAACGACTTTTGCAGCCCATCGGCGTAGCCGTTGCGGATCGCTTGCAGATCAGCCAGGGCCGCCTTGGTGTCGCGCAGGGCGTCGTCCTCGCATGTGTTGATGAGGGCATGCAGCGCATCCCGGTCAGCCGGACTGAGGCTCTTGTCGTTCAATAGGGCGACCGCCTCGACCACCAGGTCGGAAATGTTCTTCAACTGGGCATCCAGAGTGGCGATCCGCGCCGCACCCGCTTTCTGCGCCTCGGCCAGCGCGGCGGCAATGCCTTCCAGGTCGGCGCCGATCTTGGGCAGCTGCAAGGACTGGGCCCCAAGGGCTTTCGTGACGCGTTGCACTTCCTCGGAGTCGTTGATGGGATGATCGCCGTCCTGGTGATTCCAGGCCGCGTCGAATCGTGACCGCGCCTGCTGGAACGCGTTGTCGGCTTCCTGCGTGCAGCGGCCCGCGCGGTGGAAGGCCCCGGCCAGGTTGGATATCTGTGACGGGCTGCCCGCCTGCAGGCTCGCATTGATCGCCCACGGGTCACCGCCGGCTTCGGCGATCAGCGCCTGCTTATCTATGTACGGGAGTCCCATGGCACCTTCGCGGCCGAGCGCTCATCGCCACACCGGCGCCGCGTGCTGACGCGCATCTGCAACCCTCCCGAACTGCTCATGAGGGTACTGGCGCGGGCGCACCGGTCAATTCACTACAGCCGAACAACCGCCGGGTCGGCCGAAAACCGTCCGCTCAGCCCAGCAGTTGGCGGCGCACCTCGAGTCGCCTGAGTTTGCCCGACGACGTGCGCGGCAGCGACCCCGGCGGCATCAGCACGACGTCCGCCGGTGTCACCCCGCAGACCGAGATGACCCGCTTGATGACGGCGCTGCGCGTCACATCACGGTCCGCTCCGACGAACTCGGCCGCGATCAGCAATCGGGATTGCGCCGCACCGGATTTGGATCCCACCGCGACCACGCCGCCGTGCCGCACGCCGTCCACTTGCGCGGCCACCTGTTCGATCTCGGTGGGAAAGATGTTGCGGCCGGCAACGGTGATGACCTCTTTGGACCTACCGCAAATGACCAGCGCGCCGTCGACCAGATAGCCGATGTCCCCGGTCGGGAACCAATCACCGTCGGATCGGCCCGTCGTGTCGCCCAAATAGCCGGTCATCATCGACGATCCGCGGATCTCGACCTCCCCGACGCCCTCGCCGGACGGCTCGTCGGTCGCAGCTATGCGTAGCTCCATCCCGGCGATGGCGCCGCCCAGCAGGGCATACCGTTGGCGCACACCGGATTCCGTTCGCTCGTCGATCTGCAATCCCTCTCCGCAGCCGGGCATCGTCACCGCACACGTCGCCTCGGCCATCCCGTAGGCCGGAGTGGCGGCCGCTGCCCGAAAGCCGAACGGCGCCATCGCCGTTGCGAACCGCTGGAACCCCTCGCAATCCACCGGCTCGCCCCCGTTGATCGCAATCCGCAGCGCCCCGAGGTCAACGTCGCGCACCCTCCCCGAGTAGCGGCCGATCATCGAGTAGCCGAAATTGGGGCCGGCGGTGAACGTTGCCTGGCTGTCGGACAGCCACTCCGCCCAGCGCAGCGGCGCCGCCGAGAAGGCGCCCGTCGGCGCCTGCCACAGTGGCATGCCGCTGAGCACGGAGGTGAGCAGGAACGCCAACCCCATGTCGTGGTAGAGCGGCAGCCACGAACATGCCCGATCCGAAGCACCGTCGAGCCGCAGCCGCTCGATGAGGCCGCGCATATTGCTCAACACCGCGGCCGGCGACAGCACCGCCGTGCGCGGGTTCCCCGTCGAGCCCGCCGTGCCCTGCAGGATCGCAACGCCCGAATCATCTTGGTACTCAAGGCCGGTCGACGACGGGGTGCGAGCCGCCTGGGCCAGGTCGCAAACGGAAACGGCGGAGTCGGCGGCGGCCAGGGTGCGCAGCACACCGCCATGACTCAGCACCGTGTCGACGCCGATCCCGCCGAAGCGCTGCAGGGTGCTGTGCGCCCATTCCGACGGGTCGGCGCCCCGCCGCGGCCGGGGGAGAAGGGACACCGCGACGCCGGCCAACCACGCGCCCTGGATGGCGGCGATCAGTTCGACGGTCGGCTCACCGACGAGGCCCACGGCTCCCAGCCGGTCCCGCTGAAGCAGACGCGCGGCGATGCTTTCGGCCATGCCGTGCACCTCGGGCCAGGGGCAGGACCGCCATGTGTCGAAGTCTTTGTCCAGGACCACCAGGTCGTGCGGTGATCGGGTCATCGCGTCGCGCATCGCGGCGGCGAGGACGTTCATGCGTTGACCCTGGCGGCGATCGCGGACTGCAGGTCGCCGACGGTCGTGCAATACAGCAGGTCTTCCTCGCTCAACTGCGTACCGAAGCGTTCTTCGATGGCGACCAGGCTGACGGCGAACGCGACCGAGTCCATTCCCAGGTCGTCGATCAGACGCGTTGTGGGACTGAGTGATTCGAACTTGAGGTCCAGGTCGTCGCGAAGGATGCTGACCAACCGATCATCGACGGCGCGGGGCAGTGGTGGATTGGAGGAGGTCATTACCCGGACCATACCGACACGATTTAGGTAAGGCTACCCTCAGCACACGGGTGTGGTGTGCGTCACGCCAACCACGACGCGGCGCGCCGGCCGTCGCCCAAGGCCAAGACCAAACCAAGACCAAGACCTGCCCAGACCGGCGTGACTTGCCCACGGCGCCAACCACTTCGGAAGCGGTCGGCTGCTCACGGCGCTCGGACGCCCGGCGACCCGGTCTGCCATCATGTGCTGGTGACCGATCCGTGCCGGGAATGCGGTTTCGCTTACGACCTGCGGCAGGCCCCAACCGCCGGCGATGACGTCCGCGCGCGAGTGGCCGAGGTCGTCACGATCTTGTGCGACAACACAATTGACGTTCGCTCTCGGCCACGTGATGGTGTCTGGTCGCCGCTCGAGTACGGTTGCCACCTGCGGGACGTATTGCTGGTGCAGCGCGAGCGGGTGCTCGCGGCGCGGCGGACGAATGGGGCCGACTGCGTCTCGATGGGCCGCGAGGACCGCGCCGTTCATGATGGATACAACGAGCAGGAACCCGGCACCGTGGCTCGCCAACTCGCCGACGCCGCATTGCTGTTCGGCAATGTGCTGGCCCGGTTGACGACGGCGGACTGGGACCGCACCGTCGTCTACCACTACCCGGTGACCGCCGAGCGGTCGCTGCGCTGGGTCGCGGTGCACACCGCACACGAAGCCCAGCACCACCTGCTCGACATCCGTCGCCAACTATGACGGTAGGCCGCGCGCACGCCCGCACCGCCGATCCCCGGAAAGCACGAAGGTCACGACCTCTTTCGAGGCCGTGACCTTTCGTAGAACCGCTCAGTGTGGGCGAAGGGGGACTTGAACCCCCACGTCCCGAAGGACACTGGCACCTGAAGCCAGCGCGTCTGCCATTCCGCCACTCGCCCGGAAAACAACCGATGGACCATACCACTGTAATGGCCCGATTCCCGAACCGCCGCAGTGGGGCCGTGGCCCGCCGTCCATTATGCCCAACCCCGCGGGCGCGCCCCTGAACTGCGTGGATGCGGTTCTCGCGATTTCGGAAGTGCCGCGGCGTCGTGCTGTCCCGATACCATGCGGGAGTGAACCAGCACCCGGGTGATTCGTTTGCCGCGCACCGGCAATACCTGAGGGCAAGTGCGGGCGAACGGTAGAACATGAGTAGCCAACGGGGGCTGGTTGCACGGATCGAGCGCAAACTCGAGGCGACGGTCGACAACGCGTTCGCCCGCGTGTTCGGCGGGCCCATCGTCCCGCAAGAGGTCGAGGCCCTGTTGTGCCGCGAGGCCCGCGACGGCGTCCAGAAGCTGCACGGAAATCGCCTTTTGGCCCCCAACGAATACATCATTACCCTCGGTATGCACGACTTCGAGAAGGTCAGCGCCGATCCGGATCTCACGTCGAGCGCTTTCGCGAGGTACTTGGCTGACTACATCCACGAACAGGGGTGGCAAACGTATGGTGAGGTGGTCGTTCGGTTCGAGCAGTCGTCGAGCCTGCGCACCGGCCAGTACCGCGCCTGTGGTGCTGTCAACCCTGATGTCCAGCCCCGCCCGACGGTCGACGACCCCGTCCGGCCACAATCAAATAACGCGTTCGGCGAAGAACGAGGAGTAGCACCAATGACTGACAATTCGAGCTACCGCGGGGCTCAGGGGCCGGGACGGCCCGGCGACGAGTACTACGACGAGCGCTACGGGCGTCCCCAGGACGACGCGCGCGGTGGCTCTGAGCCGCAGGGTGCGCCGGACCAGCGCGGCGGCTACCCGCCTGAACAGGGCGGCTACCCACCCCAGCAGGGCTACCCGCCGCCCCGCCACCCCGAGCAGGGCGGCTACCCCGAGCAAGGCGGCTACCCGCCGCCGCAGAGCTACCAGGAGCACGGCGGATATCCCGACCAGCGTGGCGGCTACCCCGAGCCGGGCCAGGCCGGCTACCCGCCCCAGCAGCACGGCTATCCCGACCAGCGCGGCTACCCCGAGCCGGCGCAGGGCGGCTACCCGCAGTCCTACGAACAGCGTCCGCCCGCGCCGCCGGGATACGGCGGCCAGGGCTATGACCAGGGCTACCGGCCACCCGGCGGCGGCTACCCCCCGCCCGGCGGCCAGCCCGCCGGCGGCCCGCAGGGCTACGGCGGTTACGGCGACTACGGTCGCGGGCCGGCCCGCCCGGACGAGGGCGGCTACGCCCCGCCCGAGCAGCGGCCCGCCTACCCGGAGCAGGGCGGCGGCTACGACCAGGGCTACCCGCAGGGCGGGGGATACGGCCGCCAGGACTACGGGTCCGCCGAGTACACGCAGTACGCCGAGCACGCCCAGGGCGCTACCTACGCCCCACCGGGCGGCGGCTACCCCGAGGCGCCCGGCTCCGAGTACGAGTACGGCCAACCCGCCGACTACGGCCAGCAGCCGGAGTACGCCCAGCCGGCCGAGTACGGTCAGCCCGCCGACTACGGGCAACAGGCCGGCGGCTACGGCGGTTACGGCCAGGGCGGCTACGGGTCCACCGGCACCACGGTCACCCTGCAGCTCGACGACGGCAGCGGCCGCACCTACCAGCTGCGCGAGGGCTCCAACATCATCGGCCGTGGCCAAGACGCGCAGTTCCGGTTGCCCGACACCGGCGTCTCACGGCGGCACCTGGAGATCCGCTGGGATGGACAGGTGGCGCTGCTGTCGGACCTGAACTCCACCAACGGCACCACGGTGAACAACGCACCCGTCCAGGAGTGGCAGTTGGCCGACGGGGACGTCATCCGGTTGGGCCACTCGGAGATCATCGTCCGGATCCACTAGGCCACTGGGCTCACCGCTGCCGTGCTTCGCCCCGTGTCGACCACCGTCCAAGTATCGTGACGTAGCCGATGTGCTCGGAGTCACGGGCGCCGGAGACACGACGCTAGGACGGAAAGGACGCCAGATGCAGGGACTGGTACTGCAGCTGGCGCGCGCCGGATTTTTAATGTTGCTATGGGTATTCATCTGGTCCGTGCTGCGAATCCTGCGGACCGACATCTATGCGCCCACCGGTGCCGTCATGGTGCGTCGCGGCCTGGCGCTGCGCAGCACCCTGCTGCCGTCCCGTCAGCGCCGCCACGCCGCCCGCTATCTGGTGGTGACCGAGGGCGCGCTGGCCGGCGGGCGCATCACCCTCAGCGGGCAGCCGGTGTTGATCGGGCGTGCTGACGACTCGACCCTGGTGCTCACCGACGACTACGCCTCGGCGCGGCACGCCCGGCTGACTCAGCGCGGCTCGGAGTGGTACGTCGAGGATCTAGGATCGACCAACGGCACTTACCTCGACAGGGCAAAGGTGACCACTGCGGTACGAGTTCCGATCGGAACGCCGATTCGAATCGGCAAAACGGCGATCGAGTTGCGCCCATGACCCGCGCCTACGGCGATGACACCGGCTCGGCGGGTTCGCCCGCCGGGATCAAGGAGCAACGCCCGTGACCCTGGTCCTGCGGTATGCCGCGCGCAGTGATCGCGGCCTGGTGCGCTCCAACAACGAAGACTCCGTCTATGCCGGCGCCCGGCTGCTCGCACTGGCCGACGGCATGGGCGGCCACGCCGCCGGCGAGGTGGCGTCCCAGCTGGTGATCGCCGCCCTGGCGCACCTCGACGACGACGAGCCCGGCGGCGACCTGCTGGCCAAGCTCGACGAGGCGGTGCGCGCCGGCAACGCCGCGATCGCCGCGCAGGTGGAAGCGGAGCCCGAGCTGGAGGGGATGGGCACCACCCTCACCGCGATCCTGTTCGCCGGCGACCGCATCGGGCTGGTGCACATCGGCGACTCCCGCGGCTACCTGCTGCGCGACGGCGAGCTCACCCAGATCACCAAGGACGACACGTTCGTCCAGACCCTGGTCGACGAGGGCCGCATCACCCGGGAGGAGGCGCACAGCCACCCGCAGCGCTCGTTGATCATGCGCGCGCTCACCGGTCACGAGGTCGAGCCGACGCTGACCATGCGCGAAGCCCGCGCCGGCGACCGCTACCTGCTGTGCTCGGACGGGTTGTCCGACCCGGTCAGCGACGAGACCATCCTCGAGGCCCTGCAGATCCCAGACGTGGCCGAGGCCGCCTACCGCCTCATCGAGTTGGCGTTGCGCGGCGGCGGCCCGGACAACGTCACCGTCGTGGTCGCCGACGTGGTCGACTACGACTACGGCCAAACCCAGCCGATCCTGGCCGGCGCGGTGTCCGGCGACGAGGACCAGCTGACCCTGCCCAACACCTCCGCGGGACGCGCCTCGGCGATCCGGCCGCGCGACGAGTCCGCGAAACGCGTTGCGCCGCAACCGGAAACACCCAGCCGGCCGCGGTGGTCGCGGCGACGGCTGTTCGTCGTCATCGCCCTGGCGGTGATGCTGGTGTTGGCCGGCCTCACCGTGGGGTGGTGGGTCATCCAGCGCAACTACTACGTCGCCGAATACAACGGCCGGATCTCCATCGTCCGCGGGATTCAGGGCAGCCTGCTGGGGGTGCCCCTGCAGCAGCCCTATCTGGTGGGCTGCCTCAACGCGCGTAACGAACTGTCGCTGATCAGCTACGGGCAGTCCGGCGGCTCCAACTGCCAGCTGATGACGCTGCAAGACCTGCGCCGCCCCGGGCAGGTCCAGGTGCAAACCGGGCTGCCCGGCGGCAGCCTTGACCAGGCCGAATCGCAGCTGCGTCAACTGCTGGCCGAATACCTGCTGCCGCTCTGTCCGCCGCCGCGCGCCACCTCACCGCCCGGGGCGCAGGCCACCCGCAGCCCTGTACCCGAAACCGGCGGCCCCGCGTCGCCCGCACCACCGACCACCAGCGCCAGCCCCACTCCCAGCACAAACGCCGCCCCCGGCCCGGCGAGCTCTTCGCCGGCAGGCCCGACCACCACGTCGCAGACGTTGACCGCGCTTCCCGGGCCCCCTCTTCAACCGGGCATCGACTGCCGGACGGTGGCATGACCACACAACTTCAGCCGCCGGTCGCGGTCACGCCCCCGCTGCCCACCCGGCGCAACGCCGAGTTGTTGCTGCTGGGGTTCGCCGCCACCATCACCGTGGCCGCGCTGCTGATCGTTGAAGCCAACCAACAACACGATCTGCGCTGGAACGCGGTCAGCTACGGACTGGTGTTCCTGGTCGTCTTCGGATCCGCGCACATGGCCATCCGGCGATTTGCGCCCTACACCGACCCCCTGCTGTTGCCAATTGTGGCATTGCTCAACGGACTTGGGCTGGTCATGATTCACCGGCTGGATCTGGTGACCAATCAGCTCAGCGGCCGTCACCACCCGAGCGCCACTCAGCAGATGCTGTGGACCCTGATCGGTGTGGTGACCTTCGCACTGGTGGTCACCTTCCTCAAAGACCATCGACAGCTCGCGCGCTACGGCTACATCTGTGGACTGGTCGGCCTGGTATTCCTGGTGATTCCCGCTCTGTTGCCGGCCTCGCTGTCCGAACAGAACGGCGCCAAGATCTGGATTCGCTTCCCGGGGTTCTCGATTCAGCCCGCCGAGTTCTCCAAGATCTTGCTGCTGATCTTCTTCTCCGCGGTGCTGATCGCCAAGCGGGGCCTGTTCACCAGCGTCGGCAAGCATTTCATGGGTTTGACGCTGCCGCGTCCGCGCGATCTCGCCCCGCTGCTGGCGGCCTGGGTGATCTCGGTCGGGGTGATGGCCTTCGAAAAAGACCTTGGCACTTCGCTTTTGCTCTACACCTCGTTTCTGGTGGTGGTGTATCTGGCGACTCAGCGGTTCAGCTGGGTGGCCATCGGCCTGGTGTTGTTCGTCGCGGGAAGCGTTGTCGCGTATTACATTTTCGCGCACGTCCGGGTGCGGGTGCAGATGTGGTGGGACCCGTTCTCCGACCCCGACGGCAGCGGCTACCAGATCGTGCAGTCGCTGTTCAGCTTTGCCACCGGCGGGATCTTCGGCACCGGGCTGGGCAACGGTCAGCCCGACACCGTGCCCGCCGCGTCGACCGACTTCATCATCGCCGCCTTCGGTGAAGAGCTGGGGCTGGTGGGGCTGGCGGCCATCTTGATGCTCTACACCATCGTCATCGTGCGTGGTCTGCGCACCGCGATCGCCACCCGGGACAGCTTCGGCAAGCTGCTGGCCGCCGGCCTGGCGTCCACGCTGGCCATCCAGCTGTTCATCGTCGTCGGCGGGGTCACGCAGCTCATCCCGCTGACCGGGCTGACCACCCCGTGGATGTCGTACGGGGGTTCGTCGTTGCTGGCGAACTACGTGCTGCTGGCCATCCTGGCGCGGATCTCGCACAGCGCCCGCCGTCCGTTGCGCACCCGCGCCCGCACCGAGCCGTCGATCGCGGCGGCCAGCACCGAGGTGATCGAGAAAGTATGAACGCCTCCCTGCGCCGGATCTCGGTGACCGTGATGGCGTTGATCGTGCTGCTGCTGCTCAACGCCACGATGACGCAGGTCTTCGCGGCCGACTCGCTGCGCGCCGACCCGCGCAACCAGCGGGTGCTGCTCGACGAGTACTCCCGCCAGCGCGGCCAGATCGTGGCCGGCGGCCAGCTGCTGGCCTACTCGGTCGCCACCGACAACCGGTTCCGCTTCCTGCGGGTCTACCCCAACCCCGCCCAGTACGCGCCGGTGACCGGGTTCTACTCGCTGCGCTACTCGAGCACCGGGTTGGAACGCGCCGAGGACCCGCTGCTGAACGGCTCCGACGAGCGGCTGTTCGGGCGCCGGCTGGCCGACTTCTTCACCGGCCGCGACCCGCGCGGCGCCAACGTCGACACCACCATCAGGCCGCGGGTCCAGCAGGCGGCGTGGGACGGCATGCAGCAGGGCTGCGGCGGCCCGCCGTGCAAGGGCGCGGTGGTCGCCCTCGAGCCGTCCACCGGCAAGATCCTGGCCATGGTGTCGTCGCCGTCCTACGACCCCAACCTGCTGTCCTCGCACGACCCCGAGGTGCAGGCGCAGGCGTGGCAGCGGCTGCGCGACGATCCCGACAACCCGATGACCAACCGGGCCATCTCCGAGACCTACCCGCCCGGCTCGACGTTCAAGGTGATCACCACGGCGGCCGCGCTGCAGGCCGGCGCCAGCGACACCGAGCAGCTGACCGCCGCGCCGTCGATACCGCTGCCCAACAGCACCGCGACGCTGGAGAACTACGGTGGGCAGGCGTGCGGCAACGACCCGACCGTGTCGTTGCAGCAGGCCTTCGCCCTGTCCTGCAACACCGCGTTCGTCCAGCTCGGCATCCTCACCGGCGCGGACGCGTTGCGCAGCATGGCGCGCTCGTTCGGCCTGGACAGCACGCCCAGCGTCATCCCGCTGCAGGTGGCCGAATCGACCATCGGCATCATCCCGGACGCCGCGGCGCTGGGCATGTCGAGCATCGGTCAGAAGGATGTCGCGCTGACCCCGTTGCAGAACGCCGAGATCGCAGCGACCATCGCCAACGGCGGGGTGACCATGCAGCCCTATCTGGTCGACAGCCTCAAGGGCCCCGACCTGACCACGATCAGCACCACCACCCCTTATGAGCAGCGGCGCGCGGTGTCGCCGCAGGTCGCCGCTAAGCTAACAGAGCTGATGGTCGGCGCCGAGAAGGTCGCACAGCAGAAAGGGGCCATTCCCGGCGTGCAGATCGCATCCAAGACGGGTACCGCAGAGCATGGCAGCGATCCGCGGCACACACCGCCGCATGCGTGGTACATCGCTTTCGCGCCCGCACAGACCCCCAAGGTCGCCGTGGCGGTGTTGGTGGAGAATGGCGCCGACCGCCTGTCCGCGACGGGGGGTGCACTCGCCGCGCCGATCGGACGGGCTGTGATCGAGGCCGCGCTACAGGGAGGACCATGAGCCCGCGAGTTGGTGTGACGCTGTCTGGCAGGTACCGCCTGCAGCGCCTGATCGCCACCGGCGGCATGGGTCAGGTCTGGGAGGCGGTCGACAACCGGCTGGGCCGGCGCGTCGCGGTCAAGGTGCTCAAACAGGAGTTCTCCCAGGACCCCGAGTTCATCGAGCGGTTCCGCGCCGAGGCGCGCACCACGGCGATGCTCAACCACCCGGGCATCGCGGCCGTGCACGACTACGGCGAGAGCCAGCTGGACGGCGAGGGCCGCACCGCCTATCTGGTGATGGAACTGGTCAACGGTGAGCCGCTGAACTCGGTGCTCAAGCGGACCGGCCGGCTGTCGCTGCGGCACGCGCTGGACATGCTCGAGCAGACCGGCCGCGCCCTGCAGGTCGCGCACGCCGCCGGCCTGGTGCACCGCGACGTCAAACCGGGCAACATCCTGATCACCCCGACGGGGCAGGTGAAGATCACCGACTTCGGTATCGCCAAGGCCGTCGACGCCGCGCCGGTGACCCAGACCGGAATGGTGATGGGCACCGCCCAATACATCGCGCCCGAGCAGGCGCTGGGTCACGACGCCACCCCCGCCAGCGACGTGTACTCACTGGGAGTTGTCGGCTACGAGGTGGTTTCGGGCAAGCGGCCGTTCAGCGGGGATGGGGCGCTGACGGTGGCGATGAAACACATCAAGGAGCCTCCGCCGCCGCTGCCCGCGGAGCTGCCGCCCAACGTGCGCGAGCTCATCGAGATCACCCTGGTGAAGAACCCGGCGATGCGCTACCGCAGCGGGGGGCCGTTCGCCGACGCCGTCGCCGCGGTGCGCGCCGGTCGCCGGCCGCCGCGGCCGAGCCAGTCCCCGCCGCCCGGGCGGGCGTCACCGGCGGCCATTCCGTCCAGCCCCACCACCCGGGCAGCAGCCGTGTCCTCCGGGCGCACCGCCGCGCCGCGGCGGACCCGGCCGGCCACCGGCGGCCACCGCCCGCCCCCGGCCCGGCGCACCTTCTCGTCCGGCCAGCGCGCGCTGCTGTGGGCCGCCGGGGTGCTGGGCGCGCTGGCGATCATCATCGCGGTGCTCATCGTCATCAACTCCCGCGCCGACCAGCAGCAACAGCCCCCTACGGTCACCGACACCGGAACCCCACCCGCCTCGGCGCCGCCGCCGACCAAGACGCCGAGCGGCTCCGGGGCCCACCCGGGCCTGCGGCTGGACTGGCCGGATGACGGCACAATTGGGGCGTCTGGATTCCGCGACGGACCCGCCCGACACTGGACATCGCAATGACCACCCCGCAACACCTGTCCGACCGCTACGAACTCGGCGAGATCCTCGGCTTCGGCGGCATGTCCGAGGTTCACCTGGCCCGTGACGTCCGGCTGCACCGCGACGTCGCGGTCAAGGTGCTGCGCGCGGACCTGGCCCGCGATCCCAGCTTTTACCTGCGCTTCCGGCGCGAGGCGCAAAACGCCGCCGCGCTCAACCACCCGTCCATCGTCGCCGTCTACGACACCGGCGAGGCGGAGACGCCCTCCGGGCCGCTGCCCTACATCGTCATGGAGTACGTCGACGGCGTGACGCTGCGCGACATCGTGCACACCGACGGGCCGTTGCCGCCGCGGCGGGCCATCGAGATCATCGCCGACGCCTGCCAGGCGCTGAACTTCAGCCACCAGAACGGCATCATCCACCGCGACGTCAAGCCGGCGAACATCATGATCAGCACCACCAATGCCGTCAAGGTGATGGACTTCGGCATCGCCCGCGCGATCGCCGACAGCGGCAACAGCGTCACCCAGACCGCGGCGGTGATCGGAACCGCGCAGTACCTCTCGCCCGAGCAGGCCCGCGGCGACGCCGTCGACGCGCGCTCGGACGTCTACTCGCTGGGCTGCGTGCTGTACGAAATCCTCACTGGCGAGCCGCCTTTCACCGGCGACTCGCCGGTGGCGGTGGCCTACCAGCATGTCCGCGAAGACCCGGTGCCGCCGTCGCAGCGGCACGAAGGCATCTCCGCCGACCTCGACGCCGTCGTGCTCAAGGCGCTGGCCAAAAACCCGGACAACCGCTATCAGACCGCGGCCGAAATGCGCGCCGATCTGGTCCGGGTGCACAACGGCGAAAAGCCGGAAGCGCCAAAGGTTCTCACCGACGCCGAGCGCAGCTCGCTGTTGTCGTCCGGTGCCGGGGCCGCGGGTCCGTCACGCACCGATCCGCTGCCTCGCCAGGTGCTCGCGGACAGCGGCGAGGACCGCACGGTGGGTTCGGTGGGCCGTTGGATCGTGGCGGTGGCCGCGCTGGCGGTCCTGACCATCATCGTCGTCATCGCGTTCAACACCTTCGGCGGCGGCGCCCGCGACGTCCAGGTGCCCGACGTGCGCGGGCAGGTGTCCGCCGATGCCATTGCGGCGCTGCAGAACCGCGGCTTCAAGACCCGCACCCTGCAGAAGCCGGACTCGGCCATCCCGCCCGACCACGTCATCGGCACCGACCCCGGCGCCAACGCGTCAGTCAGTGCGGGCGACGAGATCACCATCAACGTCTCCACCGGGCCCGAGCAGCGCGAGGTGCCCGACGTCTCGTCGCTGAGCTACTCCGACGCGGTCACCAAGCTCAAGGCCGCCGGGTTCAGCAAGTTCAAGCAGGCGAACTCGCCGTCCACACCCGAGTTGTTGGGCAAGGTGATCGGGACCAACCCGCCGGCCAACCAGACGTCGGCGATCACCAACGTCATCACCCTCATCGTCGGCTCGGGGCCGGAGACCAAGCAGGTGCCCGACATCGCCGGGCAAACCGTCGACATCGCGCAGAAGAACCTGACCGTCTACGGCTTCACCAAGATCACCCAGGTACAGGTGGACAGCCCCCGCCCGGCCGGCGAGGTGATCGGCACCAATCCGCCCAAGGGACAAACGGTTCCGGTGGACTCGGTGATCGAACTGCAGGTGTCCAAGGGCAATCAGTTCATCATGCCCGACCTGTCCGGGATGTTTTGGACCGACGCCGAACCGCGGCTACGGGCGCTGGGCTGGACGGGGATCCTGGACAAGGGTCCCGACGTCGACGCCGGCGGCGCCCAGTCCCACCGGGTGGTGTATCAGAACCCGCCGGCCGGGGCCGGGGTCAACCGGGACGGGATCATCACGCTGAAGTTCGGTCAGTAGCGGCCGGATCGGCCGGGAGATACGGTCGCACCGCGGCGTGGACGTCGTTTTCCAGCCGGCGCACCAGGGTGTCGTCGCGCACCCAGCCGCATTCGGTGAGCCAGTTCGCCAGCATGCGATGACCACCCTCGGTCAGGATCGACTCCGGGTGGAACTGGACGCCGTGGATCGGTAACTGCGTGTGGCGCACGCCCATGATCACACCGCTGTCGGTGTGGGCGGTGACCTCGAGCACCGGCGGCAGCGACTCGGGCAGGATGGTCAGCGAGTGGTACCGGGTGGCCGTGAAGGGGTTCGGAAGCCCTTGCAGCACACCGGCATTCGTGTGGTGCACGCTGCTGGTCTTGCCGTGCAGCAGTTCCGGAGCGCGGTCCACGGTGGCGCCGAATGCCACGCCGATGGCCTGGTGACCCAGGCAGACCCCCAGCAGCGGGGTGTGCTCGGCGGCGCAGGCGCGCACCACCGCGATGGAAGCGCCCGCGCGCTCGGGGGTGCCCGGCCCGGGACTGAGCAGCACCCCGTCGAACCGGCGGGCCACGGCGTTGTGGTCGGCGAGCCGGCTGTCGTCGTTGCGCCAGACGTCGGCGTCCACACCCAGTTGCCCGAGGTACTGCACCAGGTTGAACACGAAGCTGTCGTAGTTGTCGACAACCAGGATCCGCATCGTGCCAGGTTACCGCCCGCGGACGCTCGCTCCGCAGGTCAGTCGGCGTCAGTAGCCGATCGGGCCGTTGGGCTGGGCGAAATGCAGCCGGTCGGGCTCGAAGTGGCCGACCACCTGCACATCGGAGCGGACCTCTTCCTGATAGCCCAGGCCGAACCGGACCGCGTACTGCTTGTACAGCGTCACCAGGGGAGCCGCGGCCAGGGCGGCCTGCATGGCGGCGGCGTTGCCGATCGCGGTGATCGTGTAGGGCGGGCTGTAGGTGCGCCCGTTGAGCAGCAGCGTGTTGCCGACGCAGCGGGGCACCGACGTGGCGATGATCCGCTGGTCCTGCATCTGGATCGCCTCGGCGCCGGCGCTCCACAGCGCGTTGAGCACGGCCTGGATGTCCTGCTGGTGCACCACCAGGTCGTCGGGCGACGCGTCGCGGGGGAAGCGGCCGTTGGCGTCGCGCTGCGCATCCTGCAGGGTGACCACCAGGCCCGGCCCGTGCACCGGGCTCATCCCGGCCTCGCCGGCGAGCTGCGCGGAGCGGCGCAGCATCGCGGCCAGCGCGGCATCCGACGAGCGGCCGTGCGCGGCGTCGATCTTGGCGGCGAGCTGTTCACGCTGGGCACTGAGCCGGTTCACCGACGCCTGCGTCTCGCGCACCAGGTCCACCAGCCGGGGTGCGTCGCTGCGGCGTATCTCGGCGCCGCCGGACACGCCGTGCGTGGCCGCGAGCAGCAGTCCGGCCAGCAGGCACACCAGCGGGACGCCGAAGCGCCATGGCGACTGGCGCGTCTGGACCATCGACTCTCCGTTTTCCTGGCCACCGCGGCCGGTGCGTTAGTCTCGTAGCCAAGCTCTGGGTGCGGCTGCGATGTCCATCGTCGCACTCCGTCCCGCTCACCGTGTTGTTGAGGTAATCCGCGAGGTAATCATGCCCAAGTCCAAGGTCCGCAAAAAGAACGACTTCACCGTCAGCGCGGTCAGCCGCACGCCGGTGAAGGTCAAGGTGGGACCGTCCAGTGTGTGGTTCGTCGCGCTGTTCATCGGGCTGATGCTGATCGGATTGGTGTGGCTGATGGTCTTCCAACTGGCCGCGGTCGGCAGCCAGGCGCCGACCGCCCTCAATTGGATGGCGCAATTGGGGCCGTGGAACTACGCAATCGCGTTCGCTTTCATGATCACCGGTTTGTTGCTCACGATGCGCTGGCACTGAGCCGGCCCGCGTACGAAATGAATTCATTTTCGGGATGATTCGCACCCGCGCCAGCAACTTCCCGACCACCCAATCACACGCGTGTGATTTATCCCCACTGTTGATAGAGATTGTGGATAACTGCATCGGCCGTGGTGGGAGGGGCTAAGCAGCGCATGCAGCAAACACGGTGGGAGCCGCATCCGGCGGGAATCGCTGGTTGTGGAGTTGCGGGCGTCCTGATGGCTATCGCGGCTGTGACCGTGGTCACAGACCCGCCGGGGCGCGTTCTGGCCGGCGTTGCCGCGGCGGGTCTGCTCGTGTTTGCGGGGATGTCGTGGCGCGCGCGCCCGAAGCTGGCAATCACACCCGACGGGCTGGCCGTCCGCGGCTGGTATCGGACGCAGGTATTACCACGCCCCGACATCAAGATCATCCGGATCATCGAGTTCCGCCGCTACGGGCGCACGGTGCGGTTGCTCGAGGTGGAAAGCGCCGACGGAGACCCGGTGGTGCTGTCCCGCTGGGATCTCGGGGCGGACCCGCTCCAGGTGCTCGACGCGCTCACCGCCGCCGGTTACGCGGGCCCGCGACAGCGCTGAGAGGCCGCGTGCTACGAGATGGTGATCGACTCGATCACCACCGGCTCGGACGGACGGTCGTTGCCGTCGGTGCTGGTCGTCGAGATCGCGTCGACGACCTTCTGCGACTCCGGGTCGACAACCTCGCCGAAGATGGTGTGCCGCCGGTTCAGGTGCGGGGTCTTGTCCACGGTGATGAAGAACTGCGAGCCGTTGGTGCCCGGCCCCGCGTTGGCCATCGCCAGCAGGTAGGGCCGGTCGAACTGCAGCTCGGGGTGGAACTCGTCGGCGAACTTGTACCCCGGACCGCCGCGGCCGGTGCCGGTCGGGTCGCCGCCCTGGATCATGAAGCCCCGGATCACCCGGTGGAACACCGCGCCGTCGTAGAACGGGCCCGAGGAGCCGCCCGACGCGTTCTGGGTCGAGTACTCCTTGGTGCCCTGGGCCAGGCCGACGAAGTTGGCCACGGTCTTGGGCGCGTGGTTTCCGAACAGGGCGACCTTGATGTCACCGCGGTTGGTGTGCAGCGTGGCGGTAGCAGTCTGAAAGGGGCTGTTAGTCACGGCATCAGAGTCTGCCACTACGCCACGGCGTGCCCGCACGCGGCTCCGCCGATGTCCCTATGCTGGCAGTCTGTTCGGTGAACTGCGGGCTCGACAGAAAGGCGACCGATGCGCGCTAAGGCGGAAGACCGGCTGACCCCGCGAGAGCGACTGGCCCGCGGCCTGACCTACTCGACGCTGGGACCGCTGGACCTCACCCGGGGAGTCGCCGGTCTGAGCGGGCAGTCCGCGCGGTCGACGGCCGAGCAGCTGCGGCGCCGGTATCGGGAGGGGCGCCTGGCCCGAGACCTCGCCGCGGCCCAGGAGACCCTCGCCCAGGAACTGGCCGCCGCTCAGGAGGTGGTCACCGGCCTGCCCCAGGCGCTGCAGGACGCGCGGCGCGCGCAGCGACGGGGCAAGCGCCCGTGGATCATCGCCGGAGTCGCCGTCGCCGTTCTCGCCGGGGGCGCCGCCGCGTTCAGCATCGTGCGGCGCTCGGTGCGCGAGAAGCCGCAGGAGCCGCAGTCGCGGCCGCCGAGCGTCGACGTGCAACCGCGGCCGTAGCTCACCGCACGGCCAACCCCAGCCGTTCCCGGCGCCGGACCAGGATGCTGGGCAGCCAATCCCCGACGTCGGTCGCGTCGATCCAGCTGGTGCGCTCGAGCAGCCGGCGCAACACGATGTGGGCTTCCAGCCGGGCCAGCGCGGCGCCGACGCAGAAGTGGACGCCCTTGCCGAAGCTCAGGTGGCTCTTGGCGGCCGCGCGGTCGAGCCGAAACTCGTTGGGATCCTTGAAATGCGTCGGGTCGCGGTTGGCCGCTCCCCACATCAGCAGCAGGTGTGCGCCCTCGGGCAGCTCGATCCCGCCCAGCGTGGTGTCGCGCCACACGTGGCGGTAGTGACCCCGAAACGGCGCCTCGAAGCGCAGCGTCTCTTCGATGAAAGTGCTTAGCAACTCCGGGTTTTCGCGAAGCTGCCGTTGGATCGCCGGCCGGTCGGCCAGGATCCAGGCCGCGCTGCCCAGCAGCGACGCGGTCGATTCGCCGGCCGCGCTGAACAGCGTGAGCATGATTCCCAGCGCCGGCAGCTGCTCGAGTTCGCCGGCGGCGCAGCGCGCCGCAAGATCGGCCATCAGGCTGGATTCCGGCTTCTCGCTTGCCTTTTCGAAATGCTCCAGCACGTAGCCGGACAGTTCGATGGCGGCCATGCCGGCCTGCTCGAGCTGTTCGGGGGCGACGATCCCATCCAGCAGTGTGGTGGTGGCGTAGCCGAGCCGGATGAGTTTGTCGACATCGTCATCGGGCAGACCCAGCAGCCGGCAGACCACCATCATGGGCAACCGGTTGGCGATGGCGCTCATCCACTCGATCCGGCCGTCGGACAGGTTCTCGTCCCACAGCCGGTCGGCGGTCCGGGTGGCGAACTCCTCGATGATCCGGATTCGCTTGGCCGACAGGTGCGGCAGCAGGATCTTGCGGTGCACCGCGTGCACCGGGTCGTCGGCGGTGGCCAGCGCGTGCATCGGGGCGCCCGGTGCGCCCATGTCGAACGGGGTGACGGTGCCGTCCTCGTGGAAGACCATCGTCGCGGTGAGGTTGGAGGAGAAGTCCTCCACCCGCTCGATGGCCTCGTGCACCGCGTCCCACCCGCAGACGGCATAGAAGACGGAGTCGCCGATCCGGTGCACCGGCGCCTCGGCGTGCATGCGCTCATACAGCGGGTAGGGATCCTGTATCGCGTCGCTGCCGAAGAACCGGGTCGCGCTGTCCAACACCGCCATGGGTTTCAGGCTCGACGCGCCGTCTCGCGGCGTCAACGGGCCGCGGCGAAGTTGAGGAGCGGCTACGGCCGGGGACGGCGCCATTGGATGCGGGTGACCCGCCGCGAGCAGGCGGTTCCGATGAGAGATTGCGTCACAAAATTCTCACCGTGCGAAAGCACTTTGCGGGTCGTGCAGCGTGGTGGAGCATGGGTGGATGGCGCGGGACGACTGGCTGGTGGGCCGGGATCGGCGCAGCGCGGCCGCCGAGCGGATCTACGCCGCGGCCGCCGACCTCATCGCGCGCCGCGGCTACGACGGGTTCACGATCGAGGCGCTGGCGGCCCGGGTGCACTGTTCACCGGCGACCATCTACCGGCACGCCGGCGGCAAGGCGACCATCCGCGACGCCGTCGTCGGTATCCAGGCGGCCCGCATCGTCGACACCACGCGGGAGGCCATCAAAGACCTGCGCGGCCCCGAGCGGGTGGTGACCGCCACGATCATGGCGCTGGAACGGCTGCGCTCCGATCCGCTGGCTCAGCTGATGCGGTCGATCCACGCGGCCCCGGTCAGCGACTGGGTGATCAACTCGCCCACGGTGACGGCCCTGGCCGCCGAGATGCTCGGGCCCGGCCACGACGACCCGCTGGCGGCGCAGTGGCTGATCCGCGTCTTCCTGGCGTTATGGGGCTGGCCGCTCAAGGACCCGGCCGCCGAGCGCGCCCTGGTGCACCGCTTCCTCGGCGCGTCGTACCGCCCGGGCGGGGAGAGGGATTCGATTTGTGGAGCCTAGGGGAATCGAACCCCTGACACCCGCCTTGCAAAGGCGGTGCTCTACCAACTGAGCTAAGGCCCCGCTACCGTGACCCCTCATTGTGGCCCAGGGGCTGACCGGAATCCTGCACGGCCACGTGCCAGACCTCCACCCCGCGCCGTGACCACGCCACCGCCGCCAACACGGCGAACAATCCCAGTGGCAGCGCGAGTCGTACGCAGCGTCGTGACGGGCACATGGTGGTGGGCCTAGGAGGACTCGAACCTCCGACCTCTTCGTTATCAGCGAAGCGCTCTAACCGCCTGAGCTATAGGCCCGTACTGGCGTACGGCCGAGCGACGAGATTACCGCACCGGCCGCCCGACTCCCAAAAGCACAGCATCCACGCTAGTCGCGATCGGCCAGGGTGACCTCGATGCCGCCGATCAGATCGGTGGCCAGGTTGTAGATGAACGCCGCGATGGTCGCCATCGCGGTCAACAGCACGATGTTGACCAGGCCGATCAGCACGGCGCCGCCGAAAATGGTGCCGCTGGACACCAATTCGCCGCTGCTGCCGCTGGTGTTGTTCAGCAGGTCCCCGACGTTGCTGTTCAACTTCGACCACACGCCCATGCCACCGAGCACCAGGTAGAGGAACGCGACGGCGATCATCCAGACGAAGAACAGCGCCACCGAGAGCAGCAGCGACACCTTCAGGGTGCTCCACGGGTCGATCCGGCGGATCTGCATGCTGGCGCGAACTGGCCCGCGGGTGCGCCGCGACACCTGCACCCGGTCCCGGTTGTCCCGGCCCTCGCGGCTCTCGCCGCTCACTGGACGACCACCGCCTTGCCCGCCGGTCGTCTCGGCACCGCGCTCGGCGGCCGGCTTGCGGTGCGGGCCGCGCGGCACCGGCCCCGACAGGTCGGGCAGTTCGCTGGCGTAGGCCTCGGCGGGGGGTCCCTCACCGCGCTCCGGCTCCTTGGCGTGCGACGCCGTGCCCGGTGCCGCGGTGCCCGAGATGAAGCGGTTCAGCCGGGCCTCGGCCCCGCCGCCGGGCCGCTTCTCGGTGGGCGGCTCGTTCTGGCGCGGCGGGGGCTGCTGGGGCCGGGTGCTGCCGCGCTGCCACGGCGGTCCGTCGCCTGCCTCGGGGGCGCGGCCACCCGGCGCCGGCGGCGTCGCCCGCCGCACCCCGGCCCGCTCTGCCGAACCGTCCCCGTTGGGGGTCTCCCCCTTCTTGGGTGCGCCCGGCTCGTTCGGTGAACTCACCCCGACTCCTTAAGTCTCCTAGCCGGCCGCCCAGGGCAGTGGCAGTCGCGTTATGTGTGGTCCGGCTGAGTCTATTGCCCGGACCCGGTGGCCCGGTACCGGCTAGCCGTCCGACCCCGCGGCACCGTCGCTCTCCTCGACGGCCTCGTCCGCGGCTTCCTCGGCGTTGCGGGCGATGGCCAGCAGCGTGTCGCCCTCACCCAGATTCATCAGCCGGACGCCCTTGGTCTGCCGTCCCGCCTTACGGACCTGGCCCGCCGCGGTGCGGATGACACCGCCGCCGGAGGTGATCGCGTACAGCTCGCTGTCCTCGTCCACAATCAGCGCACCCACCAGCCTGCCACGGCGGCGGTCATACATCACGGTCAGCACGCCCTTGCCGCCGCGGCCCTGCACCGGATACTCCTCGATCGCGGTGCGCTTGGCGTACCCGCCGGACGTCGCCACCAGCAGGTAGGTGCCCTCGCGGACCACGTTGAGCGACAGCAGGTAGTCGTCGGCGTTGAAGCGCATGCCCTGCACACCGGAGGTGGCGCGGCCCATCGGGCGCAGCGCCTCGTCGGTCGCCGAGAACCGGATGGACTGGCCGTTGGCCGACACCAGCAGCAGATCGTCCTCGGCCGAGCACAACACCGCGCCCACGAGTTCGTCGTTGTCGCGCAGGTTGATCGCCACGATGCCGCCCGAACGGTTCGAGTCGAAGTCGGTCAGCTTGGTCTTCTTCACCAGGCCGTTGCGGGTGGCCAGCACCAGGTAGGGGGCGTCCTCATAGCTGCGGATCTGGATCACCTGGGCGATCCGCTCCTCGGGCTGGAACGCCAGCAGGTTGGCCACGTGCTGACCGCGGGCGGTGCGAGACGCCTCGGGCAGTTCGTAGGCCTTGGCGCGGTAGACCCGGCCCTGGGTGGTGAAGAACAGGATCCAGTCGTGCGTCGAGCACACGAAGAAGTGCCGCACGATGTCGTCCTGTTTGAGGCCGGCGCCCTGCACGCCCTTGCCGCCCCGCTTCTGGCTGCGGTACAGGTCGGTCTTGGTGCGCTTGGCGTAGCCGGTCTCGGTGATGGTGACGACGACGTCCTCGCGGGCGATCAGATCCTCGTCGCTGACGTCGCCGTCGGCGGCCACGATCCGGGTGCGCCGCGCGTCGCCGTGCTTTTCGACGATCTCGGCGAGCTCGTCGCGCACAATGCCGCGTTGCCGTTCCGGCTTGGCCAGGATGTCCTCCAGGTCGGCGATCTCGGCCTCGATCTTGGCCAGGTCGTCGATGATGCGCTGCCGCTCCAGGGCGGCCAGCCGGCGCAGCTGCATGTCCAGGATCGCCTGGGCCTGGATCTCGTCGATGTCGAGCAGCTCGATCAAGCCCTGCCGCGCGATGTCGACGGTTTCCGACGCCCGGATCAGGGCGATGACCTCGTCGAGCGCATCGAGCGCCTTGACCAGACCGCGCAGGATGTGGGCCCGCTCGTTGGCCTTGCGCAACCGGTAGGTGGTGCGCCGGACGATGACGTCGAGTTGGTGGTCGACGTAGTGGCGGATCAGCTGGTCGAGCCGCAGGGTGCGCGGCACCCCATCGACGATGGCCAGCATGTTGGCGCCGAAGCTGGTCTGCAGCTGGGTGTGCTTGTAGAGGTTGTTCAGCACCACCTTGGCGACGGCGTCGCGCTTGAGCTCGATGACGATGCGCAGCCCGACCCGGTCGCTGGACTGGTCCTCGATGTTGGAGATGCCGGCCAGCTTGCCGTCGCGCACCTGCTCGGCGATCGAGGTGATGAAGTTGTCGTGGTTGACCTGATACGGCAACTCGGTGATGACCAGCGAGGTGCGACCGCGCGAATCCTCTTCCACCTCAACGACTCCGCGCATCCGGATGGAGCCGCGGCCGGTCTTGTAGGCGTCGGCGATGCCCTGCGTGCCGACGATCAGGCCCGAAGTCGGGAAGTCGGGTCCTTTCACCCGTTCCATCACGGCGGCCAGGGTGGCCTCTTCGTCGGCCTCGTAATTGTCCAGCGCCCAGAACACCGCCTCGGCGAGCTCGCCGAGGTTGTGCGGCGGGATGTTGGTGGCCATGCCGACCGCGATGCCCCCCGACCCGTTGGCCAGCAGGTTGGGGAACCGGCTGGGCAGCACCGTCGGCTCTTGCACCCGGCCGTCGTAGTTGGGAATGAAATCGACTGTCTCCTCGTCGATTTCGCGCAGCATCTCCATGGCCAGCGGGGTCAGCCGCGCCTCGGTGTACCGCATCGCGGCCGGCGGGTCGTTGCCCGGCGAACCAAAATTGCCCTGCCCGTCGACCAACGGATAGCGCAGCGACCACGGCTGGGCCATCCGCACCAGGGTGTCGTAGATCGAGGCGTCGCCGTGCGGGTGGTAGTTGCCCATCGTTTCGGCGACCGACCGCGCCGATTTGGCGTGGCTGCGGTCCGGGCGGAAACCCGAGTCGTACATGGCGTAGAGCACCCGGCGGTGCACCGGCTTGAGGCCGTCGCGCACCTCGGGCAGCGCGCGGCCGACGATCACGCTCATCGCGTAATCGATGTAGCTGCGCTGCATCTCCTGCTGGATGTCGACCGGTTCGACGCGGTCGGCGGCGTCACCGCCGGGTGGCAGCGTGGTGTCAGTCATCTATTCCTCGTTTAAACGTCTAGGAAGCGAACGTCTTTGGCATTGCGGGTGATGAAGCTGCGGCGCGCGTCGACGTCCTCGCCCATCAGGATGGAGAACAGCTCGTCGGCGGCCGCGGCGTCGTCCAGCGTGACCTGGCGCAGCACCCGCACGGTGGGATCCATTGTGGTTTCCCACAATTCCTTGGCGTCCATCTCGCCCAGCCCCTTGTAGCGCTGGATGCCGTCGTCCTTGTTGATCTTCTTGCCGGCCTTCAGGCCGGCCTCGAGCAGCCCGTCCCGCTCGCGGTCGGAGTAGGCGAACTCGGGATCGCTGCGCTGCCATTTCAGCTTGTACAGCGGTGGCTGGGCCAAGAACACGTGCCCGTGTTCGATCAGCGGCCGCATGAACCGGAACAGCAGCGTCAACAACAGCGTCGAGATGTGCTGGCCGTCCACGTCGGCGTCGGCCATCAACACGATCTTGTGGTAGCGCAGCTTGGTGATGTCGAACTCGTCGTGAATCCCGGTGCCCAGCGCGGTGATGATCGCCTGCACCTCGGTGTTCTTCAGCACCCGGTCGATGCGGGCCTTTTCGACGTTGATGATCTTGCCGCGCAGCGGAAGGATGGCCTGGAACATCGAGTCCCGGCCGCTTTTCGCCGAGCCGCCGGCCGAGTCACCCTCGACCACATACAATTCCGACTTGCGCGGGTCGGTCGACCGGCAGTCGGCGAGCTTGCCGGGCAGCCCGCCCAGGTCGGTTGCGCTCTTGCGGCGCACCAACTCTCGCGCCTTGCGCGCGGCGATGCGCGCCTGCGCTGATGAAACCGCCTTGTTGACAATGACTTTGGCGTCTGCGGGGTTGGCTTCGAACCAGTGGGTGAGCTGTTCGTTGCACACCTTCTGCACGAACGACTTCACCTCGGTGTTGCCCAGTTTGGTCTTGGTCTGGCCCTCGAACTGCGGTTCGCTCACCTTGACCGAGATCACCGCGGCCAAACCCTCGCGGATGTCGTCACCGGTCAGGTTGGGGTCCTTGTCCTTGAGCAGCTTCTTGTCCTTGGCGTACTTGTTGACCACGGAGGTCAGCGCGCTGCGGAAGCCCTCCTCGTGGGTGCCGCCCTCGTGCGTGTTGATGGTGTTGGCGAAGGTGTGCACCGATTCGGAGTAGCCGCCGTTCCACTGCATCGCGATCTCGACCTCGTGGCCGGGGCCCTTCCCACCGAAATCGATGATGCTCTGGTGGATGGGGTTTTTGGTGCGATTGATGTGTTTGACGAAGTCGACCAGGCCGCCGGGGTAGTGGAAGGTGCGGTGCTTGACCTTATGCGGCGCAGCCGATTCCGCCGCCTTCTCCTGCGCCGACTTGGGTGCGTCGGCGGTGTCGCTGACCACCTCGTCGACGACCTCTTCGTTGGTCACCCGCTCGTCGGTGAGGTTGATGGTCAGGCCCTTGTTGAGGAACGCCATTTCCTGCAGCCGCCGGGCCACCGTTTCGAAGTCGTACTCGGTGGTCTCGAAGATGTCGGGGTCGGCCCAGAACCGGATGGTGGTGCCGGTGCGCTTGGTGGCCTCGCCCTGCTTGAGGGTGCCGGGCACGGCGTGGTCGTAGTACTGCGACCACTCGTAGCCGTCGCGGGCGATGTTGACCTCGAGCCGAGTGGACAGCGCGTTGACCACCGAGACGCCGACGCCGTGCAGACCGCCGCTGACGTTGTAGCCGCTGTTCTCGCCGCCGAACTTGCCGCCGGCGTGCAGCTGCGTCATCACCACGTCGACGGTGGGGGCGCCGGTCGCGTGCATCGCGACGGGGATGCCGCGGCCATTGTCGGCGACCTCGACGCTGCCGTCGTCCAGGATCCGTACGTCGACCCGGTCGGCGTAGCCGGCCATCGCTTCGTCGACCGAGTTGTCGACCACCTCCCAGATGAGGTGGTGCAGACCTCGCTCGCCGGTGGAGCCGATGTACATGCCGGGGCGTTTGCGGACCGCCTCCAGCCCTTCCAGGACGGTGATCGCTGAAGCACCGTATTCGTCTTGCGCCTTCTTCTTCTGGGCAGCCACGGTCGGGAAGCTCTCCTTGGGGTTTCATGCGGGCGGTTCCTGATCACCGCAACAATCGCATCCTGCCAGTCTACCGTGACGACCGGTCCGCACCGATTTTCTGGGCGCGTTTCTACCCAGCTAACCGCGCCGTGCGCTTATTTTCTTCGTTTGTGCCGCGTCCCGACGTGCGTCAAGGGGATACGCGTCGTCCTGGCGGCTTTCAGCGCCCTGTTGAGGAAGGCCCCGGTGGGGATGGGGCCGGGCTAACGACCGGGCCTAACCATAGGTGTCGCGCGGCCCGCGCCCGGCGATGTGCCGCGGGCCTTTGCGCCAGGACGGCGCAGCCGGACCGGTGATCTTCAGCGAGGTCACTACGCCGTTGCCGACCGCGGCGGCAATCTTGGCCAACAGTTGCGCCTGCATCATCCGCAACTGGGTGGCCCAGGCCGTCGACTCGGCGGACACGCTCAGCACACCGTCGCGCAGACTGGTGGGGACCGCGTGGTCGGCGATCTGGTGACCGACCACCGCCGTCCAGTTCCCCAACACGGTGCCCTCGGCGACCTGGGCGGACCATCCCCGCTTCCTGGCCAGGTCCCGCGCCAGCCGGCCCAGCGGTTGCGGGTCGCGAGCGTCGGGTCCCGGTCCCGACCAGCTGCGCCGCTGGCCCGCCACCCGGCGCGGCGTGGGTGCTGCGGCGCGCCCGCGGCCGGCGTCTTTTCCCTGTGCCCGGGCCGCGGCCCGGGCCTCCTCGAGGGTCCGCCGCACCAGGTCCATCGCGGTCGGTTCTCCCGAGGGGGAGGGGGACTGGTCGTCGCTCATGGGCGCAGCTCCGATACCCCGCCCGCGTCGGTGTCGCGCAACTCGACGAAGAGCCGCCGAGCCTGCCAGCCCGTCGGGATGTCTTCGAGCACCGCCGCGGTGACCAACACCTGCTCGGCGGATTCGGCCACCGCGGCCAGTGCCCGGCGCCGGGCGGCGTCGAGCTCGGCGAACACGTCGTCGAGCAGCAACACCGGATCGCTTTCGTCGGCCCGCAACAACTCGTAGGCGGCGAGCCGAAGGGACAGCGCCAGCGACCACGATTCCCCATGGCTGGCAAAGCCTTTCGCCACCCGCTCACCGAGCCACAGCTCCAGGTCGTCGCGGTGCGGGCCGACCAGGCACATGCCCCGTTCCATTTCGGCGTCCCGGCGGGCCGCTAACCCGGACAGCAGCGCGGCCTCCAGATAGTCGCGGTCGCCGGCGTTCACCTCGGCCGAGGCCGCCGCGCCCAGGCTGGACCGGTAGCCGATCGATGCCGCCCGCGATCCCGGGGCCAGCAGCTGATAGGCCTTCTCCACCTCCGGCGCCAGCTGGTTCACCAAATCGATTCGGGCAGCCATCAATTGGGCCCCGTATTCGGCCAGTCGGCTGTCCCACACGTCGAGGGTGTCCAGCGCGCCGCGGTCGCCCCGGTGGCGGGCACCGGACAGCGATTTGAGCAACGCGGTGCGCTGCCGCAACACCTTGTCGTAGTCGGCGCGCACCGCGGCGATCGCCGGGCGCCGCAGCGTCGCCAGGTCGTCGAGGTAACGGCGCCGCTCGGAGGGATCCCCGCGCACCAGGGCCAGGTCCTCGGGGGCGAACAGCACCGCGCGCAGCACGCCGAGCACCTCGCGGGTGCTGCGCACGGGTGACCGGTTCAGCCGCGCCTTGTTCGCCCGGCCGGCGGCGATCTCCAGATCGACCGCGCATTCCCGGCCGTCGTTGACCACGATGGTCGACACCACCGCCCGGTCGGCGCCGGCGCGGATCAACGGCGCGTCCGTGCCCACCCGGTGTGACCCCAGCGTGCTCGAATACCACAGCGCCTCAAGCAGATTCGTCTTCCCGAAGCCGTTGGACCCGATGAAGACCGTCCGACCCGGCTGCAGTTCGAGGTCGGCGTGTGCCCAGGACCGGAAGTCGCGCAGTCCTAAATGCCGGACGTACACCTAGCCTGGCAACCGCACGGGCATCAGCAGGTAGACGTAATCGGTGGGCAGCGCGCTGAACGGCCCGCTGCCGCTCGGCGGGCTGTCGTCGTCGGACGCTGGGCGCAGCAGTGCGGGCTTGCCCGGGGTGGTGAAGCCGAACGACACCCGTTCGGAGCGCACCGATCCCAGTCCGTCGGTCAGATACGTGGGGTTGAACGCGATCGTCAGCGGTTCGCCGGCGAAATCCACGGCCAGATCCTCCTCGGCCCGGCCGACATCGTCGGCGCCGGCGGACAGCCGCAGCGACCCCTCGGTGAATTCCATCCGCACCTGCGCGCCCCGGTCGGCCACCAGCGCCACCAGCTTGATGGCCTCGGTCAGCTCGGCGACGTTGATGGTGGCCACCGCCGTGTGCTCGGCCGGCAACAGCTGGCGGAACTTCGGGAATTCCGCGTCCAGCAGGCGGGTGGTGCTGCGCTTGCCGTTGCCGCTGATGCCCAGCAGGCCGTCCTTGCCGACACCTGCGCCCGCCCCCAGCGACAGCCGCACGTCGGAGCCGTCGATGCCGGTCCGCGCCGCCTCGGCCAGCGTCTTGGCCGGCACCAGGACCGCCGCTTCGATGTCGGGGGAGGCCGCCGACCAGGTCAGCTCGCGAACCGCCAACCGGAACCGGTCGGTGGCGGCCAAAACCACCGTGTCCCCGGAAATCTCAACCCGGATTCCGGTCAACATGGGCAAGGTGTCGTCGCGGCCGGCCGCGATCGCGACCTGCCCGATCGCCTCGGCGAACAGATCGGCCGGCAGCGTCCCGGTCTCCTCGGGCAGCGTGGGCAGCGTCGGGTAATCCTCGACGGCCATCGTCGGCAGCGAGAACCGGGCGCTTCCGCAGTTCAACGCCACCCGATTGCCGTCGACGTAGAAGTCGATCGGCTTGTTGGGCAGCGCCCGAACGATGTCAGACAACAACCGCCCGGATACCAAAACACTTCCCGGAGAAGCGATTTCGGCCGCCACCTGTGCTTCGGCGGAAACCTCGTAGTCGAATCCGGAGATGGTGAGCCCCTCATCGGTGCCGGACAGCAGCACCCCGGAGAGCACCGGCACCGCGGGTCGCGACGGCAGGCTCTTGGCCACCCACGACACCGCGTCGGCGAAAGACTCCCGCACTAAACGAAACTTCAAGTCGCTGAGGCCAGCCGTTGTCGTCGCCGCGTCCATAGCGTCCCTTCACCTACTCAGCGTTGTCGGATCCATTGGCTAGCCTCCCCCCGCTAGCACGGGGCCCGTCATGGCGCCGGCGACACGCGAGGCGTCGACGACGACCGCAACGGCAGTCGAAGAACAACCGTAGATCCTCTGGGGCCATCTTGAAAGCTAATCGCAAAGGCCGACAAACCGGGCTGACGACGGCCGCGACGCAGGGTGTGCACCGAACGTCCCCAGGGCTGTATTTCAAAGAAGAACCGATGAAGAGATTTCAGTAACAGTAATAAGGCCTGTGCATTTTGGGGACAGCGGTCTCCCGCCGCAGCTAGCGCGGTGCGCCGGGGTGTGGATCACGGTGGGGGCGGCTGTGGGTGACATGTTGAGCCGATGGGGACGAACGCGGGCTGTGCACGCACGCGGTGGTACTACACCGCTGCCTCCCGGTGTTGTGCACAGCTCTGCGCACATGCCCTGGGTGTGACCGGTGTGACAAACGGGTGAGAAGTTTCTCGGAAAAAATTCCGGGCCGGGATTGAAAAATTGCGGGCTGGGGGCCGGAAAGGCCGGGGCCGCGGCGTGATTCAGCGCTTGGAGCGCTGACGAATGCGAGTGGTGAGCTCCTTGACGTGATCGAACACCTCGCGTCGCTCGGCCATCTCGGACAGGATCTTGCGCTGGGCGTACATCACCGTGGTGTGGTCGCGGCCGAAGGCCTGCCCGATCTTGGGCAGCGACAGATCCGTGAGCTCGCGGCACAGGTACATCGCGATTTGACGGGACTGGGCCAGCGCCCGGGTCTTGCCCGGCCCGCGCAGTTCCTCGACGGTGGTGTCGAAGTATTCGGCGGTGGCGGCCATGATGGTGGCCGCGCTGATCTGCATGGTGCTGGCGTCGGCGATCAAATCGCGCAGCACGATCTCGGCCAGCGACTTGTCGATCGGAGTCTTGTTCAGCGAGGCGAACGCGGTGACCCGGATCAGGGCGCCCTCGAGTTCGCGGATGTTGCGCTCGATGCTGCTGGCGATGAGTTCCAGCACGTCGTCGGGCACCGCCAGGCGCTCCATCTGTGCCTTCTTGCGCAGGATCGCGATGCGGGTTTCGAGTTCGGGGGGCTGCACGTCGGTGATCAGGCCCCACTCGAACCGGGTTCGCAGCCGGTCTTCCAGGGTGGCCAGCTGTTTGGGCGGCCGGTCGGAGGAGATGACGATCTGCTTGTTGGCGTTGTGCAGCGTGTTGAAGGTGTGGAAGAACTCCTCCTGGATGCCTTCCTTGCCCTCGATGAACTGGATGTCATCGACCAGCAGCACGTCGACGTCGCGATAGCTGCGCTTGAAGGCGACCTTGCGGTCGTCGCGCAGCGAGTTGATGAAGTCGTTGGTGAATTCCTCGGTGGAGACGTACTTGACCCGCATGCCGGGGAAGAGCCGCTGCGCGTAATTGCCGGCGGCGTGCAGCAGGTGCGTCTTGCCCAGACCGGACTCGCCCCAGATGAACAACGGGTTGTAGGCGCGGGCCGGTGCTTCGGCGATGGCCAGGGCGGCGGCGTGCGCGAACCGGTTGGACGCCCCGATCACGAACGTGTCGAAGGTGTAGCGGCGGTTGAGGCTCGTTCCGGCGGCGACGGCGGGATCGATGGCGTGCGGCCGCTCGGTGAAGTAGTTGGGCCAGCCGGGCTGGGTGTCGGTGACCGGCTCCCCGTTCTCCACCGGCTCGCCGTCGGCGCCGTCGTCGGCGGACAGGGCGGCGTCGGTGTCGGGGAACGGCTCGGCCGGCGGGATGAGCGCGTCCTCGACGTCGTCGGGTGGGGGAGCGATGCGGACCCCCAGCTGGATCTGCTGACCCAGGCGGCGGCTGAGCGCGTCGGTGATCGGGGCGCGCAGGTGCCGTTCGATCTCGTTCTGCACGAAACTGCTCGGCACTGACAGCAGAGCAAACCCCTCGACGATGGTCAGCGGGCGGACCAGATTGAGCCACGCTCTTTGCTGAGGGGTGAGGGGAGTGACCAGAGTCGTGCGGTTGGCGGCTCCGCCGTCGGCGACGGGCTCGCCGTTGAGCTCCGAAACGACCGCATTCCACACCGTGGTGAAGCTTGAACCGGGGTCATCGGCCAACGACGCATCTCCCTGGTTCTCGAACGTCCCGGGTCGAAGTACAACTCACGCTTGGCGACAAAACAACTGTCCACATAGTTATACACAGGTGTGGACAGGATGATCGTATGCGAGCCACAACCTACCGGCGACGGCCCGCGATCTCCGCGCTGGAAGAAAACCCGAAAAAGGTTGTCTAGGCAGCTAGTTGATCTACCATCCTCGCTTCGTTGTCGAGCGCTGTTCGTAGTCTAAACGACTTGGCAGAAGCTAACAGTTTTCCGTGCGGCTGCCAACCGTTCCGCTGTACTCCAATCCGGTCGTTTAGGGTGACTGGGGCTTGCTTCGGCTCGGTAGGTTAGTTGACCCGAGTGGCCGGCGGGAGCGGAATGCAAAATCTCGGTACCGGCCGGGCGCGGCTGCGTTGCGGCAGGCCAGGTTTGACCAGGCGAAGGCTCGTCAGTACCCTCAAACAGTCGCCCGAAAGTCGGCGATACGGCTGCGACCCAGCACCACTTGGGGACCGCGCCGGCCAGGAGCAGCAAGACCACCCTCCGGTCGAACCGCAGACGAGCCCGAAGCGAACCGTCTGAGCGGCCGGACGGCAAACAACGAGGAGAACGTCGTGGCCAAGGGCAAGCGGACCTTCCAGCCGAATAACCGGCGCCGAGCCCGCGTGCATGGCTTCCGGTTGCGGATGCGCACGCGCGCCGGGCGCGCGATCGTGTCCGGTCGGCGCCGCAAGGGTCGCCGCGCGCTCTCTGCCTGATCGCACGTCAGGTCTTTCGCGGTGCTTCCCGCACGCAACCGCATGACGCGGTCAACCGAGTTTGACGCGACGGTGAAGCACGGAACCCGCATGGCGCAGCCCGACATCGTCGTCCACCTCCGGCGCGACTCCGAACCCGACGACGAATCCGCGGGCCCACGGGTCGGGCTGGTCGTCGGGAAGGCCGTCGGGACGGCGGTGCAACGACACCGCGTGGCCCGCCGGCTGCGTCACGTGGCCCGGGCCCTGCTCGGCGAACTCGAACCATCCGACCGGCTGGTGATTCGCGCGCTGCCCGGAAGCCGGACCGCGTCGTCGGCGCGCCTGGCGCAGGAACTGCAGCGGTGCCTGCGGCGCATGCCGGCGGGAACCGGGCCGTGACCGGACCGGCGCGGTCGGGCGCGGCCATTCGCGGCGCCGGCCGAACCGTCGCCCGCGGACTGATTTTCCTGATTCAGCTCTACCGGCATATGGTGTCGCCGCTACGTCCGGCGACCTGTCGCTTCGTTCCGACCTGCAGCCAGTATGCGGTGGACGCGCTGGACGAGTACGGCCTGATCCGGGGGAGCTGGCTGGCCGCGGCCAGACTTACCAAGTGCGGACCATGGCACCAGGGCGGCTGGGACCCGATCCCCGAGCGCCCCGGATGCCGGGTGAATTGCCAAGATGCCAGCGACGCTTGGGCGGTCCGAGCGACGCGAGGGGAGAGTGGATCTCTTGTTTGATTTCTTCAGCCTCGACTTCGTCTACTACCCGGTGTCGTGGATCATGTGGGTCTGGTACAAGTTGTTCGCCGCCATGCTCGGGCCGTCGAACTTCTTCGCCTGGGCGCTGTCGGTGATGTTCTTGGTGTTCACCCTGCGGGCGCTGCTGTACAAGCCGTTCGTGCGGCAGATCCGCACCACCCGGCAGATGCAGGAGCTGCAACCGCAGATCAAGGCGCTGCAGAAGAAGTACGGCAAGGACCGGCAGCGCATGGCGTTGGAGATGCAGAAGCTGCAGCGCGAGCACGGGTTCAATCCGATCCTGGGCTGCCTGCCGATGCTGGCCCAGATCCCGGTGTTCCTCGGTCTGTATCACGTGCTGCGGTCGTTCAACCGAACCACCGGCGGGTTCGGGCAACCGCACCTGTCGGTGGTGCAGAACCGGCTGACCGGAAACTACGTCTTCACCCCGACCGATGTGGGGCACTTCCTGGACGCCAATTTGTTCGGCGCACCGATCGGCGCGTTCATGACCCAGCGCACCGGGCTGGACGCGTTCACGTATTTCAGCCGCCCGGCGGTGATCGCGGTCGGCCTGCCGGTGATGATCCTGGCTGGCGTCGCAACGTACTTCAACAGCCGGGCGTCGGTGGCACGCCAAAGCCCGGAGGCCGCCGCCAACCCGCAGACGGCGATGATGAACAAGCTTGCGCTGTACGTGTTTCCGCTCGGCGTGGTGGTCGGTGGGCCGTTCCTGCCGCTGGCCATCATCCTGTACTGGTTCGCCAACAACATCTGGACGTTCGGCCAGCAGCACTACGTGTTCGGCATGATCGAAAAGGAAGACGAAGCCAAGAAGCAGGAAGCGATTCAGCGCCGCGCGGCCAATGCCCCGGCGCCGGGCGCCAAGCCGAAGCGGAACCTGAAGGCGGGCGCGGGCAACGGTGTGGATGCAGACGCGGCACAGTCGGACGCCGGCGCCACCGAGGGCCAAGCCGGCGGGGGCATCGACGCGCCGAGCCGCACCCCGCGTCCCGGGGCGCGACCGAAGAAGCGCAAACGCTGATCGGGGCGGACAAGCTATCGGGGCCGCCCCGGCAGGGCGACCCTAACTGGGCTGCGGCCCATGGATGAGGGAGATAAAGACATGGCAGACGCCGACACCACCGAACGCGAGCTCGACACCGCAGCGCCCGCCGAGCCGGAACCGGCCGACGGCGACGAGGCCGACGACCTGGAGGAGCGGTTGGTCGCCGAGGGCGAGATCGCCGGCGACTACCTCGAGGAGCTGCTGGACCTGTTGGACTTCGACGGCGACATCGACTTGGACGTCGAGGGCAGCCGGGCTGTGGTGAGCATCGACGGCAGCGACGACCTGAACAAGTTGGTGGGCCGCGGCGGCGAGGTTCTCGATGCGCTGCAGGAGCTCACCCGGCTCGCCGTGCACCAGAAGACCGGAGTGCGGAGCCGGCTGATGCTCGACATCGCGAGCTGGCGCCGGCGGCGCCGGGAGGAACTTGCGGCGCTGGGCGACAAGGTGGCGCGGCGGGTGCTCGAATCGGGGCAACGCGAAGAGCTCGCGCCGATGACCCCGTTCGAGCGCAAGATCGTGCACGACGCGGTCGCGGCGGTGCCCGGGGTGCACAGCGAAAGCGAGGGCGTCGAGCCGTCGCGACGCGTGGTCGTCCTGCACGACTGACGGCCCGAAGTTACAGCAGTGTAGTTCGCTGCCGTGTGGCGGCCGTCCGAACGTTGAAGGTGCACGCGCCAACTAGGGGATGTTTCACGTGAAACATGTCGGTCCGGTCGAGCCGGCTGCGGGCGGTCCGGAGGTGCCACCCGTCGCGGCGCTCGGTGCCGCACCCGAGTCCGCCGCGGCGCTGTTCGGCCCCCGCCTCGCGACCGCGCAGCGGTACGCGGAAGTCCTCGGCACCGCGGGTGTCGAGCGTGGCCTGCTCGGCCCGCGGGAAGTCGACCGCATCTGGGACCGCCACATCCTCAACAGCGCGGCGGTCGCCGGACTCCTGGGCCGCGGTGATCGGATCATCGACATCGGCAGCGGGGCGGGGCTGCCCGGCATCCCGTTGGCCATCGCGCGACCCGATCTCGAGGTGGTATTGCTGGAGCCGCTCTTGCGGCGCAGCGAGTTTCTCACCGAGGTGGTGGACGAACTAGGGTTAGCCGTCGAGGTGGTCCGCGGGCGCGCGGAAGAGCGGCCCGTGCGGAACCGGTTCGGGGACAGGGACGCGGCGGTGTCGCGAGCGGTTGCAGCGTTGGACAAGCTGACGAAGTGGAGTATGCCGTTGCTACGCCACGACGGCCGGATGCTCGCCATCAAGGGGGAGCGGGCGGCGGAGGAAGTTGACCGATACCGGCGTGTGATGACAGCATCGGGCGCCGCTGATGTCAGGGTGGTGACATGTGGCGCGAACTATTTGCGTCCCCCCGCAACCGTAGTTTCAGCGCGACGCGCAAAGCCGCCGCACCCCAAGTCGGCACGGACCGGGAAGGCCGGAACCCGATGACTTCTTCAGGAGATTGGCCGGTGGCTTCTTCGGAGGCGCGGGAGGGCGCGGCGACGCCCGCGCCGGGCGCACCGAGCGCGACGCACACCCCGACCGCAGCCACGGCTTCGCCGTCATCCGCCGCCGCGCCCGCCCCGCCGCCGGCCAATGTTTCACGTGAAACAGCGGACGAATTCGACACCCCGATCGGCGCGGCGGCCGAGCGCGCGATGCGGATCCTCCACACCACCTATCCGCCGCTGCGCCGGCCCAAGCATCGCCGCGTCTTCACCGTCGCGAACCAGAAGGGCGGCGTGGGCAAGACGACGACCGCCGTCAACCTCGCCGCCGCGCTCGCCCTGCAGGGACTCAAAACCCTCGTCATCGACCTCGACCCGCAGGGCAACGCCAGCACCGCGCTCGGGATCACGGACCGGCAGTCGGGTACGCCGTCGTCCTACGAGGTCCTGCTCGGCGAGGTGTCGGTGCACGACGCGTTGCGGCAGAGCCCGCACAACGAGCGACTGTTCTGCATCCCGGCGACCATCGACCTGGCCGGCGCCGAGATCGAGTTGGTGAGCATGGTGGCGCGGGAGAACCGGCTGCGGACCGCGCTGGCCGATCTGGACAACCTCGATTTCGACTGCGTCTTCATCGACTGCCCACCGTCGCTGGGGCTGCTGACCATCAACGCGCTCGTCGCCGCCCCGGAGGTGATGATCCCGATCCAGTGCGAGTACTACGCCCTCGAGGGCGTGTCGCAGCTGATGCGCAACATCGAGATGGTGAAGGCGCACCTCAACCCGCAGCTCGAAGTGAGCACCGTGGTGCTGACCATGTACGACGGCCGCACCAAGCTCGCGGACCAGGTGGCCGAAGAGGTGCGCCGCTACTTCGGCAGCAAGGTGCTGCGGACGGTGATCCCGCGCAGCGTCAAGGTGTCCGAGGCGCCCGGCTACAGCATGACCATCATCGACTACGACCCCGGGTCGCGCGGGGCGATGAGCTATCTCGATGCGAGCCGCGAACTCGCCGAGCGTGATTGACCACCACCCGTGAAGGCATCCGTGAAGGGACGACCATGACGCAGCCGTTACGTAAGAAGGGCGGCCTCGGCCGGGGCCTGGCTTCGCTGATTCCCACCGGCCCCGCCGAGGGCGACGCCGGCCCGGCGACGCTGGGTCCGCGGATGGGCGACGCCGCCGCGGACGTCTTGATCGGGGGACCGGCGCCGCAGGAGGCGTCGCCCGTGGGTGCGGTCTACCGCGAGATCTCGCCGGCCGACATCGAACGCAACCCCCGACAGCCGCGGCAGGTCTTCGACGAGGAGGCGCTCGCCGAACTGGTGCACTCCATCCGCGAGTTCGGCCTTTTGCAGCCGATCGTGGTGCGGGCGATCAAGGAGTCGGCGAGCGGCGCCCGCTACCAGATCGTGATGGGGGAGCGGCGCTGGCGTGCGGCCCAGGAGGCCGGGCTGGCCACCATTCCCGCCATCGTGCGCGAGACGGGTGACGACAACCTGCTGCGCGACGCGTTGTTGGAGAACATCCACCGGGTGCAGTTGAACCCCTTGGAAGAGGCGGCCGCCTACCAACAGCTGCTCGACGAATTCGGCGTCACCCACGACGAACTCGCCGCCCGCATCGGCCGGTCCCGGCCGCTGATCACCAACATGATCCGGTTGCTCAAGCTGCCGATCGCGGTGCAGCGGCGGGTGGCCGCCGGGGTGCTGTCCGCCGGTCACGCCCGGGCGCTGCTGTCGCTGGAAGCCGGCCCCGAGGCGCAGGAGGAGCTCGCCACCCGGATCGTCGCCGAGGGTCTGTCGGTGCGCGCCACCGAGGAGGCGGTCACCCTGGCCAACCGGGCCGGCACGACGACGCCGACGCCGCCGCGGCGCAAGCCGATCCAGATGCCCGGCCTGCAAGACGTTGCTGACCGGCTCTCCACGGCCTTCGACACGCGGGTCACGGTCAGTCTGGGCAAACGCAAGGGCAAGATCGTGGTCGAGTTCGGGTCCGTGGACGATCTACAGCGAATCATCGACGTGATGGCCCCGCCGAAGCCGTGACCTAGGACCCGGTGTAATTACGTCACTGTGACGCCGCGACCGGTGCGGGCCCGAATCCGCCCGGCCGGTGCCGGGTGGCTCGGCGAAATCGCATGTGCACCAACAAATTTCGAAATCCGACAGGGGCTGATCCGTCCCGGGCGGCGGTCCGCCGGCGCCGGGCCGGGCGGCCGGGCCAAAGCTAGCCCGATCATCGCCACCTCTCCTATCCTGGAGGGGTTGCCGGTGCAGATCGCTGCAGTACCGCACAGGAGCCAGGAGGCTAGTGTCCGCCCGAATCACGCCGCTGCGGCTCGAGGCCTTCGAGCAGCTTCCCAAACACGCCCGCCGGTGCGTCTTCTGGGAGGTCGATCCCGCCGTCCTCGGTAACCACGACCACCTCGCCGACGCCGAGTTCGAAAAGGAAGCGTGGCTGTCGATGGTGATGCTGGAGTGGGGGTGCTGCGGTCAGGTGGCGACGGCGATCCCCGACGAGCGAAGCCAGGCCGAGCCGCCGTGTCTGGGCTATGTGTTCTATGCCCCGCCGCGAGCGGTGCCGCGGGCCCAACGTTTTCCGACCGGACCGGTGTCCGCGGACGCGGTGCTGTTGACGTCCATGGGAATCGAACCCGGGCCGGCCGCCGACGACCTGCCGCACGCCTTGCTCGCCCGGGTGATCGACGAACTGGTCCGTCGCGGGGTGCGCGCCCTCGAGGCGTTCGGCCGCACCCCGGCCGCGTCGGAGCTACAGGATCCGCGCCTGGTGGGTCCCGATCTGCGTCCGGTGTTGGAGGCCGTCGGTGATTGCTCGGTGGACCACTGCGTGATGGACGCGGAGTTCCTCAAAGACGCGGGATTCGTTGTGGTAGCGCCACATACGTACTTCCCGCGGTTACGGCTCGAGCTCGACAAGGGTCTCGGGTGGAAGGCCGAAGTCGAGGCGGCGCTGGAGCGTCTGCTGGAGAGCGCCCGCCTCGAGCAGCCGGTCGGGGCCGCGTCCACGCCGGCGAACGCATGAAAACCGCCCCGCCCGACTAGCGGCCGGTGCGGTTCAGGAACCGCCCATCTGGCTGGTGCGCTCCACCGACAATTCGTGGGCCAGTAACTCGGCGAAAGTGAATGTGCCTGTGGGACGGTCATTTTTGCCCAACAGGTAGAGCCGCTTGACCGCGGCGAGAATTCCCTCGGCGATCGCATCGCGGGTCTGGGTGGACACCAGCATCGCGCGGTCGTGCGGGTTGGTGACGTAGCCGACGTCGACCTGAACCGTGGGCATGCGGGTCAGCCGCAGCAGATCCCACGTCCGGCCGTGCGTTCGGCAGTCCCGTAAACCGGTGCGGGCCACCACTTCTCGTTGGATGAAGTCGGCGAGGTTGCGCCCGATGGTGGATACCGAGCCGTGCGAGTTGCCGAAGTGAAAGGATGCCACCCCGTTGGCGGCGGGGCTTTTTTGAGCTTCGCAGCGCAGGCTGATCATCAGGTCGGCGCCGACATTGTTGGCGGTGGCCGCGCGTTCGGCATCCAGCGGGCTGCGGTTGACCGGCCGCGACAGGAAGGTCTCCATGCCGATCGCGGTCATCCGGCCCTCGAGCCGGCTTGCCAAGTCCCACAACACATCTGCTTCGCTGATCGGGCCGGACGGGCCCTGCATGATCATGCCGTGGTCGGCGCCGCCGCGGCCCGGGTCGATGATGATTCGCTTGCCGGACAGTTTGGGGCCCGATCGGCGGACCAGCTCCTCCTCGCGCAGCGCGTGCGGCGATCCGCCGGTGACCCGCGAACTCAGAAAGTACAACGAGCGCAACGTTTCCGGGCCGCAGATGCCGTCGGCGGACAGCCCGTACTCACGCTGATACGACATCAAAGCGTTGTGGGTCTGCAACCCGAAGTAGCCGTCGACCAGGCCGGTGTAGAAACCGAGATCCTGCAGCCGGGCCTGCAGCGTCGCGACGTCGTCGCCGTAAAGCGGCGCGCCGAATTGGTGATACAGCGTGCGGGCGCCGAGCCGGTAGGACGCCTCCTTGAGCGCCCGGTAGGTCGCTTCCCCGACGATGCCGTCCACCAGCAGGCCGCGATGCTGTTGAAAGGCGCGGACGGCCTGGTCGAGCTCGGCGTCGAAGAGTTCCAGGGCCACGTGCCGGCCGGTGCTGAGATCCTCATCGGCGCTGGCCAGCAGCCCCAACGAGGCGAGCGTGGCCCGGATCTCGGTCACAGCAGCGCTGCGGTCACCACAGCGCAGCGCGTCGCCGTATTCGCGGCGCGGACTCGACATACCAAGGGCCCTCCGGGACAAACTGACTGGCTCGCATAGCGGCAACAGCTAACCGTATTGTCGCAGACGCTTCGTGAATTCGGGAAAACCCCAGGCCATCCGCGGGGCGTGGTGCGACGAAATGAAAAGAAGATCAGCCGAGGTTGGGAACCGCGTCGGAAAGCTCACGCAGCAGCGCCGCCTTGCCCTTGGCGCCGACGATCCGCTTCACGGGCTGGCCGTCCTTGAACAGGATCAGGGTGGGAATGGAGACCACCTGGAAGTTTTGGGCGGTTTCCGGGTTGGCGTCGACGTCGAGCTTGGCGACGGTGAGGTGATCGCCGCGCTCGCTGGCGATTTCCTCGAGCACCGGCGCAACCATCTTGCAGGGACCACACCATGTCGCCCAAAAGTCAACCAGCACAGGCTTATTGCTGGCCAACACATCGGTGGAAAACGATGCGTCGGAGACTTCTATTGTGGCGATGGCCTTTTCGGCGTCGGTCATTGCGGTGCTCCAATCAATGTGTCGGTACTGCCCGGGAATTCGGTGGCATCGCCTTGCGCCGCCGCACTGGACTCGGCATGTTCGGCGAGCCAGCGTTCGGCGTCGATGGCCGCCGCGCAACCGCTGCCGGCGGCGGTGACGGCCTGACGGTAGGTGCGGTCCACCAGGTCCCCGGCGGCGAACACCCCCGGAATCGAGGTGGCCGTGGTGCGGCCCTGCACCAACACATAGCCGTCGGGGTCGGTGTCCAGCACGTCGCGCACCAGCTCCGAACGCGGGTCGTGACCGATCGCCACGAACACCCCGGTGACCGCCAACGTCGACGTCTCGCCGGTGACCGTGTCGCGCAACCGCAAACCCGTCACCGTCTCCGAGCCCTCCACCGCCTCGACCGCCTTGTTGGTCACGATGGTGATCTTGTCGTTGGCGCGGGCCCGCTCCAGCATGATCCGGGACGCCCGGAACTCCTCGCGGCGGTGCAGCAGCGTGACGCTGCGGGCGAACCGCGTCAAGAACGTGGCCTCCTCCATCGCCGAATCCCCGCCCCCGATGACGGCGATGTCCTGGTCCTTGAAGAAGAACCCGTCGCACGTCGCACACGAACTGACACCGCGGCCCAGCAGGTCCTGCTCGCCGGGCACACCGAGATACCGCGCGGCGGCGCCCATGGCCAGGATCACCGCCCGCGCCCGCACCGTCTCACCCTCGGCCGTCGTCACCGACTTGACCGGACCGGCCAGCGACACCGACTCGACGTCTTCCATCCGCAGATCGGCGCCGAACCGCAGCGCCTGCTCACGCATCTGATCCATCAACTCCGGGCCCGTGATCCCGTCGCGGAAACCGGGGTAGTTCTCCACCTCGGTGGTGGTCATCAACGCCCCACCGAACGAGGTCCCCTCGAACACCACCGGCGCCAGCTGCGCCCGCGCGGTGTACAACGCGGCGGTGTAGCCCGCGGGACCCGAGCCAATGATGATCACGTCGTGGACAGTGTCGGCGGTCATGAAAACCTTTCGAGCGATGGTCTCTGGATCGGTATAAACGCCAGGGTAGGGATGGCTGTTCCCCGCTGTCGCGAACAACACGGCCGGCACCCCTTGCACCACATTAGGGGCGGGGCACTTCGGTGTTGGCCAACAGCCCGGTGTCGGCGGCGCTGCAGTTCGCCGAGACCGCGTAGACGGTCAGGACGTGCGGGCTGTCGCCGGGGATCACCAGGACCACGCCGGGGCGGGCGTTGATGGCGACCGGACGCGCCCCCAGCACCGGCGTGGACGCCGGGTAGCCCAGGCCGGTCAGGCACGACGCGCGCCGGGCCGGGTCGCTGAGCGGCCCGAAGTCGGGGCTGCGGTCGAGCAGGCCGAGGATCTCGGCGCGCGAGAGCGGGATCTGCATCGGCGGCGTCGACACCGTGATGTGCTCGATGTCGGTAGGGGTGCTGGGGGCGGGTGCGGGCGTGCGCAGCAACGCCACGGTGCCGACGCCGATCGCGGCCAGCGCCGCGCCCAACCCGGCGACCGCGGCAATGGCGCGGGCCGTGCGCAGCGGCGGGCGGGCCGAATGAGCGGCCCGCGGGGTGGCCCCGACGGGTTCGGCGGAGCGCAGCGCCGCGGCGACGCGGGCGGTGACCTGCGGGGGAGGGTCGGGTGGCGAGGCCGGATCGGCGCCGAGGGCGGCGACCTCGCGGCGAACCCGGTTCAACGCGTCGAGCACGTCGGCGGCGTGCGGGTCGGCGCGGACTCGTCGGCGGACCCGGGCGGCGGCCGCGTCGTCGAGCACGCCGGCCTGCAGGTCGGCGAGCAGCTCGGCGGTCAGCGGAGGGTCGGATTCCGCGTTGCGGTGATCCGCCGCGTCGTTGCCCGCTGTAGCCATCGGACCCAGTGTCCGTCATGGCCGCAGTGATCGCCACGGACGGCCGGTGCGGGGCCGCCGTCAGGCCTGGCCGGCGGCGCCCTCGGCAGCGGCGTGGGCCCCGGCATCGAGATAGCCCAGCAGTTCGGCGAGCCGCACCCGGGCGCGGGCGCACCGGCTCTTGACGGTGCCCTCGGCAACGCCGAGCAGCCGCGCGGTGTCGGCCACCGAATAGCCCTGCATGTCGACGGCGACGATCGCCGCGCGTTGTTCGACCGGCAGCCGCATCAGGGCGCGCTGCACCGCCAGCGTCGTCTCCACCTGGGCCGTGCGATCGGCGACGGGATAGATGTCTTCCAGCGGGACCGTCGGGTGGGCCTTGGTGCGGCGCAGCCGGTCCAGGCAGGCGTTCACCACGATGCGGTGCAGCCAGCTGCCGACGGCCGCGTCATGCCGGAACGCGCCCGCGCCGCGGTGTGCCGAGAGCATGGCGTCCTGCAGCGCGTCTTCGGCGTCCTCGGGGCTGCGCGTCGTGAGCCGGGCCAGCCGGTGCAGGTGGCGCTGATGCCGGACGAACAGCTCGCCGAAGGCGTACCGGTCGCCGGCCACGTGGGCTGCCAGCAGCTCGGCGTCGCTGCGGTCACCGTTGCCGTTTCTTCCGAAGCCCACGGCCGGACAGTAACCAATCGGGTATCCCGCGGCACTTCACTCGCCGGCGCTCATGTGAGTGCTTGCGACGCGCCGGGATTCAGGACGCGGCCTGGACCGTGATCTCGGAAAATCCGGCCTGGCTCTTGCCGTTGGTGGTGCCCAGCGTCGAGATCCACACCAGCAGATTCGACGTCGGCGAACCGGCCCGCACCGGGATGACGTTGTGGCCCGGCTTGAGGGTGAAGGCCGGGGCCAGCACGGTCGTGTCGTTGAGGCCGGCCGGTGTCGGGGACGACGCGGCCCGGATCTCCACCTTGGTCCCGGTGCTGGGGGTGTCGATGCTGACCTGGCCGACCACGGTCGGGCTGGGCAGCTGCAGGATCAGGCCCTCGCCCTGTTTGAAACTGGGGAACGGCACGGCGTCGGTGTAGACCTCGGTCGCCCAGGCGGTGGAGGGATCGCCGTCGATCGCCTGGCCGGCGGTGCCGGGGTTGTCGGCGTCGCCGTCGGGGGAGAAGACGCTGGCCCGGGTGGGTTTGACGACGCTGCCGGCGGCCGCGGACGTGGTGGTCTGCGGCGCCGACGTGGACGACGAGGGCCCATTGAGGCCCAGCTCGTCCTTGTTGAGGCCGCCGCCGACGTTGCCGAAGATCTTGCTCACGATCGACGCCAGCACCAGCAGCGCCGCGACGAGGACGGCCAGGCCGGCGCCCACCCCGATGAGCACGTTGCGCCGCCGCCGCGCGAAGGTCGCAGGATCGTTCCCGGGCGAGATGAGCGCCGTCGACGGCGAGGGCGAATCGTCGATCGGCCCGAGCACCTCGGTGCGGTCGGCGACCGCGGTGGCCTGCTGAAGCAGGTTCAAAAGCGTTGAGGCACTGCGGATTCCGCCGTCATCCTGGACCGCCCGGACGGCGACCGCGGAGATCTGGAAGGGGATGTCGCGGTCGATGGCCATCGGTTCGAGCGGGTTGCCCGAGGAGTCGCGTTCGGCCGGTGCGAGCCCGCTGCGCACCCCGCTCTCGGCCAGCGGCCACCGATTGACCAGCAGCGCATACAGCGCGGCCCCGATGCCGCGGATGTCGTCCTGCGGGTTGGCGTCGGGCATGGTCGCCGGGTAGGCCAGCACCACGTCGCCTTCGATGCTGACCCGCACCCGGCTCGGGTGATCGATCGACAGGGCGACACCGGCGCGGTGCGCCGCGTCGGCGGCGGCGGCCAGCGACTGCATGGCCCGCACCGCGCCCACCGGTGACGGCGCGGTGTCGGCGACCTCCTGCAGCGATCCGCCGCGGATCCACTCGGAGACCACCAGGCCGCCGGAGCCGGTGTGCACCACGTCGAGCACCCGGGCGATGCCGGGCTTGTCGATGCGGCTGAGCCGCAGCGTGCGGGACAGGATCTCCTGCAGCACCTCGTCGGGCAGGGCGCGGTCGGGATCGACGAAGGTCAGCGCCACCTGCCGGTCCAGGGCGGTGTCGAGGGCCTGCCAGAACTGCAGCGGCGGGGCGCCGCCGTGGAACACCAGCAACCGGTACCGGCCGCCGGCGATGCGGGCGCCGGGGACCAGGTGGACGTCGTCGGTCGACGAGTCGGCGGTGCGCTCGCGGGGCACGTCGAACGGGCCGCGGCGGGTCCCGACGTCGCCGTTTTTCTGGTCGGCGGGCCGCGGGTCGGCCTTGCGGGGGCGGTCGGGCTGGTCGGCGGGAATGTCGGGCTGGAAGTCGTCGGCGACCGGCCGCGGAGCACCCGACCCTGTGCCGGGCCCGGCGCTGGATGCGGCGCTCTCCATCGGGCGGTCGGTCACCTCCGGTCCTTTCACTAGCCGGGCTCGGTTTGCCCGCTCCGGAGGCCTGCGCCGGATCGGCTCCTGGACCGCATTTACCCCAGGCGGGGACGAATTCCTCTGCTCAGGGTACGTGACCGGGCGCCGGTGAGACGATCGATCCGGCGCAGCGGGTTTGCGGGGCCGCGGTCCCCGGCCCGTGATGCGGAAGCGGACGGCGTCCAGGGCGGCCCGGGCTTCGGGAACCTGCGCGCGCAGCATCACCGCGGCCGTGATCGGCACCATGATGAGCGCCAGCACCAGCAGGCGCAGCAGCGAGCCGGCGCCGCCGCCGTGCGCCGTCAGCGCACCCAGCCCCAGCAGCCGGTCGGCCACGTGCGCGACCAGTCCGGCCAGCATGGCGGCGGTCAGCGTGACCAGGATGGTGCGCACCTCGCCGACCCCGATCAGGTGGCCGCCGCCCGGCAGCAGCGTGCGGCGCAGCAGGACGTAGCCGATGACCGCGCCGGCCAGGAAGCCGACGCCGTTGGCCAGACCGAGGAAGCCGGCCACCAGCTTGGGGTCGCCGGTGAGGTGCGGCGCCAGCACCGAACCGAGGATCTTGACCGCCGTGATGACCAGGATGATCACGATCGGGGTCCAGGGCTGTTCGCGGGCGTAGAACACCCGCAGCTGCAGCAGCACCAGGCCGTAGGGGATCAGGGTGAACGCGGACAGGGCGATCGCGGCGCCCAGGTAGCCGGCGTCGACGTCGCCGAAGTGGCCGTAGGCGAACAGCGCGCTGCCCATCGCGGGGCCGCCGACGGTCATGAACGCCACGATCGGGATCAGCGTGATCAGGGTCAGCCGGGTGGCCAGCGACAGGTCGGCCAGCACGGCCCGGGTGTCGTCGGCGGCGGCGTTGCGGCTTAGCCGCGGCATCACCACGGTCAGCACCGTCACGCCGATCATGCCGAACGGCAGCATCAGCACCAGCCAGGTGTAGTTGTAGATCGCCGGGCCGGAAGCGGCTGCGGTGCTGGCGATCTGGTTTCCGACCACCAGGCCGAGCTGGCTGATCAGCACGTAGAGCACCATGGCGGCGGCCATGGTGCCGAATCGCTTGAGCCGCTGGTCGATTCCCCACAGTGGACGCAGGTCCACGTGCTGGCGGCGCAGCGCCACCAGCAGCACCCCGGTCTGGGCGAACACGCCCAGCGTGGTGCCGACCGCCAGCACCAGCAGCTTGGCGTTGCCCATCCGCACCGGATCCACCGACAGCTCGCCGGGCACCAGCGCGTACACCGCCAGGGTGGCGAGGGCGACGACGTTGTTGACCACCGGCGCCCACGCCGTCGGCCCAAACACGTTGCGGGTGTTCAGGATTGCCATGAACACCGAAGTGAGCCCGTAGGCCAGCACCTGGGGCAGCAGCAGGTAGGCGAAGGCGACGGTGAGCGGCTCGTTGACCTGCGGGGTGCGGCCCAGCATCAGCCGTACCAGCAGCGGGGCGGCCGCCACCGACAGCGCCGTCGCGACGATCAGCAGCGCGGTCGTCAGCGTGACCAGGCGCCGCACGAACGCGGCGCCGGCGTCGGGGTCGCTCTGCTCGGCGCGGGCCAGCACCGGCACGAAGATCGCGGTGAACGTCGCCTCCAGCACCAGGGCCGCCACCAGGTTGGGCAGCTGATTGGCCACTGAGAACGCGCTGGACAGCGCCGCGCCCAGGATCGCGGCCAGCAGCACCACCCGGGCGAAGCCGGTGAGACGGCTGACCAACGTCGCGAACGCCATCGCCCACGACCGCGACACCAGCGCCGAGTCCGACAGCTCCGGGCGGCGCCGGTCGATTCCGGCGGGGACGGGCGGCAGCGGCCCGGTCGGCGGGGAGCCCGACATGCGGGGACGCCGCGGCGGCTCGGGCAGGCGGCGGTGGTGCGGTGCGGCCTGCCGGTAGGCGGGGTTCATACGCGGTGCTCTTGTTCGACGCGCGGGTCGGCGAGGTCGGGCTGGGCGGCGTGCCGGGCATCGGGGGGATCGGGGCGGTCCAGGTCGGCGCGATCGGGCTGGCCGCGGAAGCGGTGCCACAGCCGCCGGCCCGCCAGCAGCACCAGCACCGCCGCGGCGGACAGGGTGATGGCGAACAGCACCTTGCCGTAGGCGTTGGAGTGCACCGACAACCGCACCGGCTCGCCCAGCCGCATCCCGTCGGCGGTCCGCAAGGTCACGTCGACCGCGACCCGCTGGGTGAAGTTAACCTCGATAGGGATCCGCAGCGGCAGGTACCCCGGCGGCAGCTCGATCACCCCGACGTCGGTGACGTTCATGCCGGGCGGGGCGTCCACGTGCACCCGCACCCGGATCGGCACGGCCAGGCCGTTGTGCAGCGCCAGCGGCAGCGGACTGTGCTCGGTGGCCAGGGTGTAGGAGCCGCCCGGGTTGACGATCGTCACGGCGCCGAACAGGTCGTTGATCGTCTTGCCGACCACCGCCAGTCGCTGCTGGGCCAGCCCGTTGCGGCTGTCCGGCGGTTCGGATTGGCTCAGCGCGCGCAGCATGTCCTCGCGCAGCGGCGCGGTGTACTGCACGCCGGTCAGCCCGGTGCGGTCGTCGGTCATCAGCGCCGACGTCAGCCCCCACAGCCGGCCGACCTGACCGGTGATCGCGCCGGTGACGTCGTCGTTGAACTGCCCGCGGGTCGAGCCGTCCGCGCTGACCTGGTTCGCCGGTGGGCCGCCGGTTTGTGCGGCCTGGGTGGCTTCGCCGATCACCGCCGGCAGCGGGCGCGGCACCGCCAGACCGGAGCGGATGCTGGTGGTCAGCGCGGTCAAGATCACCTGCGCATCGTCGGCCTGCAGATTCCAGGTCGCCGGGGGGACCAGGAGCTGGGTGCGGGGGGTGTCGTCGTGGCGCAGCGCGTGCCAGAACATGGAGCCCAGCGCGTCCTGGCGGCGGGCGGTCACCGAATCGTGAGCCAGCCGAACGGTCAGCGACGAGTCGAGGTAGGTCGGCACTTCGGGGTTGACGCCGGCGCCGGCCAGCGCGGCCCCGACGGCCGGGTCGAACGGCGCCGCCACGACCTGCGGGGACACCCGCCGCGGCGCGGTGTCGACGCTGGTCTCCGAGGAGCCCTGGGCGTCGCCGGCCGACAGGTCGGCGGCGGTGACCGCGACGGTGGTCTGGTTGGCGCCGAGCAGTTTGACCGCCCGGCCGGTCAGCCGCCCGTCGGGCATCAGCGTGGCGCCGCGGGTGGAGGGGACGTCCAGGATCTTGTCGACGATGCTGTTGACGCTGGTGAGGGCGGTGTTGCTGAGGCCCGGGTCATTGACGCGCTGCAGGGCATCGAGGTCGGCCTGCGCGTAGGGCAGCGGGGCCACGCAGGTGCGGTGCGCCAGCGCCCGCAGCCGGTTGAGCCATTCGGTCGCGGTGGCCTGCCCGGTGCCCGGGTGGGTGGGGGTGCCGGGCAGTTGGGCCGGCCCGTCGGGGGAGTCGGAGACGACGTAGCCCGCGGTCATGGCGTTGACGGTGACCAGCAGATCCGGGTCGACCGCCAGGCACAGCGCGCGGCCGACGGCGCCGTCGGGGTCGACGTCGTGGCTGGTGGCGACCTCGGCCGCGGCCAGCAGGATGTCGAGCCGGCCACCGCTGGCCAGCGAGGTGGCCAGGTCGTCGTCGACCAGGCGGACGGGGATGGTGCCGCCCGGCACGCCGGGCGCCAGCCGGGGCCGGTCGGCCAGTGGCCACAGCATGGTGATCCCCACCGGTTTGGAGGTGTCGGGTGCGACGGCCGAGCCGAGGTCGTCGGCGCGGTCCGGCGGCACCCCCACCACGGGCAGCAGGAAGCGCGCGTTGTCCAGCCGCGCGGGCGCGCCGTAGTCGGGCGTGCCGTTGACGTTGACCAGGACGGGATAGATGCCGGGCTTCTCGACGCCCAGCGACTGCTTGGTCAGCGCGCGCAGCGGCGCGGACAGGGTGAAGCCGACCTCCTGCCCGCGCTGCAGTTCGGGTGCGACGGTGAGAAAGTCGGCGGCGGCCTGGTACTGGTCGGTGTCGCCGTCCAGACTGGTGCGCAAACCCGCCGACGCGGTGACCGGGCCGGCGTGCTCGAGGCGGACCATGACGTCGCGGACGGGCCGGTCGCCGATGTTGGTCACCATGCCGCTGACCGTGACGACGGGCGGGCTGGTGGTGGTGACGACGTCGGGGGTGACCTGGTCGATGCGCACCCGGACGAACGGCGTCACACCCGGCTCGCCGGCGACCGCGCGCGGTGTCACCGGCCCGGTGAGCACCGCTAGCCCGGCCAGGACGCCGAGCACGGCGGCAATGCGCAACCCGCCGGCCCAACACAAACGCGGCGCCGTCACGGCCCCGGTCCGTGGCCGTTCTTCCGGCCGGTGGCCGGTTTGTCCGAATGCCGCGTCTCCGAATGCCTTGTCCGGGAATGCGTCTGCGGGCGGCGGCGCGGGGAGCTGGGCGGCAGCGGCGGAAGCGCGGCCGGGCCGTCGCTTTGCAGCTTGTCGATCAGCTCGTCGGCGACCCGGGCCAGCCGGCGTTCGTCGGCGTAGGCCAGCCGGGACGGCAGCTCGCGCATCGGCACCCAGGCGACCTCGGCGACCTCGAGGTCCTCGTCGGAGAGTTCCCCGCCGGAGAAGCGCATTAGATAGTGGTGCACGGTCTTGTGCACGCGCCGGCCGTCGGTGACGAACCAGTAGTCGATGCGGCCCAGCGCGGCCAGCACGCTGCCCCGGATGCCGGTCTCTTCGGCTACCTCTCTGATCGCGGTCTGTTCGGCGGTCTCACCGAGCTCGATGTGTCCTTTGGGCAGCGACCACAGCATCCGGCCGCGCCGGTCGATGCGCCCGATCAGGGCGGCGACCTGCGATTCTCGGGGTCCGTCCAGGCCGTCGATGACCAGGCCGCCGGCGGAGGTTTCGTGCACGGTGCGCAGCCGATCCGGGGCGCGGCGAGCGGCACGGGATCGGCGGGGCTTGGTGGCGGTCGAGTCGCCGGTCAGTTGACCGTTGGTCTGTTTCTCCGACGACGTTGCAGCACCACGACCGCGGCGCCGCCCCCGGCGCCGACGTGGTTTGCCTTGTTCGCCGTCCGACACCCAAGCGATAGTAGCTGGCACGGCATGTTCTCCTGGACATACTCGCCGCTGGGTGGGCGTGGGAGGACCCGGCGGAAGGCGTCTCGTCAGATCGGGCCGATCGCTTGGGCAATGAGCCAGACTGGAACGAAGATTAATACCGACAACGGCGCCGAGACGCTACCCCAAAGCATCCCGCGGCCGATCTGGCCGGTCTTGCCGCGGCCTCGCGCAACGAAGGCACCAATTACCGCATACGCAAGCAATACAGGTACCGCTAGAAGAACCAAGATCAGCCAGGGCATGAAAAGCCAAGTTGCAAAGTCAATCACGAGGATATGCGCAAGGGTGACTAGAAAACTGAGCGGCCCGTAACGGCCATTCAATTGGGCAGAAGGCGCTCCATCCACCGGCATACCCCTTTCATCGCATGGTCAGGTAGGCGTAAAGGACGCCGCCGACGAGTACAAGGGCGGAACAGCCGGCGAGGCTGAGCGAGATACCGCGACGTCGTGAGGACGGCGTCCACGCCAGTGGGACGCTGATCGACAAAGACACCGCCGAGGCGATCAGCGACGCAGTCACCATCCAGGCGCGTTCGCCCGCGTACGCACTATGCGTTTTGAACGGCCCCTCACCCAACAGCCATAAGGTGAGCATCAGCAACGCCAAGACACCTTGCACGACAAATGGTGCAGATACGGTCGCTATACGCCACGCCTCAGCATCAAAGAATGGCTCGCGAGCCGAAGAGCGCATAACTAGTCGTCCTGACTTCGTGATCAAGCGGGAACTGCACTGCCTGTGGGCAGAGGGGGCACAGAAGGGATGTCGGTGACTGGTCCAAAGTCGGTGGCAGGTAGGGGAGTCGGCACATCGTACTTTGGATTCCATCGGCCGGTGTCGAACGGCGCGAATGCCTTACCGCCGAGCGGACCTACGTCGTGGTGCCGGGGCAAATTCAACAGGGGTCCGTCTGAGCTGCCGGATCGCGCCGGGTCGGTAAGCACCGTGTGCGTCGTGCCGCCTGGCCGATCTTGATACACCTCCAAGGAGGGGTAATTGCTGCGCGTGCCATTCACCTGCACACCTTCCGGCGCCGGGGTGAAGACCAGGTCACCGTTGACCGTCACCGTGTGGTCCATAAGGGGTCCCTTGGGATCGGCGGAGATGCCTGGCGCGAAAGGATTACCGGCGTCGTACTTAATCCGGACCGATCCATCGGGAAGCTGCGTCACGCTGCCTTTCGGAATGCCGACCTTCACGGGGCCTGGCCCGCCTGTCGAATTCTCTTCGACGGAAGGATTCTGCCTCAAGACAACGATGCCATTTTCGTAGTCGATGTATGTGGTTACCTTGGTATCCTCTGGGTCGAAATTGGGATTGGCCCCGCGGTTGTTCCCAAGATCTCGCTTCCAAGGCGGAAAGCTTCTTACATCGCGTTGTTCGATCCACTGCGAGACACGGACCACTCCCTGCCCGGGTACCGGGCGGATCCTGACCACCCGGATCTCCGATTTGGCGCCGTTGAACTTGGAGTCATAGGTCTGCGAATCCAGCGCGGCAGCGGTCTCCCAGTCTGCGGCCGAAGATGGTTCACGGCCAAAGACCTGTTTGAAGGCCTCGATCTGGTTGTGACGACGTTGGTCCTGCGAGGGCGATTCCGGAACGTCGCCGTCGAATGCCTGGATTGGCGGGTCGTACCCGTCCTGCTTACGCAGGTTGGCCATAGAAGTGTGCAGCTGCTGAGAATATTGATCGCGGATTCGCGTCAGATTGGCTACTGATGCCTTGGTGTCATCGATCGCATGCTTCTCGAGTCCGTCGATGTAGTGATTGAGCAACTGCCTCTCCGAAGCCGTCAACTGAGGGTTCTTCTCCAGCTCGACCGCCTCACCGACTTGATCGTCGAGATCTTGCAGCGCGCCTTCGAGCGAAGAAATCTCGCCCCTTCCCGACCGTTGGGCCTCGGCCAGTGCGGCCGCGACCTTCTCCAGATCGGCTCCGATTTCCGGTAATTGAGCTGCTTGTACCCCGAGTGAGGTCGTGGTCCGTTGAACCTCGGCCGAGCCGTTGATCGGATTCTCGCCGTTCTCGTGTGTCCAAGCCTGCTCGAAGCGACCCCGCGCCAGGTTGAACGCGGCTTCGGCTTCTCCCGTGGATCGTCCGGCGTCATGAAACGCTTTTGCAAGGTTTGAGATCTGGGCCGGCCGGCCGCTCTGCAGTGTGGCGTTGATCTTCCACGGGTCTCCGCCCGCGAACATAATCAGTGCGGCCTTGCTTATGTATCGGAGATGCACCGCAACGTCCCGCCGTTCACCCTTCTCGCTGCGCGTAAGGCTACTGAGACTCCGCGCCGGGTCAATTCACCTTTGATCCCGTGCGAGGCTCCTCACACCGGCTTTTGGTGCAGGTCCGACTAGGCTGGTCGAACGTGCCTGACGCCGCCCAGGATGCCGAGCTGCTGACCGCCGCCGCGGTCGCGCTCAACAAGCATGCGCCGATGCTGCGCGAGCTGGGTCCTGCGTTCGACGCCGCGGGCCACCAGCTCTACCTCGTCGGCGGTTCGGTGCGCGATGCCCTGCTGGGCCGGTTGAGCCCCGACCTGGACTTCACCACCGACGCGCGCCCCGAGCAGGTGCAGCAAATCCTGCGGCGGTGGGCCGACAACCTGTGGGACACCGGAATCGAGTTCGGCACCGTCGGGGTCGGCAAGGGCGACCGCCGCCTGGAGATCACCACCTTTCGCGCCGACACCTATGACCAGGTGTCCCGAAATCCCCAGGTGCGCTTCGGTAATCGCCTCGAGGACGACCTGTGGCGCCGCGATTTCACGGCCAACGCCATGGCGGTGCGGATCACGCCCGACGGGCCGGGCGAATTCCTGGACCCCCTGGGCGGATTGGCGGCGCTGCGCCAGCGGGTGCTGGACACCCCGGCCACACCGGAGGAGTCGTTCGGCGACGATCCGTTGCGGATGCTGCGCGCGGCCCGGTTCGTGTCGCAACTCGGCTTCACCGTCGCGCCCCGGGTGCGCGAAGCGATCGAGCGGATGGCCCCGCAGCTGGCCCGGATCAGCGCGGAACGGGTGGCCGCCGAGCTGGACAAGCTGGTGCTCGGCGACGATCCGGTGGCCGGGATCGATCTGCTGGTGCACAGCGGAATGGGTGAGGTGGTGCTGCCCGAGATCGGCGGCATGCAGATGGCCATCGACGAACACCACCAGCACAAGGACGTCTACCAGCACTCGCTGACCGTGTTGCGTCAGGCGATCGCCCTCGAAGACGACGGCCCGGATCTGGTGCTGCGCTGGGCCGCGCTGCTGCACGACATCGGCAAGCCCGCCACCCGACGCCACGAGCCCAACGGCGGCGTGAGTTTTCACCACCACGAGGTGGTCGGCGCCAAGATGGTCCGAAAACGGTTGCGCGCCTTGAAGTATTCGAAGCAGATGGTCGACGACGTCTCGCAGCTGGTGTACCTGCATCTGCGGTTCCACGGCTACGGCGACGGCAAGTGGACCGATTCGGCGGTGCGCCGCTACGTCACCGATGCCGGGCCGCTGCTGCCGCGGCTGCACAAACTCGTGCGCGCCGACTGCACCACCCGCAACAAGCGCCGGGCCGCCCGGCTGCAGGCAAGCTATGACAGGCTCGAGGCGCGCATCGCCGAGCTGGCCGCCCGAGAAGACTTGGCGCGGGTGCGCCCCGATTTGGACGGCAACCAGATCATGGAGATCCTGGGCATCCCGGCCGGCCCTCAGGTCGGGGAGGCGTGGCGGTTCCTGAAGGAGCTGCGGCTGGAGCGGGGACCGTTGGATCCCGACGAGGCGACCGCAGAACTGCTGTCCTGGTGGCGATCTCGCGGGAACGGGTAGCCGCGGCCGCGCGTCCGACAATTTGTGGACTATTGCTTGGCAGGCGACGGCGGCGCGGCCGCGATCTGGCACGGTCAACCCGACCTCGACCTTGACGGCGACGGCCGTTTCGAATCGATCGGGCTGGATTTCGACCACGACGGGCTGCGCGACGATGCACTGGCGGATCTGGACGGGGACGGCCTCGTCGATCACGCCGTGCTGGATCTCGACAACGACGGCACGCCCGAGGCCTATTTCACCGACGACGGTTCGGGAACGTGGGCGGTGGCCGTGGACCGCAACGGCCAGCTGCGTTGGTTCGGCCTCGACGGCATCGAGCACACCGGCGGGCCCATGGTCGACTTCGACGGCCACGGCCGCCTTGATGCCCGGCTCGTCGATACCGACGGCAACGGGCTGGCCGACCGGGTTCTGCGCACCGACGAGACCGGTGTGACCGGATACGTCGACACCGACGGTGATGGCAAATGGAACGTCCGGCTGACTGACACCGACGGTGACGGTCTCGCCGACGGCGCCAACGCATTGTGAGTACGGCGTGGTGATCTGACGCGGCGTCGCGCCGGGGATACGGCCGATGCAGCTGCGCCACTTGAGCATTCCGTTTCTGGTCACCGAGGCCCGCGGTGATCCGTGGTCGATCGACTCGGGCCTGCAGGCTGGCCGTCCGGCGCAGATCGCCTCCCTGGCCCGGGCGTTCCATGACGCGGGGATGAGCACCGCGGAGGCCGACGTCGCGTTTGCGGCGGCCCGAGGTCGGTTCGAGGCGTCGTGGAATCACCGAAACGGCGCGCTGCCGATCAACGACTCCGCCGAGGTGCAGCGCGTCACCCGGGCGTTAGCCGTGGAGGGCCGGCAATTGCCGCGGATTGCAACCGATTTGGAGACCATCGCCGCGGTGCTGGCCGAATCCCAACGCACGTCCACGTGGTACATCGAAGCGCTGGAATATGACCTCGCGGCCATCGACGACGAGATCGGCCAGGCCCTCGAGGAGGCCGATCACTGCGCGGCCGAGGAGCTGCGCTACAGCGCCGTCACCGAGACCAAGGCAATCACGTTGGTGCTCGGACAGATTCGGGAGAGCTATTCCCGGCTCCTGCACAGCGCGCTGGCACGCCTGCAGGCCGACGGTGTCGACCCGGCGGACGTCAGGGGCGTCGACGAGTTGTCGATCCCGCCCGCCGACACCAGCCCTGAGCAGGTCAAGTGGTGGTGGGATTCGCTGAGTGCCGCTCAACAGCGTTTGTTGATCGATCAGCATCCGCAGGAGTTGGGCAATCTCAACGGTATTCCCGCCGAGGCGCGTGACTCGGTCAATCGGGCGACGATGACTGACGACCTGAGCAAGGTCGAAGCCGTCGCCCGAGTGCGAGGTGTATCGGTTGAGGCACTGCGCGACAACGCGCTCCACAACAGGGATATCGACATGTTCAGCAACCCGGCGTCCTACGGGCTCTGCGCCACCGACATCGTCCGGTACCAGAACGCGGTGAAGACCAACGACTGCCTCAACAAAGCGTGCGACCCCGGGTTGGCGCTGATGCTGTGGGCCTACGACCCGCTGGCGTTCGCGGGCAAGGGCAGGGCGGGCATCGCCATCGGCAACCCGGACAAGTCCCGCAACACCGCAGTCGTCGTGCCGGGCACCAACAGCAGCGTGCGCGGCGGGTGGATGTCCGACGGAGCCGACGACGCCATCAACCTCTACACGCAAGCGCAGCGGGCCGACCCCCACCACGCCACCGCGGCGCTGGCCTGGATGGGTTATGACGCACCGGAATTCGACGATTCGCACTGGGAGCAGGCCGTGACCGACCCGGCGAAATTGGAACAGGTCGGCACGCCCTGGAGGGCGCGGCAGGCCGGTGTGCTGTTGGCAGGCGACGTCAATGGGCTGGCCGCCACACACGACGCGGGAAGCCGGGCTCATGTGACGGTCATCGGCCATTCCTACGGGTCGACGACCGTGGCCGACGCGTTCGCCAACAGCGGTATGCGCGCCAACGACGCGGTGCTAACCGGTTGCCCGGGCACGGATCTGGCGCACGGCGCCGCGGACTTTCACCTCGACGGCGGCAGGCTGTATGTGGGTGCGGCGTCAACCGATGCGATCAGCTGGATCGGCGAGTCGGGTCGCGGTCTGCCCAATGGGCTCAACGAGACGCTGGGCGGTCCGCTGGGTCCGCTGGCCGGGCTGGGCACCGACCCGGCGCATGCCGGTTTCGAGGCCGTGCGGTTCCGCGCCGAAGTTGCCGGTTCGCACAGCGTCATGCCGTGGTTCACCGACCACTCGCACTACTATGACGTGGGCAGCGAGGCGCTGCACAACATGACCGAGATCGTCACCGGCCGCGGCGACCAGTTGGCGGCGGAGGGCATGCTGGCTCGCGACCGAGACGCGGCGCGGGTGTCCATTCTCGGCCGGGTGCACACTCCGTTGGGGACGCTGTCGCTGCCGCGGGTGGAGATCCGTATGCCGGTGGTGGTCGATCCGGAATGGGAGCGGCCGGCACGCTCGGTCACCAATGGGCACGGGTTCTAGCGGCCGTTGGCCGTTGGGCGGGGTGTGGGTGTCTGGTGACCGGCCGGCATTGGGGTGAATTGACCGCCCGGTGCGCCGCGTTTAGCCTGATCACAAGGCTTAATGCAAAGGTTCGACGCAGGGAAGGAGTGCTGATGTTCGTCGATACCGACCTTTTGCACTCCGGAGGCAACCAGTCCCATCGCGCGGGCGGGCACGCCCGGAACGGGGCCGATCAACTGGCGGGCGGGACCGTAGCGTCCGGGATGTTCGGTGACTTCGCCGCCGCCGACGCATTCCATAGCGCCGTCGCGGTCGCGCACGAACAACACGTCAACAACCTGCAGGCGCACAGCGAGACGCTGACCGGTGTTGGCACCAAGGCGCACCACGCGGCCAACAGTTTCACCAACATAGATCAGCAGAACGCGACCGAAATGCGCGCGCTGCGACCCAGTTCCAGCCCGTCACCATCGAACGCTTGAAAGTTGGGGTGGAGGCCGATCCTTTATCGGATCGGCTCGACCATTGTGCCCCTGAGGCACTAAAAGCCTTACGACGCTTGTCTGTTCGTCGTGCCATCGGGATCGCAGGGGACCCATGCACCGTCAACCACGGACTGCGTTCTCGCCGAGAATCGGGGGCAGCGACGCTTTCACGGCTGCTGGACCGCAACCACCCGGAGTCGCGGTGATTGCTCGTTACGCCGTTAGCTGTTCAACTATTGGAGCCGAGTATTCGGGATACGGTCTCGAAGGGCGATTGCAGACACTTAGGAGGAAGCATGGTGGGGGATTTGCCGCCGGCCCCTGGGCAGGGGCCAATGACGGGGCCGCCGAATCCGACGCAGTGGGCGCCAGCTTTTCCTCCTCAGCCGTCTCGTTCGAGGACATGGCCGGCGGTCGCCTTGGCCGCGGTGGCTGTTCTGCTGGGCGGTGCGGCTCTGGTGGTCGCGCTGACACGGCCTACCGGTGGTTCGTCAACGGTTTCCTCGACCACCTCAACGACGCCCTCGTACACGGCAGAGCAGACGGCGGCTGCGCATCAGAAGTTGTGCGACAGCTACAAGCTTGCATCGCGCGCAGTTCAGATTGACACCAACGGTGATAATCCTGCTTTTGCAGGAATCTCGACTGTAAATGCTGCGGTCATACTGGAACAGGCAGTGCGAACTAGCCCCGAGCTATCAGCCGCCGATCGAGCTGCTGCACTTGCATTGGCCGCGGCGTATAGCCACGCCCAAGCAACTGCCAGCTTGGTGCAGACACGCGACGATCCCGTTTGGCGCTCAGCGGCTAACGACGTGAATGCCAAGGATTCTGAGATGAAAAGGGTCTGCGGCGGTTGAGGCTGCGGCCACGCGTACTTCGCCGCCCGCTAGACAGCGATGAAGGGGTTTGGGCGAATCACTATCCTCGCACCGAGCGTAAGACGTTCCTCGAATGTGATGGACCGCTGCGACCTGGCAGGCTTCTTTCGGTAGGGGTGCGCGCTTGAGTGCACCTGCCAAGTTATGAGTGCCGGATCTGGTCCGTCCCGTTCAGAGCTTGCTGTGACCCCAGAGTGGTTCGTCAGCGGTGAATTGCTGTCTTCCCGTGGCCTGCTCCACTATTAGAGCAGCGGGAGTAGCCGGCGTGTCACGCACTAGACAGGACGTTCTGATTGAGGGAGGGCACATCGTGGCTGAAATGCCTCCAGGCCTTTATCGGCGCCCAGCCGTCCATCGTCCGGCAAGGATCACGCCCTCCCAATACCCGTTGGGAGCATGGACACGTTCGCGTTTGTTGATGGCAGTTGCGGCTCTCGCAACGGCGTCGGTAGTTGTCGCCGAAGGCCGGAGCGCAGAAGCCAACCCGCACGCCAACAACATCGCAACAAAAGTCGCAACGAAAAAGGTATGCGGTGGGAGTTGACCTTCCGGCGGGAACTTGGACAGCGGCCCTAATCGGACCCTGGTGGCCGGCGCCGTCGACGGCCTTACGGGCTGGCGCTCAACATTGGAGTGAAGCATGCGTCGAGCAGCAGGCTTATTCGCAGACCCTGCGGACTCAGTGGACGTTGTTCGCTGCCCACAACCAAGGCCATACGGCAGACGATCTTATAGATCGGTTCCAACAGGGTGAAAAATTTCACCTAGACCTCGCTGAGAAATATCAGGCTAAGGCATCGGCATTCAATTCCGCTGCGGACGCCACCGATTATTTGCGAAGCAGGTTGTCAGAGATAGCCAATACAGGCAACAACGAGATCAACCAGATTCTGGCGTCGAAAAAGCTGCCTCCGGAGAAGTTAGCTGAAATACAAGCAGTCCAGTTGCGCTGTAATGCCGATGCCGCGAACGCTAGCCGCGACGCGGTCGACAAGATGATGGCGGCCACGCAGAAGATTCTTGATGCTGACGGTGTCGGTGGCGATGCTCGGAGTTGGGCGCGAGCAAACGGCTTTAACACTGATGATGCTGCGGCGCCCCCGGCGATAGGTAAGGACGACCTCGGAATGGCGCTGACAAGTCCAGGAAAGCTGGGAGACAGTGGTATTCATGCGAAGTCAGCGCCCAGTCACATCGGTCCGACAGCGCAGCCATCAGGATTTGGAGAGAGTGGAATTCACGGTGGGCAGGGAGCGTCGGGCGGAAGCCCGAATGCGGCACCAGCCGCATTCGGGAATGCCACCGTTCCTGGCGGCCAGGTACCAGGAGGTGGTGCTACGGGCGTTGCCCCTGCCCCGTCGTTCTCCGCCGCCTCGGGAACTGTCCCGTCGGGCGTCCCTGGCGTACACGGCGCGCCTGCGGCGATGGCGCCGTCGGGGCTGGGCCTCGGCCCGGGCGGGCAGCCCAACCTGGCGCAATCGTTCGCCTCTGGGTTGGCGACCGGCCAGGCGACAGGGCCTGGCGGACAAGCCTTTTCGGCGAACGCGCTGCAAGCGATGGAGACGGGGGCGCCGCAAACCCCGGCGGGCACACCGCCGGTAGCGCCGACCGTCCCCAGCGCCGGCGCCTTCATCGCGGCAACGCCTCCCGTCGACGCGCCGCCGGCCGCCGCGCCGGCCCCGTCGGCCGCAGGCGGCGCCGCTCCGGTCGCACCGGCGGTCATGACGGGTGGCTCGTGGTCGTCCGCGGCGACCGGCGGGCCGTCGGTCCCCTCCGGGTCGTTGCCCGCCTACGGTTCCGATCTACGCCCACCGGTCTTGGCGGCGCCATCGGTGCCGTCCGCGCCCACCGGCCCGGTCTCCGGCGCGCCGGTGGCCCCCTCGCCGGCATCGTCGCCATCGGCGGGCGGCACGCTGGTCTCCCCGGTGGAGCGCAGCGCCGCGTCGGCCGCGGCCGGCCAGGCCGGCGCGGGCTCCTCGACGCTGGCGAACGCATCGGCGGTATCGGCGGCCGCGGGCGCGACCGCCGGCGCCGCATCCAGTCGGGCGGCCGAACAGCAGCGGCTGCAGCGACTCGTCGACGCGGTAGCCCGGCAGGAACCCCGCCTGTCCTGGGCGGCGGGGCTGCGCGACGACGGCATCACCACGCTGCTGGTCACCGACCTAGCGAGCGGGTGGATTCCACCGCACGTCCGGCTGCCCGCCCACGTCACCCTGCTCGAGCCGGCCGCCCGCCGCCACGACGCCAACGTGGTGGACCTGCTCGGCGCGGTCACGGTCGCGGCCGCCCATCACGCCAATACCTATGTGGCCGAACCGGGTTCGGACGAGCCGACGCTCAGCGGCGATCGGCCGGCCCGCTCGGCCGCACCGCAGATAGACGAGCTGGGCCCCACGCTGGTGGACGCCGTCCGCCGTCGCGACGGCCTGCCGCGCATCGCCCAGGCGGTCGCGGCACCGGCGGTGCGGAAGACGGGTGTGCTGGAAAGTGAAATCCGGATGCTGCGCGAATGCACCGCCGAAATTCAGCACGCGGTATTAACGGCATATCCCCATCACGACCCGGCGGCTGTCGGGGACTGGATGCTTTTGGCGGCCATCCAGGCGTTGATCGACGGCCACGAGTACCTCGCGCACTATCACCTGGCCTGGTTCCAGGCAATCAACCACCGCGCCGGCTCGTAGCCCGCATTCCTCGGGTGAATACCTTTATCGGCGCGCTGTGACAAAATGGCGATACGAATGATCGCCAGCGCTTGGATAAGCGTCGAACGAGCGGGGTGGAGGTGAGGTCGTGGGTGGTCCCGGGGGAATTATCAAAAATGATCTGCCGACTACTACGGCGATAGTCGGGGGACCACCGGCGTCGATTCCGCGGCCGTTTCCGGTGCCGCCGGGCGGTACGTCACCCGCCGACGCCGGGCAGGGCATGGTCGGCGGGGCCGGCAACGCCAACGTCCCCAAGGACGCCGCCGACGCCGCCGCCGCCGACGCGGACCGCAAGGCCCGTGCCGCCGACGCCGCCGCGAAGTTCCCGGCCAACGAGGCCAACGGCTCGCAAGAGATGCAGATGCTGCAGCAGATGCTGTCCAGCGTCACCGGCGCCCTCGGCGGGGCGATGGGCGGCGTCATGGGACCGCTCACCCAGCTTCCCCAGCAGGCGATGCAGGCCGGCCAAAGCGCCCTGCAGCCGCTGATGAGCGCGGTTCAGGGCGCCCACGGCGCGGCGTCGCTGGCCGACAACGCGCATCTGGTCGACAGCGTCGGCGGCGCCGGATCCGGCCTGGGCGGCGGTGCGGGCGCGGGTGGCGGCGGCGCCGGCTTGGGCGGGGGCGGCACGGTTCCGACCAGCTCGCTGGGCCCGCCGCCGGTGCCGACGTCATCCCCGCCGACCACCCCGGCCGGCGCCAAAGCCGCGATGATGCCGCCGACCGGCGGGATGCCCGCCATGCCCGGACAAACCGGCATGACGGGCATGCCGATGATGCCGCCGGGCGCGATGGGCGCCGGCGGCGAAGGCGGCAACAAGGACAAGCCGGTCGAGAAGCGGGTCACCGCCCCGGGCGTGCCCAACGGCCAGCCGGTCAAGGGCCGCTTGACGATCCCGCCCAGCGCTCCGGGCAGCAAGCCCGGCGAGGCCAAGCCGACCGTGGTCACCAACCGGCCCAACCGCCGGATCGTGATCATGCCGTCCGACGACGAGCCCAAGGAATAGTCCACCCCGAAACCAGAGGTGAGTGGTCGGGTGGGTCCCACCGCAGTAGGGTCGCTACGTAATCGCGGCCGGCCGATCCCAACGATCCCCATGCGCGGGTCAGCCCGGATTGCCCGTTATTGACAGCAGAACTGTCGATACGTGCATGCTATTGGTAGGTCTGCGGCGTTCGCGGCCAGGAGGGTGTGGGAGTACTAGCTCGAGTGTCCGGTAAGGATGCGGCGCCGCCACGGCGCGCAGGTGGATCGGGGTGGGGAAGCCGGTGACCGATCCCCTGAGAATGCAAGCGGTCGCCGCGTTGTCGCGCGGCCACGAACTGTTCGCCGGCGCCCCTACCCGCGACCCCCTCGGTGCCCCGACGGCCCGGCCCCGCACCACGTCACCGTCCACGCTTCCGGCCGCCGTTGTCGCCCGGTCGGGTGCCTTGACGCAACGGCTGGCGCAGTCGGACGACGCCGACCGGGCGCTGCGGACCGGCCTGACGGCGGCGCGGGCCGATCACGCGCACGGCCGGGCGGCGACGGGCGCGGTGCTGGACGCCGCGCTGGCCGACGCGGCACCGGCCGCCGATACCCCGCTGGGCCGGCGCGAGGCCATGGCCCGCATGGCGGCGCGGCTGCGCACCCAGCATCGGCACATCAGCCGCTCGCGGCGGCGCGCGCGGCTGCTCGCGCTGCGGCTGCGACGCCTGCACTACCGCCACCGCCGTCCGGCCGCCGGGTCCGCCAACCAGCCCGGCGGACGCCCCGCGGTGCTGGCCGCCATCCGTAAAGCCTTGGATATCAAGGGCATTCACGACCCGGCGGCGCGGGCCCGCTGGGAGCGCGGCATGGACCTGGTGGCCCGTCGCGAATCGAACTACAACGCCGGCGCGGTCAACGACTGGGATGCCAACGCCGCGCGGGGCACCCCCAGCAAGGGCGCCTGGCAATTCATCGAACCCACCTTCGCCGCCTATCACCAGCGCGGCACCTCGCGCGACATCCACAACCTGGTCGCGCAGGCGTGCGCGTTCATCAACTATGCGATGGGCCGTTACGGGGTTGCCGCCGACGCGTCGAATCTCGCCGATCGGATTCAGCAGGCCGATCCTCGCCGATCACCCAAGGGGTACTGACGATGCCGCTGAGTTTGTCTAACCGCGACCAGAACTCCGGGCACCTGTTCTACAACCGGCGGCTGCGGGCGGCGACCACCCGCTTCTCGGTGCGCATGAAGCACGACGACCGCAAGCAGACCGCCGCGCTGGTGCTGTCCATGGTGCTGGTGGCCATCGCCTCCGGGTGGATGATGTTGCTGAACGTGCTGAAACCCACTGGCATCGTGGGTGATTCGACGATCATCGGGGACCGTGACTCCGGGGCGCTCTACGCGAAGATCGACGGGCGGCTCTACCCGGCGCTGAACCTGACCTCCGCGCGGCTGGCCACCGGGACGGCGAACCAGCCGACCTGGGTGAAACCCGCTGAGATAGCAAAATATCCGACGGGCCCGCTGGTCGGCATCCCCGGGGCGCCGGCGGCGATGCCGGTGCACCGCGGCGCCATTTCAGCCTGGGCGGTGTGCGACACGGCGGGCCGCCCGCGCAGCCCGGAAAAGCCGGTGGTGACCTCGATCGCCGGTCCGCTCGAGGGATTCGACCGCGCGGCACCGCTGCGCGACGACGCCGGATTGCTGGTGACGTTCGAGGGCAACACCTACGTGATCTGGGGAGGCAAGCGCTCGCAGATCGACCCGGTCAACCGCGCGGTCACGCTGAGCCTGGGCCTGGACCCGGGAGTGACGCTGCCGGTGGAGATTTCGCGGGCGCTCTTCGACGCGCTGCCCGCGACCGAGCCGCTGGGTGTGCCCCCGGTGCCGCTGGCGGGCACCCCGTCGACGTGGGTGTCGGGTTCGCAGGTCGGTGCGGTGCTGCAAGCCCAGACCGCCAGCGGCGGCACCCAGTTCTACGTGTTGCTGCCCGACGGGGTGCAAAAGGTGACCAGCTTCGTCGCCGACCTGTTGCGCAGCGCCAACTCCTACGGATCGACGGCGCCGCGGGTGGTCACCCCCGACGTGCTGGTCAACATTCCCGAGGTGACCTCGCTGGCGGTGGACTACTACCCGACCAAGCGGCTGAATTTCATTGACACCGCGGCCAATCCGACCACCTGCGTCGGGTGGGAGAAGGGCTCGACGGATCCGCAGGCGCGGGTCGTCGTGTACAACGGCCGCGGGCTGCCGACGCCGTCGTACCTGGACAACCGGATCGTGCATCTGGTGCGCGACGACCGCGACCCGGCCTCGGTGGTCGCCAACCAGGTGCTGGTGCTGCCGGGCGCGGCGAACTTCGTGACGTCGACCAGCGGCGTGGTCACCTCCGATTCCCGGGAATCGCTGTTCTGGGTGTCCGACAACGGCGTCCGGTTCGGGATCGCCAACGACGAATCGACATTGCGCGCCCTCGGGCTCGATCCGGGCTCGGCGGTGCAAGCGCCCTGGCCGCTGCTGCGAACCTTCGCCGCCGGCCCCGCGCTGTCAAGGGAGGCAGCGCTTTTGGCGCGCGACACGGTGCCCGCGTTGGGCAAGGTGGCTGTGGTGACCACATCGGCGAAGCCGGGAGGCTAGAGAATGTCCAAGAAAGCGTTCCCCATCAACCGCGTCAAGATCGAGCCGCCGAAACCGGTTCGGGTGGCACCCGCCGCCCCCATCGCCCTGCCGGAACGCGAACCGCGCAACATCTGGGTGATGATCGGGGTTCCGGCCCTGATCGTCGCGCTGATCGGCACCATCGTCATGCTGTACGTCTCCGGCGTGCGCAGCCTGTCCACCGGTTTCTTCCCGTTGATGGGCATCGGCGCCTTCAGCATGCTCGCGTTCTCCGGTCGCTTCGGGCGGGCCCGCAAGATCACCTGGGGCGAAATGGAAAAGGGCCGCCGCCGCTATCTCCGGGACCTGGACAGCAACCGCGACGAAATCCAAAGCGCCGTGTGCGCGCAACGCGAATGGCAGAACTCGGTGCACTCCGACCCGCGCGGGTTGGGCGCCATCATCGGCGGCCCGCGCATGTGGGAACGCGGCCGGGGCGACGACGACTTCCTGGAGGTGCGCCTGGGCACCGGCGTCCAGCATGCGCCGGACTCGGTGCTGTCGGTGACCTGGCCCGACATCGCCTCCGACGAGGAGCTCGAGCCGGTCACCGGGCAGGCCCTGCGCGATTTCATCTTGGAGCAGCGCAAGATTCGCGACATCGCCAAGGTGGTGAACCTGCGCTCGGCACCCGGATTCAGCTTCGTCGGCGAGGACCTGGACCGGCTGCGGTCGCTGATGCGTTCGGTGCTGTGCTCGCTGGCGGTGTTCCACAACCCGCGCGACGTCAAGCTGCTGGTGGTGACCCGCAATCCCGAGGTGTGGTCGTGGATCGTGTGGCTGCCGCACAACCTGCACGACGAGCTGTTCGACGCCTGCGGGTGGCGGCGGCTGGTCTTCGCCACCCCGGAGGAACTCGAGGCCACCCTGGGCGCCGAGCTGCACATGAAAGGCAAACGCGGTCCCTGGACACCGCTGGCGGCGGCCAGCCCCACCGCCATGGGCTCGGCGCTGGAAACCGCCACCGACACCGTCGATCTCGGCCCGCACCTGGTGATCGTCGACGACAACACCGGCAGCCCCGATGCCTGGGAGAGCGTGGTCGGCCAGGTCGGCAAGGCCGGAATCACGCTGCTGCGCATCGCATCCCGGGTGGGCACCGGAGTCGGCTTCGCCAAGGACCAGGTGTTCGAGCTCAGCGAGCGGCACAGCACACCCAACGGCTCGACCAACGGCGAAATCGCGTTGCGCCGCAACGGCTCGGACGCCGACGGCGAGGACGGCCGCCCGGCCCCGCTGCTGCGGGTGCGCAACAAGTTCTTCGCCCACGCCGACCAGCTGTCCATCCACCGCGCCTACCGGTACGCGCGGGCGATGGCGCGGTGGTCGCCGACCAGCCGCAGCGAGATCGACGACTCGGTCAGCGGCGCCACCGAACTGCTGCGGGCGCTGGGCATCAGCGACCCCCGGGAGTTGGACGTGGACCGGTTGTGGGCCGAGCGGCGGGGCCGCGGCGACGAACGCTGGTGCGAGGTCCCGGTGGGGGCGAAACCCAACGGCGAGCTGCAGAACATCATCATCCGGGCAAAAGACTTCGGCGGCTTCGGTTTCCACTCGGTGGTGATCGGCACCAGCGGCTCGGGCAAGTCGGAGTTCTTCCTGTCCCTGGTCTACGGCATCGCGCTGACGCACTCGCCGGAGACGTTCAACGTCATCTTCGTCGACATGAAGTTCGAGTCGGCGGCCCAGGACATCCTGGGCATCCCGCACGTCGTGGCCGCGCTGTCCAACCTGGGCAAGGACGAACGGCACCTGGCCGAGCGGATGCGCCGGGTCATCGACGGCGAGATCAAACAGCGGTACGAGCTGTTCACCTCGGTGGGCGCACGTGACGCCAACGACTACGAGGAGATCCGGCTCGCCGGGCGCGATCTGCCCCCGGTGCCGGTCCTGCTGGTGATCGTCGACGAGTACCTGGAACTGTTCGCCAACCACGAGAAGTGGATCAACCTCATCATCCACATCGGTCAGGAGGGCCGCGGCGCCAACGTCTTCTTCATGCTGGGAGGCCAGCGCCTGGACCTGTCCTCGCTGCAAAAGGTCAAGTCCAACATCGCATTCCGCATCGCGCTGCGCGCCGAATCCGGGGACGACAGCCGCGAGGTGATCGGCTCGGACGCCGCCTACCACCTGCCGTCGAAGGAGAACGGCTTCGGTCTGCTGAAGGTGGGGCCGCGCGACCTGGAGCCGTTCCGCTGCTTCTACCTGTCCGCGCCGTTCGTGGTTCCCAAGACCAAGGAGGTCGCCGCCACCGTCGACATGACGTTGACCAAGCCGCGGCTGTACAACTGGCAGTACCAGCCGCTGGACGCCGCCGATGCGACCGCGCTGGAGCAGGCCGCCGCCGTCGACGCCGAGCCGGACGAATTCCTTTACTACGAAGACGGTTTCAAGCGCAAGAAGATCGTGGACGTGCTGCGCGAGTCGCTGCAGAACGTGCCGCACCGCTCGCCGCGGCGGCCCTGGCTGGAGCCGCTGGAGGATCCCGAACCGATCGACGTCCTGGTCGCCGGGTACCGGGGCAAGCCCTGGCACGTCGACTACGGGCAGAACCCGGGCCTGATGTTCCCGGTGGGTGTCATGGACATCCCCGAGGAGTCCAAGCAGGTGGTCCACGCCGTCGACGCGCTGCGCAGCAACGTGATCGTGGTCGGCGCCAAGCAGCGCGGCAAGACCACCACGCTGATGACGCTGATGTGCTCGGCCGCAACGATGTACAGCCCGGCGCGGGTGACGTTCTTCTGCATCGGCGGGGCGACGCTGGCCCAGGCCGCCTCGCTGCCGCACGTCACCGACATCGTGTCCCCGAAGGACGCGGAGGGCATCGAGCGGATCTTGAGCAGCATGGACGCGCTGATCGACGCCCGCGAGAATTCGTTCCGGCAACTCAAGATCGACCTCGACGGGTTCCGGGAGCGCCGCTTCGGTCCGGGCAGTGACGGGCTGGGCGGCACCGACGCCAACGACCCGTTCGGGGATGTGTTCGTGGTGGTCGACGACTACGACGACCTGTACTCCAAGGACACCGTGCTGGGTGACCGCATCATCTCGTTGAGTAGCCGCGGCCCCGAGTACGGGGTGCACGTGATGTGCAGCGCGGGCGGCTGGATCCACGGGCAGCGGCAGAGCCTGCTGCAAAACGCCACGGCGCGAATCCAATTGCGGCTGGCCGATCCGAGCGAAAGCCAGATGGGGCACTCGTCGCTGGAGTCACGCGACGCGGCCCGGCGCACGCTGAACCGGCCCGGGTTCGGGCTGACCGACAGCCTGCACGAGCTGCGGGTGGGGGTGCCGGCGCTGACCGACCCAGCGACCGGCCAGATGGTCAGCATCGTCGACGTGGGTGCCCGCATCGCCGACGTCGCGGGCGTCACCAAGCACGCCACCCTGCAGCGGCTGCCGCAGCGGGTGGAACTCAAGACGATCCTGGAGTACCAGGCTGCACACCCGAGCGGGGACGACCTGTCGATCGCGTTCGCCATCGGCGAGCGGCACGAGCTGGGCCCGGTGCCCATCAACCTCCGGGAAAGCCCCGGGCTGATGATCCTGGGGCGGCAAGGCTGCGGAAAGACCTTGTCGCTGGTGGCAATCGGGGAAGCGATCATGAGCCGGTTCAGCCCGGAGGAAGCGCAGCTGACGCTGATCGACCCCAAGACCGCTCCGCACGGGCTGCGCGATCTGCACGGCCCGGGCTATGTGCGCGCCTACGCCTACGACCAGGACGAGATCGACGAGGTGATCACCGCACTGGCCCAACAGATCCTGCTGCCCCGGCTGCCGCCCAAGGGCCTGAGCCAGGAGGAGCTGCGCGCCCTCAAACCGTGGGAAGGCCCACGGCATTTCGTGCTCATCGACGACATCGGCGACCTGCGGCCCGATCAGAGCTACCCGCCCAAGCCGCCGGTGGGCGCGGCGTTGTGGAAGCTGATGGAGCGGGCCCGCCAGATCGGCCTGCACGTGTTCACCACCCGCAACAGCGCGAACTGGGCCACCCTGCAGATGGATCCGTGGATCAGGTTCCAGAACTCCGCGAAAGTCGCTCAGCTGTATATGGATAACGACCCGCAGAACCGGATCAACCGCAACGTCCGCGCCCAGGCGCTGCCGCCGGGACGTGGCCTGCTGCTCAGCGCCGACGGCGACGTCGAGGGCGTGCTGGTCGGGCTGCCGTCCACGGTCATCACACCGCAGTAGCGACGCTGACCGGTTGCGGCTCAACCGTTTTCACGACGCGTGCGACGCCGCGGCGGGGCAGGGGACTGGGCCACCAGAACCAGCGGCCCAACAGCGCCACGATGGACGGGACGATGAACGCCCGCACCACCAGAGTGTCCAGCAGCAGACCGACGGCGATGGTGGTGCCGATCTGGGCGATGCTGAGCACGCTGCTGGTCAGCAGCGCCAGCATGGTCAGCCCGAAGATGATGCCGGCGACGGTGACCACCCCGCCGGTGCCGCCGAAGGCGCGGATGATCCCGGTCCGAAGTCCCGCCGCCGCTTCCTGTTTGATGCGCAACGCCAGCAGCAGGTTGTAGTCCGCGCCGACGGCGATCAACGCGATGAACGCGATCGGGGCGACCGCCCAGTGCAGCTCCTGATGCAGCAGGTGCTGCCAGACCAGCACGCTGGCACCGATCGCCGAGGCGTATGACGTGACGACGGTCCCGACCACCACCAGGCCCGCCACGGGGCTGCGCAGCATCGCGGTGACGATCAGGAAGATCAGCACCAGCGCGGCGCCCACCAGCAGCCGGGTGTCGTCGGCCACGAAGCGCTGCAGGTCGGCGGTGACCGGGCCGACCCCGGCGAGGTCGACCTCCACGGGGGTCAGGGTGCCTTCCTTGGTGGCCTCCTTGATGGCCGCGCGCACCTGCTCGGCCCGCTCGGCACCGTCGGCGCCCCACTCCGCGCCGTCGCCGTACACCAACAGGTAAGCGGCGCAGCCGTTTTGCGAGATCAGGTGGTTCAGCACGGCGGTGTAGCGCGGATCGGTGAGCGCGCGCTGCGGCAGGTAGAAATCCGCGGCGGCACTGCCCTGGAACTGGGTGCTGATCTCGTTGAGGTAGTCGGTCAGCTGGCGCATCTGCGGCCCCAGCGTGTCGGATAGTCCCAGCAGATCGCGCGTCGCCGAACGCGCCTGCGTCAGGGCGCTTTTCATCGCGTCAACGTTCTGCGGCAGCCCGGCCATCGCGGTGGCGGCGGTGTTGGAGCCGGTGGTCAGTTTCGCGGCTCCGGAGCCGAGTTGCGCCGACGTCTGCACCAGGCTGTCGACCGGCGCCAGCACCCGGTCCACCGTCGAGCAGATCGGGTTGGCGGCGCAGTCGGGGGTCCGCCCGACGAAGTCGCGCAGCGGGTCGAGGTAGCCCGACACCGTGGTGACGTTGCGCTGCAGGCCGTCCATCCCGGCCCGCATATCGTCGGCCGCGCCCGACATGTCGGCCAAACCCGCGCTGCCGCCGCGCAATCCGTTGCCGAGGCCATCCACCGCGTGCTGGGTCTGCGCCAGCGCGCCGTCCAGCTCGGAGACCCGCGCCAGGCGCTGGGTCAGCGAATCCACGGTGTCGCCGAACTGGCGGCCCAGCACCCCGGCCTGATAGCTCAACGTCGCCTGTTCGGGCACCTTGCCGTCCGGGCGGCTGGCGGATTGCACGGCACGCACGCCGGGGACGGCCATGATGTGCCGCGTGATCCGTTCGATGGCGATCAAGCCCGCCGGGTTGCGCAGGTCGTGGTCGGCCCGAATGGCGATGACGTCGGGCAGCAACGCGTTCTCCGGGAAATGCCGGCCGGCGCTTGCGTATCCGCGGTTGGAGTCGGTGGACGACGGCGTGGCGGCGGGTTCGTTGAAGCCGATCCGCATGCCGGCCAGCGGCAGGGCGACCAGCAGGGTCAACCCCAACGCGGCGACCAGGATCGGACCGGGCCAGCGCGCCACGGTGGTGCCCACCCGGCGCCAGCGCCGCGCGGTGCGCGACGGCCGCGGTTCCAGGTATCCGCGCCGCACCGCCAGGCTCATCAGCGCGGGAGTCAACGTCAGCGCCGCCACCATGGTGGCCAGAATGCCGATGGCACAAGGTAATCCGGCGCTGCGGAACGATCCCACGTGGGCGAAAACCAGGCAGGCCAATGCCACCGACACGGTCAGCGCCGACCCGATCACCACGGGCGCGATGGAACGGTAGGCCACGGTCAGCGCCTGGGCCGGCGCGACGCCGCCGCGCCGCGCTTCGTGGTAGCGGCCCACCAGGAAGATCGCGTAATCGGTGCCGGCGCCCAGTGTCATGGCGGCCATCAGCGCAACCGAAAACAGCGACACCTCAACCACATTGCCCTGCCCGAGGGCGGCGACGACGGCGCGGGCCAGCGCGAGGGCGAGCCCCACCGAGATCAGCGGGATCGCCGCGGCGACCGGCGACCGGTACACCACCAGCAGCAACAGCAGGATCAGGCCGATGGTGGCGGCGGTGATCCCCAGCATCTGCCGGTCGATCGCGGAGAATTCGTCGACGATGGTGGCGCCGGGGCCGGTGACATGGACCTGCAGGCCGGCCGGCGGGCCGAGCTTCTGGGCGGTGGCGCGCACCGCGTTCACCGAATCGCGGGCCTGGGCAGTGCCGAGCATGCCGGCCAGCCGGACCATCACGCTGACGGCCTGGCCGTCGGTGCTCTGGGCGCCGGCCGCGGTGGCGGGCTGTGACCACAGGTCGGTCACCGCGTACACGTGCCGGTGGTCGGAGCCCAGCGCCGCCGTAAACGCGTCGTAGAACTGCCGATCGCCGGCGCCCAGCCGCTGATTGCGTTCCAGCACAACGTAAACGAAGTTGTTGCTCGGCGTCTGGTCGAACAACTGGGCGGCCCGGGCGGCGGCCACCGCGCTCGGGGCGCCGGGCGGCATGAAGGACCGGGCGTGGCTGTCGACCACCCGTTCCAGTTGCGGCACAGCCACATTGGCGACGGCCGCGGCCAGCACCCACAGCCCCACCACCAGCAGCGCGTACCGGCCGGTCAGCCGCCCGAGGATGCCCGGCCGGTCAGGCAACGGTCTGCCGATCGCCCGAGGGCCCGCCGAACAGGCTGACGGCGACGTGCTCACCGCGCGCCATCGACCGCATCCGCAGTGAGCGACGCGCGCCGATGGTCACCAGCGCGTGCAGCCCGGGCGAGGCGGCCTCGAGATCGGCCCGCACCTGTTCGGCCGACGTGCCCTCGTGGGCCGCCTGGTCGAGCTTGGCCACCAGCGTGGTGATCCAGCGCTGGCCGAGCGACAACATCAATCCCTCTGCGTCGCCGAACAGCTCGGGCACCCTGGGGGAGTTGTCGATCAACGCGAGCGCCGCGGACGGGTCGGTCTCGGCGGTCTTGATCACTTCGGCCATGAAGGCCATCCGGTCGTGCAGCAGTGCCCATGTCATGACTCGACGCTAGGAAAGTGCAAGCCCTCGCGCGTCGTGCCGAAGTTCAGTCTTTGCCTCCTACCACGGGCGGAGCCGGGTGCCGACCGCGGGATGATGTGGCGGCCGGCGGGGCTCTTCTAGGATTGGACGATGTTGCGCGCCGCAATATGTCACCTGCGCGAACAGCTTCGCCGCCGCGGCGAGCTGATTCCCGTCGGTCTTACGTGGGCGTCGCTGATCGCCGTCGATGCGGCCCTGCTGCTCGGCGGCACCATCGGGACGCTGCAGCGGCCCGCCGCCGACCTGCCCGTGTCGCTGACCGCGTTCGCCATCGCGCTGTCGCCCACGGTGGCGTTCTTCGTCTTCAACATGAAAATGACCCCGGGGCCGTTGTGGGCGACCTGGACGGCGTCGACCGCGCTGACGCTGTTCGGCACGTCCACGCCCATTCGCGCCGATTTCGCGCCGGCCCTGTTGGTCCTGATGGTCCTCGTCGTCGCGACGCTGGCCTCGGTGGTGGGCGGCCTGCTGGCCGCCGCGTCGGCGGCCGCGCTGTTGCTCACCGCGGCCGCGCTGCACCGCCTCGACGCGATCGTGTTGTACCTGGGGTTCATCGTGGTGGCCTGGCTGCTGGGCTACTTGATGCGCACCCAACGGTTGCTGGTGGCCGAACAGATCGAGGCGCAGCAGATGCTGGCCGAGCACGCCGCCGCCGACGAGCGGCGGCGCATCGCCCGCGAGGTGCACGACGTCATCGCGCATTCGCTGAGCATCACGCTGTTGCACGTGACGGGGGCGCGGCGGGCGTTGCAGCAGGATCGCGACGTCGACGACGCGGTGGAGGCGCTCGAGCAGGCCGAACGGCTGGGCCGCCAGGCGATGGCCGACATCCGCCGCACCGTCGGGCTGCTGGACAACTGGCCCACCAAAGCCGCGCCGACCACCCCCGAACCCGGCCTCGACGACGTCGCGTCCCTGGTCGACGGCTTCCGCCGCGCCGGCCTGGCCGTCACGCTGTGCGTCGAGGGACCCACCGATCACGTCTCGCCGGCGGTGGGGCTGGCGCTGTACCGCATCACGCAGGAGTCGCTGGCCAACATCGCCAAGCATGCGCCCGAGTCGAAAGCCGGTGTGGTGCTTGATATTTCCCCGGCGTCGGCGCGGCTGGCGGTCACCAACATACTGCCGGCGGCGGTGGTGGCCGCGCGGTCGCCGGAGGGGCGCGGCGTGCGCGGCATGCGCCAGCGCGTCGAGCTGCTAGGCGGTGCCATCGACGTCGGCCCCACCCGGGACGGGTGGTCGGTGTGCGCCGAGATCCCTCTGCAGGAAAGCGACGGCTCCTGGCGACCGTGGTGGTGTGGTAAGGCGTGACCGACCCGGCCCCCGAGATCACCGTGCTGCTCGTCGACGACCAGGACCTGGTGCGTTCCGGGCTGCGCCGGATCCTGCGCCGCAAGGACGGATTCGTCATCGTCGCCGAGTGCGCCGACGGCGACGAGGTGCCCGCCGCGGTCGCCGCGCACCGGCCCGACGTCGTCGTGATGGACCTGCGGATGCGCCGCGTCGACGGCATCGAGGCGACCCGTCGGCTGGGCGGCAGACCGCCGGTGCTCGCGCTGACCACCTTCAACGAGGACGAGCTGTTGTCCGGTGCGCTGCGCGCCGGCGCGGCGGGCTTCGTGCTCAAAGACTCCTCCGCCGAGGAACTGATCCGCGCGGTGCGGGCGGTCGCCCGGGGCGAGGGCTACCTCGACCCCGCGGTGACCTCGCGGGTGCTCACCACCTACCGCAAGGCCGCGCCCGGCTCCCACGGCGCCGCGATCGCCGAACTGACCACCCGCGAGCGGGACGTGTTGACGTTGATCGGAAAAGGCTTGTCCAACAGCGAGATCGCCGACGAGCTGTGCATCTCCGGGGTCACCGTGAAAAGCCACATCGGCCGGATCTTCGGCAAACTCGATCTGCGCGACCGGGCCGCCGCGATCGTCTACGCCTACGACAACGGCATCGTCGCCCCGCGCTGACGAGCCACCGGGGGCCTACAGGGGCGCCGCCGGCTCCGCGAGATTGAGCAGCAGGTAGGCCATGCACATCAGGAAGTTGATCACCACCATGATCAGCCCGGCGAACATCAGCGAGCGGGCTCCGCGCTGCCTGAGCCGCCGGTACCGGGCGACCCGGGCCTCCCGGTTCAGCTGGATCGCGATCAACGCGAAATTCACGTTGATCACTTCATGAGCGGCCAGCGGCGCGCCCGCCAGCATTTCCCGCAGCCGCTCCGGCGCCGTCCGAACACCCACCCGTTCGAAACTGTGGCACAGTCGCCGCGCGCGCCGCCGGCGGAGCGTGTGATACCGCAGCCGTAGTTGCTGCGCAAGTTGCCCTCGATCGTCCCCCCAGGGGTAAGACGGGGTCATCACAAGCGGGATTCTAAATCGCCGGGGCCCGCTTTGGCGTTGTGTACACGGATTCTGCGGCCGGCGGTCACGTCCCGGCACCGCCGCTCATCCGCTGTGCGGCGGGTAGGTCCAGGTAGCGTTCCAGGTTGCGGTGCATGTTGATCACCCGCCGCTCCTCGCTGGACAGCACCAGATGCGTGAAGCCGGGCTGGTGCATGCCGCGCTGCAGGCCGGCGAGCACCGCGATGTCCTGGGTAAGCACCAGCCCGGGCTCGGCTTCCCCGGCGCTCATCCGGACATCGGTCGGCTTGGTGCGCGGCGCGCCCGGCGGCATCCGGGTGGTCAGGAACATCACCAGCTCGCCCTTGTCGGGCGCGGCGGCCGGGTCGGGCGCGGGCCGCGAGCACATGACGGTGAGGTGGTCGGCGTTGGTCAGAAACGTCATGTTGGGAAAGACGTTGTACTGGTGCAGCCGGGTGATCCGATCAGTGTCGGCCCAGCCCAAATCGACGCCGCGGGTCGCGGCGAAGGCCCGGGTGCGGTCCGCGATCAGGTCGGCCACCGTCTGCCCGGGTCGGCGGTCGGCGGCGGGAAACGGCGTGCCCTCGGCTGCACCCATCAGCGCGCCCTGGGTGGAAACGTAAGCGTCCCAGACCTCTTCGTCGCTGAGCGCGCCCTCGAAACGTGGGCTCGGCACGCCGTAGGGCTGATCGGACTTTCCGGTATGCCGCCAAATCTGTTGCGGCGCATGGATATCGTCCACGCAGCGCAACAGCTCGGGATGCAACGTCTGGATGTGGTAGGTCTCGCTGTAGCCGTCGGCGATGGTCTTCCAGTTGGCGTCGACCTCGACGGTGAGGGTGGCGTAGCAACGGAATTCGTCGAGCCGACACCAGGCGATGTCCTCGGGTATCGCCTCGAGGTATTCGGGCAGCGGCATCGCGTCGGGGTCCAGGTTGACGAAGACCAGGCCCGCCCAGGTGTCGACCCGGGCCGGGATCAGCGGATAGTCGGACAGCCGCAGCGAGCCGAAGCCCTTGCGGTCGGGCACCCGTTTGAGCGCGCCGGCCAGGTCCCAGGTCCAGCCGTGATAGCCGCATTTGAGCTCCCGCAGGCCCGAACCCGAGCCGCTGCACAACGAGTTGCCGCGGTGCCGGCACACGTTCTGGAACGCCCGCAGCGCGCCGTCGTCGTCCCGGACGATCAGCACACCGTATGGCCCGCAACGGTATTCGAAGTAGTCGCCGGGGGTCGCGACGTGATCGACCATGCAGGCCAGTTGCCACACCCGCGGCCACATCCGCTCCACCTCGAGCGCGGCGAAGGCGGGGGAGTAGTAGCGTTCGGCGGGCACCAGGGTCGGGCCCGGCGGCGGGGTGCCGATGGCATCCTCGTCGCGGGTGCGCGCCGGATTGCCGGCCGCCGCAGCCATCGCCGCGGCGCCCCTCAGCGCGCCCCGCGGACCAGGCGGCCGGGCCGGGCCCCGGTGTCGACGTCGTTGCGGCGGGTCACGGTCCCGCTGACGATGGTCGCCGCATAACCGCTGGCGCCCTGCAGGATCCGGTTGCCGCCGGCCGGCAGGTCGAAGGCCATCGCCGCGGGGTGCAGGCGCAGCGCGTCCATGTCGATCACGTTGATGTCGGCCTTCTTGCCGGGCTCGATCGTGCCGCGGTCGGTGAGCCCGAACAGGTGGGCGGTGTCGCGGGACTGCTTGCGGATCACGTACTCCAACGCCAGCTTGTCGCCGCGGCTGCGGTCGCGCGCCCAGTGGGTGAGCAGGAACGTCGGGTAGGAGGCGTCGCAGATCATGCCGCAGTGCGCCCCGCCGTCGGAGAGCCCCAGCACCCCGGCGGGATGCAGCAGCATCTCGCGGATGGCGTCGCAGTTGCCGTCGGCGTAGTTGAACAGCGGCAGCATCAGCATGTTGGTCGCGTCGGCATCGAGCATCAGGTCGTACAGGGTCGCCAGCGGGTCCTCGCCGCGCGCCTCGGCGATGGCCGCGACGGTGCGGTCCGGGGTGGGCTCGTAGTCGGGCGGGTCGCCCAGCGCGTAGAGGCGGTGCAGCGAGTGCTGCACCAGCGCGAACATCCCGTCGAACAGCAGGGTCGGGTCGACGGGCAGGTCGTCCTCGCCGAGGATCGCGGCCTTGACCGCGGGGTCGGCGAGGCGTTGCGCGAGCTCCTCGCGGCTGCACTCGGCGGCCAGCCGGCGGTAGGTGGGCCGGTGGCTGAAACCGTGATGGCCCTGGAACCCGATCATCATGCCGAACGGGCGCGCCGCGATCTGCGGGTACAGGCGGGCGCCGGCCGCGTGCGCATCGGCGGACAGGTCCAGCATCTCGCGCCACAGGTTCGGGTCGGCGTCCACCTGGATCAGCGCGAACGACACCGGCCGGTCGATCTCGCCGCTGAGCCGGCGCATCCAGTCCAGCTCCTTCTTGGGCCCGATGATGTCCTCGCCCGCGGCCCCCTGCGGGGCCAGCTCGAACACCGCCTGACCGCCGGCCGCCATGGCGCGGCCCAGACCGAACAGCTCCTCCTCGGCGGCGAACGTGCCGGGCACGGGCTCGCCGTCCATCGCGCGGTGGCCCATCGTGCGCGACGTGGAGAAGCCGAGCGCGCCGGCCTCGATCGCCTCGCGGACCAGCCGGCCCATCGCCTCGATGTCGTCGGGGGTGGCCGGCTCGTTGCGGGCGCCGCGCTCGCCCATCGCGTAGGCGCGGATGGCGCCGTGCGCGACCTGGCTGCCGACGTCGATGGCGAACTTCTGCTTGCCGATCGCGTCGAGGTATTCGGGGTAGGTCTCCCACCCCCAGGTGATGCCCTCGGTCAACGCGGTGCCGGGAATGTCCTCGACACCCTCCATCAGCTCGATCAGCCACTGCTCGGTGCCCGGCCGCACCGGGGCGAAGCCGACCCCGCAGTTGCCGGTGACCACGGTGGTGACGCCGTGACCGCTGGACGGCTCGAGCAGGCTGTCCCAGCTCACCTGGCCGTCGTAGTGGGTGTGGATGTCGACGAAGCCGGGAGCCACGATTTTCCCTGTGGCATCGATGGTTTCGGCGGCCTCGGCGGTCGCCAGGCCGCCGGCCTCGGAGCCGTCGGCGCGGACGACGTCGACGATCTTGCCGTCCCTGATGCCGACGTCGGCGCGATAGCGTTGCGCGCCCGTCCCGTCGACGACGGTTCCGCCGGTGATTTTCAGGTCGAACATGAGACTCCTCTTCGCCGCCGCGGGCTGTCTCGGAGGGCTGGGCGCCGCACGCGCCATATTTCGCTACGGTAGGTAGCGTAACTCGTGGCGCGGCGAAGGCAAGAGCTTCGGCGGAATTTCGGTGCCGCCGGGCGGGGCCGCCAGAGCTAGAGCGAACTCTTCAGGGCGGCGACGGTTTCCAGGTCCTCGAGCGCGGCGACGCCTCGCCGCAGCCCTTCCATGGCGATGTCCTCGACCTGCATGCCGCCCATGCCGGCGGTGATCAGCGGGGCGGCGTAGGCGTACAGCGCCGCCTGGCGAAACCGCAGCCACAGCTCGTCGCGGTCCAGCTGCGGGCCGCCGGCCGCGGCCAGCGCGCGGCGGTAGTCGTCGAGCAGGTCGCGCTGGGTGGCCCGGCGATCCTCCGGCGTCAGGCTGGTGATCAGCGTGTAGGCCAGCTCCCGGGACGGATGCCCGCGCCGCACCGCCTGCCAGTCCAGCAGCCCGGCCTTGCCGCCGTGGAAGTACATGTTGCCCGGATGGGCGTCGCCGTGCATCACGGTGTGCGGGGCGGTGTCGATGAGGGCGGCGACGGCGCGGTAGTTGTCGGCGATGAAGACGCCGTCGCGCACCGGGATGCTGGTGCGCTCGGCCAGCCGCTTGATCGAGCTGTGCATCAGCGACCCGGTCAGAAGGGAGGTGACGTCGCCGGACGGCGTGTAGAGCCAGCCCAGCGGGCCGCGGCCGTCGCGGGGCAACCGGTTCCAGAAGGTGGCGTGCAGGTCGGCCAGCAGCTCGACGACGAGGCCGGCCTGGTCGGCGGACAGCGGGTGCAAGGTGTCCGGGAACTCGCACGCCTCGGCCGGCAGATCCTCCAGCACCAGCAGGTAGCGGCCCGTCCAGGCGTCGAACGCGGCGCCGTAGCAGTAGGGGACGCCGACCACCTGCGGCGCCAGCTGGCGGTAGAACCGCACCTCGGTGCAGCCGAGCCGGCCGAGCTCACCCATCAGGCGGGTGGCGGCGGTCTGGGCCGCGACCTTGACGAACACCGAGTCGGGGACGTCCTTGCCGGTCAGCACCAGCCGGGCCCGCGAGGACGTCCCGGCGTCGCGGCTGAGCACCCGCACCGTCCGCACCGTGGTGCCCATCACCCGGGACAGCACCGCCGGGTCGATCTCGTCGACCGTGCGCGGCAGGCCGAACCGGCCGCCCAGCACCGCGTCGACGGACACCCGGCCCGCGCCGCGACCCAGGTGAGCCGCCAGGCCCAGGAATGAGAAAGCTTGTCCCACAGGGTTTTTCATGTCCAACCATCCTGGTTCGCCGACCGGTTGCGGTGCTGCGTGCTGAACACCGGCGTCCGGGAGGAAAACCACTCGAACGTCTGGACATCAGACAATATACGATTATTGTCTGATCTGTGGCACCAAGGCCCGCACCACGAACTGCTCGACGAACCGGCGCTTGTCGGCGTGCGGCCGATATCGCCAGGAGGGCGCCAGCAGGAACAGCGTCGCGGTGTGCAACCACTGCACGACGGACCGGAAATCGACGTCCGGGTAGAGCAGCCCCGCCGCCTTCCAGCGCTCCAGCAGCGGGCCGTAATGCCGCAGCAGCAGCTCGACCAGTGGTTCGGAGCCCTTCTGCAGCGCGCTGGCCATCGCCGTGCTCTCGGCGGCGAACAACGCTTCGTTCAGCGGGTTGCCGTCCACCGATTCCACCCGCGCCAGCACCATCCGCGGCACCGAGCGAACGGGGTCCTCGGGGGCGGGCAGCGAGCGCACCGACTCCGCGAGGGCGTGGTCCACTCGGCGCAGCATCAGGCCCAGCAGCACGTCGTCGCGTCCGGGGAAGTAGCGGTAGACCGTCGACCGTGACACGCCCGCCTCGTCGGCGACCTCGCCCATCCGGAACTGGGTGTTGCCGCGCCGCACGATGCAGCGGCCGGCGGCCTCCAGGATCCGTCTGCGGGCCTCCTCGTCGTCGAGGATCGCGCGGTCGTCGCCCCACCGCCGGCTCGGTTCCATGGCGGCGATGTTACGGGATGCGTTGTGCGGCTTGACTATCGGATCCGCAGCAGCGTGGACAGGGCCGGACCTGTTGACGAAATACCTTGCCGCGCAACCGTATTGCTAGCCAGAAAGGCCGATTGATGGGGTATTCCGCCGCCGACGAGTCGTTCACCCACCAGCTTCCGACCACCTTCGACCAGGTGCACGACGCCGACCCGACCTGGTCGGATCGCTGTTATTTCTTTGCCGCGGCACCGGACGGCACCATGCTGTTGGCCAGCGGCTACGGCAACAACCCCAACACCGCCAGCGGGCTGGGCTACGTCAAGGTCAGCCTCGCCGACGGCCGGCACTGGGACCTGCTGTCCGGGCGGCCGGTCACCGGCGACGACAGGGGTGAGCTGCGCGCCGGGCCGATGCGCTGGACCTGCGTCGAGCCGCTGAAGAAGTGGCGACTCGACGTCGGGCCCAACAACTCCGGCATCGAATGGGAGCTCTACTACGAACCCACCGCCCCGATGTGGGAGCTGTTGCCGATGAAGGTGTCCGGCCCGGACGGCCGGCTGCTGGCCGACATGTACCACATGAAAGAACCGGGGCGCTGGAGCGGCTGGGTGCGCATCGACGGCCAACGCGTCAGCGTCGACGGCTTCCACGGCGGCCGGGACCGCACCTTCGGGGTGCGGGTCTCCGACCGGATCGACTTCTGGTTGTGGCTGGACGCCGGGTTCGGCGACCACGCCATCGAAGCGTGGGTCATCGAATCCTGCGACGGCACAGTCCTTTACGTCGACGGCGGCATCACCTATGCCGACGGGACGCTGTCCAAACGGTTTGTCAAGATCGAGCACGAGGTGGAATTCGACGGCGAGCGCAAGCGGCCCGTGCGCGCGGTGCTCGTGTTCACCGACGAAGACGGCCGGGCGCACCGGGTGGTCGCCGAGGCGCCCCATCCGCAGGTCAACGCCTACTACGGGCTGCCGATGGCGCACTGCCACTACGAAGACCTGGGCGGCGGCGCCTACTTCATCCATTTCGCTTGGGACAGCGGCGATCCCGAGCAGCTGACCGAGACCGAGGACAAATCGATGGCGCTCGACCAGCTGATGCGTTTCGAACGCGACGGCCACACCGGTTGGGGCATCTTCGAATTGCTGCTCGGCGGGCAGGGCTATCGTCGCTACCCCAATTGGAGGGCCATGGACATGTCCGCGTTCACCCAGGACAAGACGCCGGTGGACCGTCTGCCGGCCGACGGCGACGGGGCCGACCGGTGACGCTGGGCGCCGAGCGGGAACGACGGCTGACCGGCTGGCTGCGCGGCCTGCTCCCGGACGCCGACGACGTGCGGGTCGAGGGCATCGACCGGGTCAGCTTCGGGCACTCGGCCGAGATGATGACGATGAGCGTCATCGCGGCCCGGCGCGGCCGCGACGAGCGGCGCGACGTGGTGTTGCGGCTGCGGCCCAGCCCGCCGGCGCTGCTGGAGCCCTACGACCTGGCGCGACAGTTCGGCATCCTGCGCGCCCTGGCCGACACCGACGTCCGGGCGCCGCGGGCGCTGTGGCTGGAACCCACCGGCGACGTGCTCGGCCGGCCGTTCTTCGTGATGGAACGGGTCGCCGGCGAGGTCTACGAGATGCAGCCGCCCGCCGATGCGTCCGATGACACCGTGGCCAGGATGTGCGAGAGCCTGGCCGAACAACTGGCCGCGATCCACACCGTCGACCTCACCCGGACCGGACTGGCCACCCTCGACGACGGCGCCGGCCACCTGGATCGCGAACTCGGCCACTGGGCCGCCGAGATGAACCGGGTCAAACGCGGGCCGCTGCCCGCCCTGGAGCGGCTGCACCGGGCGCTGCTTGCCGGTAAGCCTGCGCCGTGCCCGCGCATCACGCTGGTGCACGGCGACGCCAAACCGGGCAACTTCGCCTTCACCGGCGGCGAGGTCAGCGCGGTCTTCGATTGGGAGATGACCACCGTCGGCGACCCGCTCACCGATATCGGCTGGCTGGAGATGCTGTGGATGCAGCCGGTCGGGATCAACAGCCATCCCGCGGCGCTGCCCATCGACGCCCTGCTGGCGCACTACCAGTCGGCCAGCGGCATCGAGCCGGTCAACCGGCCCTGGTATCGGGCCTTCAACGCCTACAAGATGGCGGTCATCTGCCTCATCGGGGCGATGCTCGTCGAGGACGGCCACAGCGACGACCAGAAGCTGGTGCTGGCCGCCTACGGCACCGGGCTGCTGACCAAGGCCGGACTGGCCGAGCTGGGCATCGACGAACCCCTCGACGACGGCCCGGTGCTGCCGCGGCAGGAACGCATCCAGCAGGTGCTGGCCCGCGCCCAGTGATCAGGCATTCGCGTCCGCGCGAACCGGGACCGGTCATCGATCAGCCCCGGCGCGGCTCACGCACCGGACAGGGCGCTCAGCGCGTCGTTCAGGCTCGGGTAGAGCGACAGCACGCTGTCGATTCCCATCAGTTTGATCGGCCGGCTGGTGGCCGAGCCGTCGGCCACCACCGCGAACTTTGTCGGTGGCTGCAGCTCGGCCTGCGTGGTCACCAGCACGGTCATCCCGGCCGACGCCAGAAACCCGACCTTGGACAGGTCGACGATCAGCGCGGCCGGTTTGGCGGCCAGGGCGGTCTGAATGGCCTCGGCCAGCATCGGCGAGCTGAGCATGTCCACCTCGCCGGAGACGGTGAGCACGACCGCCTGATCTACCTGGTGTTTGCCCACCTCGAAGGGGGTGGGGTCGGCGAGATCGCCGGGTTGTTCGCCCATGGTCCATCACTCACATTCGGTCCCTGCGGGGGACACCGCTAGCTATCGAAAACAGCCACTGCCATATCCGGGGGCTGTTGATTCAACCCCACGGGAACTCGCTCGCCTGCGGGGGAGACGCACCCCGTCGATCTGCGCTGCGAGTGCAGATCCAGCTAACACGCGTTTAGTCAATGGTAGGACACGCGGTGTAGCACGCCCAAAATGCCGGACGGTTTGCGGGCGCCGTCGCCCGATGCTGGGTCCGCCGGCCGCCGGCGCCGACGTTTACCGGACCCGCGGCGGCGGTACCCTCCCGCACGCTCGTCCGGGATGCGGCGAATATGATCGGCACGATCCAAGCTCGAGCGCGCGCGGGCATCTCAAAAGTCGGAGGCCGGGTGCGCCGCGCCGGCGCGGACCATGTGCGGTGTGCCCGTGAGGGCCATGAGGAAGTGGGAGAGTTCAATGTCGAACCAACAGCAAGCGGAGCGGATGACATCGGGCAAAGGGTTCATCGCCGCGCTCGACCAGAGCGGCGGCTCGACGCCCAAGGCGCTGCGCCTGTACGGCATCGAAGACAGCGCGTACTCCTCCGAGAAGGAGATGTTCGACCTCATCCACCAGATGCGGTCGCGGATCATCACCTCGCCGGCGTTCACCGGCGACCGGGTGCTGGCGGCGATCCTGTTCGAGCAGACCATGGACCGCGACATCGAGGGCAAGCCGTCGACCACCTACCTGTGGGAGACCAAGGGCGTGGTGCCCATCCTCAAGATCGACAAGGGTCTGGCCGAAGCGTCCGATGACGTGCAGCTGATGAAGCCGATCCCCGGGCTCGACGAGCTGCTGCAGCGGGCCGTGAGCAAGGGCGTGTTCGGCACCAAGGAACGGTCGGTGATCGGCGGCGCCAACCCGGCGGGCATCGCCGCGGTGGTCGCCCAGCAGTTCGAGCTCGCCCACCAGGTGCTCTCCCACGGGCTGGTGCCGATCATCGAACCCGAGGTCACCATCTCGATCGCCGACAAGGCCAAGGCCGAGGGCATCCTGCGCGACGAGATCACCAAGCAACTCGACTCGGTGCCCGACGGGCAGCGGGTGATGCTCAAGCTGAGCCTGCCCACCGAGGCCAACTTCTACCGCCCGCTGATCGAACACCCCAAGGTGATGCGGGTGGTGGCGCTCTCGGGTGGCTACTCCCGCGAGGAGGCCAATGAGCTGCTGGCCAAGAACGCCGGCCTGATCGCCAGCTTCAGCCGGGCGCTCACCGAGGGCCTCACGGTCGACCAGTCCGACGAGCAGTTCAACGCGACGCTGGACAAGGCGATCCAGTCGATTTACGACGCCTCGGTCGCCGGCTGAGTTAGTAGCGGTGCCGGGCCATCCGCCCGGCGCCGGGCCCGCCGTCGTCGGACACCAGCGCGGGCACCATCTCGCTGGTGACCAGGCCCTCGGCGCCGGTCAATTCGTCGATGACGGCGAAGGATTCGGCGATGTGGGCCGGCGTGTCGACGACGATGGTGACCACGGGCACCCGTCGGGTCAGCGCGAACAACCCGTCCCCGTGCGGCGGGTGGTCGCCGTGAAAACCCCAGACGCCGCGCAGCACGGTGGCGCCGTCGGCCGCCGTCGCCTGACGCAGCCGCGCCACGATCGCGCGGTGAATCGGCACGCCGCCGTGCCGCGCGGATTCGGAGGTGTACACGGTCAGCTGCTGGAACAGCGGCAGCCCGCGCTCGTCGACGCCGGGCAGGGCGTGCGGCGGCTCCAGCAATCGGCCGTCGCGCTTGCATACCCGGACCCGTTCCAGCGTGAACAGCGGCCGGCGCAGCAGCGCGGCGATCTCGGGCAGCACCCGCCCGATGTGCGCGCCGGATCCGACCACCACGATCATCATCGGCACGTCGACGTTGCGGCCGAAGAAGCTGGCGCGGCGGCGTTCTCCGTGCGCGACACCGTCGACGCCCAGCAGCACCGTGGCGCCGGCCAGGCCGCGTCGGTGCAGCAGATCGCAGACCCCGATGTAGGCCGGCGCCCCGTTGACGCGCTGCTTGCGGCCGAGGTAGACGGTCAACTTGACGGCGTCACCCTCGGGCGGCCGCGCCGCGGCGACGTCGGCGTGCAGCAGCCGGGCCCGCTCCAGGGTGACCAGGCCGCGTTGTTTGACGGCCAGCACCTCATCGAGCAGCGCCTCGATCTTGGCCCTGGTGTCGGTCGCGACGATGGCTACCGGGGGATCCTCCGACAGAGTGAGGGACTCGTCGCTGCGCAGCCGGTGGCCGGTGCCGAACCCGCCGATGCCGCGGAGCAGCACCGCGCACTCCACCCGGTGGCGGGCGTACAGGTCCAGCAGGACGTCGGAGACGAAGCGGTTCCCGGCCCGCCTCCGCTCGGCCAGGTAGGTGGTGAGTTTCAGGCAATCGTCGTCCACCGCAGCTCCCGTCGCTTCAGCGCAACGCCTCGGTGGGTACCCCGTAGCGGTCCTGATAGGCGCGCACCCGCTCACGCACCGCACCGGCGTCCAGCCCGGTGTCCGACCAGGTGTAGCGGCTGCGCCCACCGTCGGAGGGATGCGACGCGAGGAACTCGCGCATTCTCTGCTCGGCATCGGGCCGCAGCTCGCGGTCCAGCCGCTCATAGATGTCTTTGATCGTGGTCCACGGGTCCTTCATGAAATCGGCGTACTGCACGTCGATCACGCGGCCGGGCGGCACGGCGCCCCGGTCGCGCAGGGCCATCTCGCGGTCCAGGCCCACGACGATCTCCTCGTAGGACTGCGCCGCACACTCGGTGATGCTGGACTCGTCGCTACACATCCCGCGCAGGTGATGGGTCAGCGCCGCGATGGAGGAGATGACGTTGAGCGGATCGCGGTGGGTCTGCACGATCAGCGCGTCCGGGTACTCGGTCAGCAGCGCATCCAGCTGCCACAGGTGCGCCGGGGATTTCAGCAACCACTGCCCGGGCACGCCGGACTGCAAGTGCTGCAAGAAGATTCGGTGGAAGCGGTAGGCGCCCGCGTGGTCCGCCTCGTACAGCAGCCAGCGGTAGTAGTTCGGCAGCCGGTACTGCACCGAGAAGATCATGCTGACGAACTCGGCCGCGGTGATGCGCACACACTCCTGCCCGACCAGCGCGCCCATCGGGTGAAAGGCCAGGAACCCGGGCATGATCTGCTCGGACAGGTCGATGCCGGCCTGTGTCCGGGCGATGCGCGGATCGTCGTGATAGGTCTCGGGCCGCGGCACCGGACAGGGCTCGTCGACCTCCCAGGTGAGCGGCGCGCGCAGCGCGGGATCCTGGGCGAGCAGGTCGTAGAGGATCGTCGTCCCGGTGCGCGGCTGGCCGACGATGAAGATCGGGGCGCTGATCTTCTGCTCGGCCACCTCGGGATGTGCTTTGCGCCAAGCGATTACGTTGAGCCGGTTCTTCAGCGCCCGCATGATGTCCAGGTGAGCGATCTCGACGCCGATGTCGGACAGCCGCGCGTCGTTGATCAGCCCGTCGGTGAGGCGGTGCAGCCCGGGCCGCCAGCCCTCGGCGCCGAAGTCGTCGCTGCCGGCCTCCTCACAGGCGGCGGCGATCAGCCGTTCCGGGGCGAACCGGTCCTGCAGGCTCACGGTCGCTCCCGCGCTTCGCGCACCGACACCGCGACCTCGGGCGGGCTCGGGTTGTCCAGCCAGCGCAGCACGACGAAGCCGCGATGCCGGCCGCCGGTGTCCAGCCAATGGCCAAACCCGAAGTCCCGCGCGGAGATCGCGATGCGCACCCGTCCGTCCGCGTCCGGCCGCACGCCGCGGTTCGTCACCGAGCTGTGCTTGCGGCGCGGCTCCAGGCATTCGTGCCAGATGCTTTCCAGCGTGACGTTCCAATACCGGGTGTCGGGCGGCGCGATGTCGAGCACCAGGGCCTGGCCGGGGTCGAGCCGGAAGGTGCCCATCATGTACAGGTTGTCCGGGGTGGTGTCGGCCTCGCCCAGGTCGGCGGCCTGGGCGGTCAGCAACATGTTGGGGGATTGCAGCAGTTCGGGTTTGATGGTGCGGTGCAGCGTCGCGAGCTTCATCAACGACCATGCCATCGCGGTGAACTGGTCGGCGAGCTGCTCGTCGGTGAGCGGCGTCAGCGGGCCGGGGTCCAGCGCCTCGATGCGCAGGGCGGCCAACTGCTCGGCGGCCCGATCGCCGATGTATTCCCGGACCACCACCGACGACGCATCCGGCGGGATCTTCACCCACTGGGCGCCGGCCGGATCCGACGGCTCGTCGGCCGACAGCAGCAGCGCGAATTCCCCTGCCTCCGAGGCCAAGTCGGCGTCGCTGAGATAACCGGCCATCCGCCGCGGGGTGAGCCCGGTGCCGGCCAGGATCTGAAAACCCAGGTACGCGCTGGTTCCCCGGGTGCCGGTGATCCGGTAGCGGCGGTCCCCGCGGATCATCGCCAGGTAGTAGTTGCCGTCCGGGTTGGGGCCGCCGACCATCCGGTTGTCGGAACACATATCGAAGAACGACGGCCGCTCCGGGTCGGCCTCGACCGTCATCTGCGCACACAGTGACGACACCCGCGCCACCACGCGCAGCCCCTCGGCCAGTTCCCGTTCGGTCTCGGCGTCCTCGGTCACGATCGCGGTGACGTCGGCGAGCATGCGCTGGAAGAACTGCCACGCGTCGCGCGCCTTGGGAGCGGCCTGATCGGGCGAACCGGGGGTGTGGACCACCGCCTCATGCTAGGACCATTCGGTTGCGGCGCACGTCGGATCGGCGAATCCGCAGCGCCGCCAAGGCCGTCCGGGCGTCAGCCTGCGGTCAGGGCGGCCACGATGAGCCGGGTGGTGTGTTCCGCCCGGCGGCGCGAATAGCGTTGCGCGCCGGACAGAATCGGATACACCACACCACCGACGATGGCGTCCGCGGCCGATTCGGCGGTGGCCGCGTCCACGCCCTCGGCCAGCAATCGAGCCCGCACGCTGTCGTGCAGCGGCGCGCTGAACCCGGCGCGCAGTTTGACCGCGGTGTCCTCGTGCTCCATGCACGCCACGGTCAGGGTGCGCAGCATGGCCGAACCGCGCGGCGTCGTGAGGCTGGTGACCAGCTTGCCCACCCAGCCGACCAGGTCGGCGGCCAGATCGCCGCTGTGTTCGACGGACGCGAGCAGCCTGTCGGCGTCTTCCAGCATCACGTCGGCGACCAGGGCGGGACGGGTGGGCCACCAGCGGTAGATGGTCTGCTTGCCCACCCCGGCGCGGGCGGCGACCGCCTCGATGGTCAGCCCGTCGAACCCCCGCTCCAGCAGCAGTTCCCGGGTCGCGGTGACGATCGCGGTGCGCGACTTCTCGCTGCGTCTCCGCGGCGCGGCGGGCCCGTTGGGATCGGTTGGCATCTGGTGGTCCTCGCTTCTGCGGATCCGCAGTCGGCGCCCGCTCGCCGGGGATCGGGCGCGCTTTACATATCCTGACCCGCCCCGGTAGTCTGCCACAAGACGAGACGGTCCGTCTTGCGAAAGGTGCGGCGGGTCGCCGCCAGCGGAGTCGAGAGGAATCGGTCGGTGCGGCCATCGCCAGTGACAGTGCGGCCGTCCTCATGACCCTGGGGTTGAGTCCGGAGCAGCAGGAGCTCGGCGACGCCGTCGGGCAGTTCGCCGCCCGCAACGCTCCCATCGCCGCCACCCGGGACAGCTTCGCCGAGCTCGCCGCGGGCCGGCTGCCGCGATGGTGGGACAGCTTGGTCGCCAATGGTTTTCACGCCGTGCACCTGCCCGAGGAGCTGGGCGGTCAGGGCGGCCGGCTGATGGACGCCGCCTGCGTGCTGGAGTCGGCCGGCAAGTCGCTGTTGCCCGGTCCGCTGCTGCCGACGGTGGCCGCCGGCGCGGTCGCGCTGCTGGCCGACCCGGCACCGGCCGCGCGGTCGGTGCTGCGCGACCTCGCCGCCGGCGTCCCCGCGGCCGTCGTGCTGCCCGGCGACGGTGACCTGCATGCCGGGGCCGGCGACGGGCACTGGCTGCTCAGCGGCGCCTCGGAGGTCACCGCGGGGGTGTGCGCGGCGCGCATCGTCCTGGTCGGCGCGCGGACCCGGGACGGCGAGCTGGTGTGGGCGGCGGTGGACACCGAAAAGCCCACGGCCACAGTCGAACCCATTTCCGGGACCGACCTCGTCGCCGACGCCGGGGTGCTGCGGCTGGACAACCACCGCGTCCTGGACTCCGAGGTGCTCACCGGCATCGACCCCGAGCGCGCCCGCTGCGTGGTCCTCGGGCTGGTCGCCGCCACGACCGCCGGGGTGATCCAGTGGTGCGTGCAGGCCGTCACCGCCCACCTGCGGATCCGCGAGCAGTTCGGCAAGGTGATCGGAACCTTCCAGGCCCTGCAGCACAACGCGGCGATGCTGTTGGTCAGCAGCGAGCTGGCCACCGCGGCGGCCTGGGACGCGGTCCGCGCCGGCGACGAATCGCTCGACCAGCACCGCATGGCCGCCGCCGGCGCGGCGGTGATGGCGATCTCGCCCGCCCCGGACCTGGTGCTCGACGCGTTGACGATGTTCGGCGCCATCGGCTTCACCTGGGAACACGACCTGCACCTGTACTGGCGGCGCGCCATCAGCCTGGCCGCCTCGATCGGGCCGGCCAACCGCTGGGCCCGCCGGCTCGGCGAGCTGACCTGCACCCGGCAGCGCGACATGGCGGTCAACCTGGGCGACGCGGAATCGGAGTTTCGCGCCAAGGTAGCCGAAACCCTCGATGCCGCATTGGAATTGCGCAACGACCAGCCCGGCCGCCAGGGCGACTACCCGGAATTCGAGACGGGGCCGCAGCGCACGCTGATCTCCGATGCCGGCCTGATCGCGCCGCACTGGCCCAAGCCCTGGGGTCTGGACGCCGGCCCGCTGCGCCAGCTCATCATCGACGACGAGTTCGCCAAGCGGCCCGCACTGGTTCGGCCGTCGCTGGGCATCGCCGAATGGATCCTGCCCTCGGTGATCCGCGCCGCGCCGAAAGACCTGCAGGAGAAGCTGATACCGCCGACGCTGCGCGGCGAGGTCGCGTGGTGCCAGCTGTTCAGCGAACCCGGCGCCGGCTCGGACCTAGCCGCGCTGTCCACCCGGGCCACCAAGGTCGACGGCGGCTGGACCATCAACGGCCACAAGATCTGGACGTCGGCCGCCCACCGGGCCGACTACGGCGCCCTGCTGGCCCGCACCGACCCGCAGGCCGGCAAGCACCGCGGCATCGGCTATTTCGTCGTCGACATGCGCTCCGCCGGGATCGAGGTCCAGCCGATCAAAACCGCCACCGGTGACGCGCATTTCAACGAGGTGTTCCTCACCGACGTCTTCGTGCCCGACGACATGCTGCTGGGCGAACCGACCGGGGGCTGGAACCTCGCAATCGCCACCATGGCCGAAGAACGCTCGGCCATCAGCGGTTACGTCAAGTTCGACCGCGCGGCCGCACTGCGCCGGCTGGCGGCCCAACCGGGGCCGGACCGCGACGACGCGCTGCGCGAGCTCGGCAGGCTGGACGCCTACACCAACGCGATCAAGGCGCTGGGAGTGCGCGAGACCATCCGGCTGCTCGACGGCCAGGCGTCCGGGCCGGCGTCCAGCATTGCCAAGGTGGCGATGAATGTGCTGCTGCGACGGACATTCGAGGCCACGCTGCAGCTGACCGGGCGACTGGCGATGGCTGCCGACTCCGACCCCGCCGTCGTCGAGCCGTATCTGCATCTGCCCGCCGAACTGATCGGCGGGGGCACCCGCGAGATCCAGCTCAACATCATCGCGCAGATGATCCTCGGACTACCCCGAAAGTAGGTTGTGCACATGGGATTACGCGGGGAAGCCGCGATCGTCGGATATGTCGAGCTGCCGCCGGAGCGGCTCAGCAAGGCCTCACCGGCGCCGTTCGTGCTGGAGCAGTGGGCCGAGCTGGGCGCGGCGGCACTGCAGGACGCCGGGCTGCCCGGCGAGGTGGTCAACGGGATCGTCGCCTCGCACCTGGCCGAGTCCGAGATCTTCGTGCCCTCCACCATCGCCGAATACCTGGGCGTGGGCGCACGATTCGCCGAGCACGTCGACCTGGGCGGGGCCAGCGCCGCGGCCATGGTGTGGCGCGCGGCCGCCGCGATCGAGCTCGGCATCTGCGACGCCGTGCTGTGCGCACTGCCCGCCCGCTACATCACGCCGTCGTCGAAGAAGAAGCCCCGGCCAATGGTCGACGCGATGTTCTTCGGCTCGTCGAGCAACCAATACGGTTCTCCACAAGCCGAATTCGAGATCCCGTACGGCAACCTCGGCCAGAACGGCCCGTACGGCCAGGTGGCCCAGCGCTACGCCGCGGTCTACGGCTACGACGAGCGGGCGATGGCCAAGATCGTCGTCGACCAGCGGGTCAACGCCAACCACACCGACGGGGCGATCTGGCGGGACACGCCGCTGACCGTCGAGGACGTGCTGGCCAGCCCGGTCATCGCCGACCCGCTGCACATGCTCGAGATCGTCATGCCCTGTGTCGGCGGGGCCGCCGTCGTGGTCGCCAACGCGGACCTGGCCAAGCGGGCGCGTCATCGCCCGGTGTGGGTCAAGGGATTCGGCGAACACGTGCCGTTCAAGACCCCGACCTACGCCGAGGACCTGCTGCGCACCCCGATCGCCGCGGCCGCCGACACCGCGTTCGCCATGACCGGCCTGAGCCGTGCCCAAATGGACATGGTGTCGATCTACGACTGCTACACCATCACGGTGCTGCTGTCGCTGGAAGACGCCGGCTTCTGCGAGAAGGGCAGGGGCATGGAGTTCGTCGCCGACCATGACCTCACCTTCCGCGGCGACTTTCCACTCAACACCGCCGGCGGCCAATTGGGTTTCGGCCAAGCGGGTTTGGCCGGGGGCATGCACCACGTCTGCGACGCCACCCGCCAGATCATGGGCCGCGCCGGCGCGGCGCAGGTCCCCGACTGCAACCGGGCCTTCGTGTCCGGCAACGGGGGGATCCTGTCCGAGCAGACCACACTCATCCTCGAGGGAGACTGATCGCAATGACCACCTTCGAGCGGCCGATGCCCGTCAAAACGCCCACCACCGCGCCGTTTTGGGATGCGCTCGCGCAGCATCGCATCGTCATCCAGTACTCGCCGTCGCTGCAGTCCTACGTGTTCTACCCGCGGGTGCGCGCGCCCCGCACCCTGGCCGACGACCTGGAATGGCGGGAGATCTCCGGGATGGGGACGCTGTACTCCTACACGGTGGCCCACCGGCCGGTCAGCCCGCACTTCGCCGACGCGGTGCCGCAGCTGCTGGCCATCGTCGAATGGGACGAGGGCCCAAGGTTTTCCACCGAAATGGTGAACGTTGACCCGGCCCAGCTGCGGGTCGGGATGCGGGTGCAGCCGGTGTTTTGCGACTACCCAGAGCACGACGTCACGCTGCTGCGCTACCAGCCCGCGGACTGAGCTTCAGGTCGACGATCGCACCACCAGACGCGCGATGTCGGTCAGCTCGGGCGAGGGCGGGGCGGCATGCCCCAGCCGCTCGAAGACCGCCGCCAGCGCCGCGTCGGCCACCGCGCAGGGATCGAATTGCACGGTGGTCAACGGCGGCGTGCTGACCATGCCCATCGGGCTGGCGTCGACGCCCATCACCGCCAGGTCGCCCGGGCAGCGCAGCCCCGCCTGATGGATGCCGTATAGGACGAGGCAGGCGATCTCGTCGCTTTGGGCGCACACGGCGGTCACCCCGTCGCGCACCCAGGCGCTGACCACCGACGCGGCGGTGTCCAGGGTGACCTCGTCGGCGCGCACCGGCGGCAGGCCGCGCAACCGCGCCGCCCGCGATACGCCTTCGAACCAGTAGTCGCCCAGCGGCCGCCAGCGGGCAATCCCGGTGTAGGCGAACGCGATTCGTCGATGCCCTCGCTCGACGAGGTGCGCAATCCGCATCTCGCCGACCGACAGGTGCGGGTCGTTGAGCGCGGGCAGGGTGCCGATCTCGATGTGCGGGATGCCGGCTTCGGTGACCGCCCGGCGGGCCGCGGCGCTCAGGGGGAACAGGCTGGTGACCGCGACGGGGTCCAGGTTGGCGATGGCGTCGACCACGTGCTGGTCGTCGTCGGTCTCGAAAACCTGCACCTGCAGCAGACCCTCGCGGGCCAGGGCGGTGGTCATGCGACTGCCGGCCTGCATCGGCATCTCGCCCACGGCCACGTGCGGGACCACGTAGAGCACCACGCCGCTCTTGCCACGCGCGAGGTTGCGGGCGGCGAGGTTGGGCCGGTAGCCGAGCAGTTTGGCGGCCCGGTACACCGCGTCGCGGGTGTCGGGCGAGATGCGGCGGCCCCGCGCGTTGTTCAGCACGTAACTGACGGTGGCGGTCGACACGCCGGCCAGCCGGGCCACGTCGGCGGTGGTCGGACGTGCCGCCTTGTTGCTGCTCGAATTTCCGTTACCTTGCGGCCCGGTCATGCCTCATGGTGGCATGCCCGCGCGCCCGCGCGGCGCGGCCTGCCGCGACCGCCCCGCCAGCATAGGGACTAATAGTCCCAAAGACGACGGGCCTGTGCGCTCCCGGCCGACCCGCGGGCGCGCCGCCGTTCCGGCGGAAATCGCCGGCCCTGCCGGGCGATACGGCGGCGAGTTGGGAGGCGTGACGCGACGGCCGCCGTTGACACTGCGAGCGGTGCCATTGTCTACTAGTCACTAGTCGGTGACCGAGGAGCACGGCATGAACAAGGACGATCTGATCCTGATCAGCGTGGACGACCACATCGCCGAGCCGGCCGACATGTTCGACGCCCACGTCCCCGCCAAGTACAAGGACCGCGCGCCGCGGGTGGTCGTCGAGCCCGACGGCATCCAGCAGTGGTACTACGGCGACATCCGCGGACGCAACATGGGCCTGAACGCCGTGGCGGGCAAGCCGCGCGAGATGTACAACATCGACGCCAGCCGCTACGACGAGATGCGGCCGGGCTGCTTCAACGTCGACGAGCGGGTCCGCGACATGAACGCCGGCGGCCAGCTGGCGGGCCTGAACTTCCCCAACTTCACCGGGTTCTCCGGCCAGGTGCTCAACCAGGGCCCGGACCGCGAGGTCAACCTGGTGATGATCAAGGCCTACAACGACTGGCACATCGACGAGTGGTGTGCCGCGTACCCGGGCCGGTTCATCCCGTGCGGCATCCTGCCGCTGTTCGACGTGGCCGAGGCCGCCAAGGAGGTCAACCGGTTGGCCGCCAAGGGATGTCACGCGGTGACGTTCTCGGAGAACCCGGAAGCGTTGCAGATGCCCAGCATTCACACCCGGTATTGGTACCCGTTGTTCGAGGCGGTCTGCGAGAACAAGACGGTGCTGTGCACCCACGTGGGCTCGGCGTCGCGGTCCCCGCAGGTGTCGACCGACGCCCCGCCCAGCGTGCAGATGACCGCCTCGTCGATGATGAGCATGTTCACCTTCACCGAGCTGATCTGGGCGCAGTTCTGGGCGGACTTCCCGGAGCTGAAATTCTCCCTCACCGAGGGCGACGTCGGCTGGATACCGTACTTCCTGTGGCGGGCCGAGCACGTCTACAACCGCCATTCGGGCTGGACGCTGGCCACCTTCCCGCCCGGCTACAGCGGCCCCACCGACGTGTTCAAACGACACTTCTACACCTGCTTCATCAGCGACAAAGTCGGTGTGCGCAACATGGATTGGTTCAACGAGGACATGCTGTGCTGGGAGTCCGACTTCCCGCACTCCGACAGCAACTGGCCGTTCGCGCCGGAGGACGTCATCGACACCATGGGCCACCTCGACGACGCGGTGATCAACAAGCTCACCCACGAAAACGCCATGGCCGCCTACTCATTCGACCCGTTTCGGCACATCCCGAAGGAGCAGGCCCGGGCCGGTCACCTGCGCGCCCAGGCGACCGACGTCGACGTGGTCACCCACGTCGGGCACCGGGCCAGCCAGCGCGACCGCGACGCGTGGACGAGGATGACGCAATTCGCCCTGCAGGCCCAGGCGTCAGCCCAGGCGCCGGTGACGGTCGAGGCGGCCGGGATCGCCGGCCGCGTCACCACATTGGGCAACTGAGGGTGGGCCCGGCGCCGTTCGCGCACTGGCGCGTGCTGGAGTTCAGCAACGGCCTGGCGGTCTCCTACTGCGGCAAGATGTTCGCCGACGCCGGCGCCGACGTGGTGAAAGTGGAGTCCCCCCAAGGGGATTCGATGCGCCGCTGGTCGGCGGGCGGGCCGCCCGGGGCGCTGTTCGGCTATCTGGCTGCCGGCAAGAGGTCGGTGGTCGGCCGCGGCCGGGCCGAGGTCGCGGCGCTGCTGGCCGGCGCCGACCTGGTGCTCACCGACCTCACCGACGGCTGGACGCTGGACGAAATCACCGGGCGCACCGGGCCTTCGGCGGTGGTGGTGGCGATCACCCCGTTCGGCACCACCGGCCCCTACGTCGACCAGCAGGTGGTGGCCAACGAGTTCATTCTGCAGGCGCTGTGCGGGTCGATCGCCGGGCGGGGCTGGCCGGGCGACGAGCCGGTGCAGGCCGGCGGCCGGCTGGGCGAATGGCTGGCGGGCACGTTCGCCGCGGCGGCCGCGGCGGCGACCGCCCGGCATGCGGCCCGCACCGGCCGCGGCGAGGTGATCGACGTCTCGACTTACGAGGCCATGGTGATCGCCATGGGCGGTCTGTCCGCCATGTCGGCGAGCGTGCTGGGGGCCGATTCGCTGCTGCACGAACGCAGTTTGGAGCTGCCCTCGATCGTCCCCACCGCCGACGGCATGGTCGGCTTCTGCACCATCACCGCCCAGCAGTTCCAGGATTTTCTGGTGATGATCGACCGCGCCGACCTCGTCGACGACGCCGAGCTGGCATCCTTCGCCGGCCGTGTCGCGCGCCGCGACGAATTCCTGGACATGGTCACCGGGTGGACCCGCACCCGCACCACCCAGGAGATCGTCGACCTGGCGGTGGCGTTCCGAATCCCGGTGGCGCCCATCGCCACTCCCGAGACACTGGCCAAGCTGGACCACTTCGTGCAACGCGGCGTGTTCGTCGAATCACCGGCCGGCGTGCCGGCGCCGCGGGTGCCCTACCGCAGCGATGCCATCACCACCCGGCCGCCGTCGGAGCCGCCGGCGTTGGGCGCCGACAACGGGCGGGTGCACTGGCCGCCCCGGCCCGAGCCGGCCCGCGGCGAGGACGCCGGCACCCTTCCGCTGTCCGGCATCCGGGTCACCGACCTCACCGCGTTCTGGGCCGGCCCGGTCGCCACCCAACTGCTGGGCGCCCTGGGCGCCGACGTGATCAAGATCGAGGGAGTGCGCCGGCCGGACGGCATGCGGTTCTCCGCGGGCCGCCCGCCCGACTGGGACCAGTGGTGGGAGTGGGGCCCGGTCTTCCTGTGCAGCAACAACAACAAGCGGGGCATCAGCGTCGACCTGGGCACCGAGGCGGGACGCAGCATCGCGCTAGGGCTCATTGCCGCAAGCGATCTCGTCGTCGAGAACTTCTCGCCCCGGGTGATGGCGAACTTCGGCCTGGAATGGGACGCGGTGCGCACGGCCAACCCGCGCGCCGTCATGATCCGGATGCCCGCCTTCGGCCTGGACGGCCCGTGGCGCGATCGGGTCGGATTCGCCCAGACCATGGAGCAGGCGACGGGCATGGCCTGGATGACCGGACACCCCGACGGCCCGCCGGTGATCCCGCGCGGCGCCTGCGACCCGATCGCCGGCCTGCACGCCGCTTTCGCGGCAGTGGCCGCGCTGACCGTCCGCGACCGCGAGGGCACCGGCATGCAGGTGGAAGCGACCATGGTGGAGGCGGCGCTGAACGTGGCGGCCGAGATGCTGGTCGAATACTCGCGCAACGGAATCGCGCTGCGCCGCAATGGAAACCGAGGACCGGGCGCCAGCCCGCAGGGCGTGTACCGGTGCCGCGGTGACGACGCGTGGGTGGCGCTGGCGGCGCTGGACGACACCGCCCGCGCGTCGCTGGCCCGGCTGCTGGGCCGCGCGGAGCCGGGCGACACCGGCTGGGACGAGCACGCCGACGACGTCGACAAGCTCATCTCGGACTGGGCCGCGGGCCGTACGGTGGCCGACGCGGTGGACGCGCTGCGCGCCGCCGGGGTGGCCGCCGCGCCCGTCACACCGGCCGCGGCGCTGCTGGCCGACCCGCAGCTGCACGCCCGCGGCTTCTGGGAGACCGTCGATCATCCCGTCGCCGGCTCCTTCCTGTGTACCGGAATGCCTTTCGCGTTCCTCGGCAAACCGCGGCGCTGGCTGCGCCGGGTGCCGCCGCGCTACGGCGAGCACACCGCCGAGGTGCTCACCGAGCTGCTGGGGCACAGCGGCGCCGACCTGGCCGAGCTGCGGGCGTCGGGAACCATCAGCGACCGGCCGGCGGGCCTGTGACATGGCGGTCAGCCTGTGCGTGCCGCCCCGCGCCGGCGAGTTGTGCGCAGCGGTGCGCTTCCTGGTGCGCCGGGACTCGGTGGTGATCGAGCTGACCGCCCGGCACCGCATCACCGGCGTCGAGTGGGACCCCGATGAGCGGGCGGTGGCGATGGTCGTCGAGATCACCGACCCGCAGACGGCCCGACCGGTGGACGTGCGGATCGACGTCCTGGCCAAGGGCGCGCCCCGAGCGGATTCCCGCTGCACACTGATCGGCGAAATCGACCGCGACGGAACACGATTCGACGTCGTTGGCACCTATCTCGGAGTGGTGGCGGATGAAAACTAGACCGGCGAAGCGCACCGCGGCGATCGTCGGCGTGCACAACACCCGGCAAGGCCGGCGCCTGGACGGGGAAACCTCACGCAGCCTGGCGCTCAAGGCCATTCGGGGCGCCCTCGACGACGCTGGGCTGTGCCTCGACGACGTCGACGGGATCAGCGCCGGCCCGCTGTCCACCGCGCTGATCTACGACCTGCGACTGGGCCCGGCGTGGCAGGGGCTCGGGTTCGGGGTCGGCATGATCACCGAGGCGGCCACCGCCATCGAACACGGCATGGCCGAGGTGGTGGTGCTGGTCGCGGCCCAGGCCGGTGAATACCGCGACCACGAGGCCACCGCGCCGTGGACCCGGCCGGAGAACGAATTCGTCGCCCCCTGGGGCATGTTCACCACCGCCGAGTTCGCGCTCATCGCGCGCCGGCACATGCACGTCTACGGCACCACCCGCGAACAACTCTCGACGGTGGCGGCCACCATCCGCAACAACGGGTCACGCAACCCCGAGGCCGTCTACTACCGACGGGGCCCGTTCACGCCGGCCGACATCACCGCGTCGCGGCCCATCGCCGACCCGTTCCACCTGCTGGACTGCGCGACCACCTCCGAGGGCGGCTGCGCGCTGGTGCTGGCCAACCTCGAAAAGGTCGACACCGCAAGCCAACCCATCTACGTGCTGGGCAGCGGCGCGGACTTCCACGGCCCGTCCTACCAGCACCCGCCGGCCTACGACCTGGCGGGCCGGCGCGGCGGCGACGTGAACGGCGTGGTGGGCCGGCGGGCCGCCGACTGCGCCTTCGCCCACGCCGGGCTGCGCCGCGACGACGTCGACGTGCTCGAACTCTACGACCCGTTCTCCTTCGAAATCATCCGCCAGCTCGAGGCATTCGGGTTCTGCGGGGACGGCGAAGGCGGGCCGTTCGTCGCCGACGGGCACATCGCCCTCGACGGCAGCCACCCGGTCACCACCGACGGAGGAACCATGTCGTTCAGCCACGCGGGCTCCAATCCGCAGATGATGCAGCGGGCGATCCGGGCCGTGCAACAGCTGCGCGGCCAGGCCGGCGAGCTGCAGGTCCCCGACGCCCATATCGCCTTGTGCAGCAACGGGGGAGCCGGTGCACTGTTCACCACCGTGCTGATCCTGGGGGACGAGCCGCGGTGACCGCCGAGCCGTTGCGGCCCCAGACCGGGCCGGTGCCGCACGCCAGCAGCCCGCTGAGCGTGCCGTTCTGGGAGGGCTGCCGGTCACGGCAGCTGCGCTATCAGCGGTGCCGCGCTTGCGATCTGGCCAACTTCCCGCCGACCGAGCATTGCCGCCAGTGCCTTTCGGACGACATCGGCTGGCAGCAGAGCGGCGGCCGCGGCGAGATCTACAGCTGGACCGTGGTTCATCGGCCGGTGACCGCGGAGTTCACCCCGCCCTACGCGCCGGCCATCATCACCCTGGACGAGGGCTACCAAATGCTCACCAACGTCGTCGGCGTGCCGCCGGGCGACCTGCGCGTCGGGCTGCGGGTGCGGGTGCAGTTCCACACCGTCGCGGCCGACGTGACGCTGCCGTACTTCACCGCCGAGACGGACGGTTCGTGAGCCCCCGAACCAGCAACGGGCTGCCGGTCACCGCCTACCTGGTGCTCGGCGTGCTGGCGGCCAACGACGAGCGACTCACCGCCGGCGAGATCAAGACGCGCGCCGAACTGTCGGTCGGCCACTTCTACTGGTCGCCGTCGGTCAGCCACGTGCGCCGCGAACTGACCCGGCTGCTGGCCCGCGGCATGGTCGCCCAGACCGGCGCGCAATCCGGCAAGCGGGCCATCACCTTGTACGAGACCACCGACGCCGGGCGCGACGCGCTGCGCCGCTGGGTGCAGCATTTCCCGGGGCAGGACCAGGTGGTGATCAAACACCCCGTCATCCTCAAGACCTGGCTGGCCCGCGGCGAGGATCCCGAACGCATCGTCGACACCCTGGAACGGCATCTGGACGCCACCCGGGCCCGGCTCGACGAGGCGCTGTGGTCGCGGCGGCGGTCGCAGGAACTCGGCATCACCGAGGACCCGGAGCAGCGGTTCTCCTTCGCCGTGCTGGACTACGCGATCCGCGGGCTGTACGCCGAGATCTCCAACATCTCCCAGCTGCGCGACGAGATCGCCGGCGGCACCAGCCGCGACCCGGTCAAACGGGTGCGACGGTCGAAGGGGCAGATCCGTCGCCGGGCACCCCGCAGTCCGGGCTAGCCACCACCGTGTAGGCGGTGCCGCGCGGCTCGCGCTCCCAGAGCACCTCGCCGGCGGCTACCGCGGTGCCCTGCGAGATCAGTTGGCGTTTCAGCACTTTGTGGGTGGCGGTGCTGGGCAGGTCGGCGGCGATGCGGACATAGCGCGGCCGGGCCTTGGGGGACAGGTCGGGCTGTGCGTCCAGGAACACCTCGAACGCGGCCGGGGTCAGGGTTTCCCCGTCGTTGAGGACGACGGCGGCCATCACCTGATCGCCGACATGCCCGTCCGGCACGGCGTACACCGCGACACGGTTGATCGCGGTGTGCCGCAACAGGATTCGTTCGATGGGAGCGGCCGCGAGGTTCTCGCCGTCCACCCGCATCCAGTCCGCGGTGCGGCCGGCCAGGTAGATCCAGCCGTCGGCGTCGCGGTAGGCCAGGTCGCCGGACCAGTACATGCCGTGCCGCATGCGCTCGGCGTTGGCGTCGGGGTCGTTGTAGTAGCCGGTGAAGAAACCGGAACCGGCGGTGTTCACCAACTCGCCCACCGCTTCGTCGGCGTTGATCAGCGCGCCGTCGGCGTCGAACCGGGCGACAGGGCATTCGGTGACGGTATCGCTGTTGTAGATCGCCACCCCGTCGATGCCCCGGCCGATCGAGCCCCTCGGCGTGCCGGGTTCGCGGATCACGATGACGGCGTTCTCGGTCGACCCGAAGCCGTCCTCGACCTGCACACCGAACCGGCGGCCGAACTCCTCGATGTCCTTGTCGTTGGCCTCGTTTCCGAACGCCACCCGCAGCGGGTTGTCGGCATCGTCGGCGCGCTCCGGGGTGGCCAGCACGTAGGCCAGCGGTTTGCCGACGTAGTTCATGTAGGTGGCGCCGTAGCGGCGGATGTCGTCGAGGAAGTTGCGCGCCGAGAATTTCGCCGGCACGATCGCGGCCCCCGAGCACACCGCGGGCGCCCATCCCGCGACCACCGCGTTGGAGTGAAACAGCGGCATCGACACGTAGCAGGTGTCGTGTTCGGTGAGCCCGAAGCGCTGCACCAGATTGCTCCCCGCGAACACCGCCATCAAATGGGATACCTGCACCGCCTTGGGGTTTCCGCTGGTGCCCGAGGTGAAGATCATCATGAACGGGTCCATCGCGGCGACCTCCCGATGCGGGGTCAGCTCCCCGGCGGCGTCGACGAACCCCGCCCAGTCCGGCGTCGAGGTGTCCAGGATCTGCGTGCCGGCAAGGTCCAGTCCGTCCAGCAGCGGCCGGTGCTCGGCGTCGGTCACCACGAACTGGCAGTCGGCCCGGCGAACGTCGGCGGCCAGCGCCTCGCCGCGCCGGGTGGTGTTCAGCCCGCACAGCACGTAGCCGCCGAGGCCGGCCGCCGCCATCTGGCTCAGCATCTCGGGGGTGTTGCCCAGCAGGGTGCCGACGTGCATCGGCCGTCCCGGGTCGGCGGCGTCCAGCAGGGCCGCGGCCCGGGCCGCGGCGTCCCGCAGATACTGGGCCCAACTCCACTGCGTGTCACCGTATTTCACCGCGACACCGGGGTCGGACCACCGCTTGCGCAGCAGCGCCTGGATCGTGTCCTCAGCCATCGGTCGGCCCCACCTTCACTATGCCTGCCCTGCGAGACGAGACGGTCCGTCTTATAGTAGCGGCCGAGCGGCGGCGGGCGGGCGCGCTATCCGCCCACCATCATCAGGCCGCCGTCGACGGCCAGCAGTTGTCCGGTGATGAAGCCCGACCCCGCCCCGGCCAGGAACACCAGCATCGGCCCGAGGTCGCGGGCGGGCTCGTCCAGCGCGCCTCCCAGCGGGATCATCATCTGCATCTGCTGGTCGATCAGTGCGGCGGCGTCCGGGCCGAGGAACGCGCGGAGCCGGTCGGCGCCCGGCGTCTGCACCGCCGGGGCAAGGGCGTTGACGGTGACGTGGTCGGCGGCCCAGGCCTTGGCCGCCGAGCGGGTCCAGGCCTGCACCGCGCCCTTGGTCGCGGCGTAGACGGCCGAAATCGGGCTGCCCATAACGGCTTCCGAGGAGCCGAAGTTGATGATCCGGCCGCCCTGGGGGTCTTGGGCCTTCATGGCGGCGTGGGCGGCCTGATTGGTCAGGATGGTCGCCTTGACGTTGGTGTCCAACAGAAACGAGATGTCATCGGCGCCGATGCAGCCGGGTATCCCCGGCTGCCACAGCCCCGCGGCGTGCACCAGCACGTCGAGCCCACCCAGGTGCTCGGCGGCCCGGTGGACCAGGGCCGAGACGGCGTCGGCGTCGCGCGCGTCGCACTGCAACCAGTGCGCCGTCAGATCCGGCGGCGGTGGCGTCGTGTGATAGGTCGCGACGACGTCGGCGCCCGCGTCGGTGAGGACGCTGACGGCGGCCGCGCCGATACCGGTGGCTGCGCCGGTCACCAGGATCCGCCGGCCCCGCAGCTCGTCTGTCACGCCCGCGAGCGTAACCCCACGGCGAAAATCCCGACGAGATTTCGCCGTGGGGTTACGGTCGCGAACCGCAATGCCTCAGGTGCGCACCGCAACCGTCGACAACAGATCGGCGAGCCGGTCGGGCTGATCGACCATCGAGAAGGTCCGCGCCCCCGCGATGACCTCGTGGCGGGCGTTCGGGATCGTCGCGGCCAGCCGCGCCCCGTCCTCCTGCGCGAAGAACACGTCGTCGGCCGACCATGCGATCAGCGTGGGCTTGTCGAAGTCGTACAGCCGCGACGCCGCCGCCGTGGTCACCTCGGTGCGCAGCGACAGGGTGAACCGGCGCAGGTCCTCGGCGACCGCGGGGAGCGAGAGCGCCGGGCGCACCCAGAGCTCGGTGAGCGCGTCGATATTGCTGTGCGCCAGGCCGTCGAACGCGCGCTTGCGCACCGCGGGTGCGCGCATGGCCTGGGCCACCGCGCGGAACGTCGCCTTGGACTTGGCGGCCAGGATCACCGGCCGCAGGACCGGGGGTGGAAAGTGTTCGAACGCATCGCAACTCGTGAGCACCAGCGCGCCCAGCCGCTCGCGGTGGTGCACGGCCACCAGCTGGCTGACCACCCCGCCGGTGTCGTTGCCGACCAGCACGACGTCCTCGAGGTCCAGCGCGGAGAGCAGCTCGGCGACCATGGCGGCCACCCCGGTGATGGTCCGGTCGGCGCCGGGGCGCAACGGCTCCGGGTGCGCGCCCATCGGCCAGGTCGGGGCGATGCAGCGCAGCCCGCGGCCGGCCAGCCGGTCGCTGACCTGACGCCAGAGTTGGCCGCCCATCAGGTAGCCGTGCACGAACACCACGGGCCTGCCGTCCGCGGGTCCGGTTGCTTCGTAATGGATGGTTCCGGCACTAATGTCGATCGTCGACATGGAGAACTCCTAGCTCAGAGGAATGTACACTTACAAACAGGCTGCCTGTTCGTAAGTTACCAACAGACTGTATGGAAAGCAAGAGACGGACCCAGGAAGAGCGCTCCGCGGCGACCCGTGACGCGCTGATCGCCGCTGCCCGTAAGCTGTGGGGGCTGCGCGGCTACACCGAGGTCGGCACCCCCGAGATCGCCGCGGCCGCCGGGGTCACCCGGGGCGCGATGTACCACCAATTCGCCGACAAGGCAGCGCTTTTCCGCGCGGTGGTCGAGGCCGTCGAGCAGGATGTGATGGCGCGGATGGCGGTGGTGGTGGCCGAATCCGGGGCGAGCACGCCCACGGACGCCATCCGCGCCGCGGTCGACGCCTGGCTGGAGGTGTCCGCCGATCCCGAAGTGCGGCAACTTATCCTGCTGGACGCACCGAGCGTGCTGGGCTGGGCCGAATTCCGCGATGTCGCGCAGCGCTACAGCCTGGGCATGACCGAGCAGCTGCTCACCGAGGCGATCCGGGCCGGCGAGTTGGCCGAGCAACCGGTGCGTCCGCTGGCGCACGTGCTGATCGGCGCGCTCGACGAGGCGGCCATGGTGATCGCCACCGCCGACGATCCGGACCGCGCCCGCCGGGAGACCCGGCAGGTGCTGCAGCGGCTGGTCGACGGGATGTTCGACGCACGCTGACCGGCGCGCGAGCCGAATGCCGTGTCGGACACGCGGTTTCGTTTACGCACCGCGGACGTGGGCGACGCCGGCGATGACGCCCTGGATGAGCCGGTCGAGTTGCCCGGCATCGTCGACGGCCGGCTGGCCGGCGACGAAGGTCAGCATGATCCCGTTGATGAACGCCAGGGTGGCGGTCGCCTGGTCGTCGACCAGCGCCGGGTCCGGCGCGCTGCCGGCCGGATGCCACTGGGTGACGACGTTGCGGGCCAGTGCGTAGAGCCGGTCCGCCGACTCGCTGAGCGCGGCGGCCAGTTCCGGGTCCCGGCCGGCCAGCAGCGCGAGTTCGTAGCGCGCCTTGGCACGGGTCAGCCACGGCTCGCTGTTCACGTACATGACGATGCGGGCCAACCCGGCGGTGCCGGCGAACTCGGTGGCGTGATCCTCGGCGAGCTCGGCCATCATCGAGAAGTCGGCGACGTCGAGCTCGGCCAGCCGGCCGGCCATGGCGTGCACCAGCGCCTTGCGGGTGCGGAAGTAGAACGACGTGGTGCCGGCCGGGACGCCGGCGCGGTCGTCGACCTTCGGGTGGCTGACACCGTGCAGCCCGTTGCCGCCCAGCAATTCGATTGCGGCGTCGGCGAGTTGGCGGCGCCGCTGCGCGGCGTTGTGCTTTCTGCGGGCAGCGATGCACCCCAGTCTAAAACTGGCCGCAGTTGGGCGCGGTGGGTTCTCCGCGGAAGCGGGCGGCGATCCACTGCATGGCCGGCTCGCCGTCGACCAGCATCGGCAGCGCGTGGTTGATGACGAGCTTGTTGAGGAAGGGCGGCTCCTCGTTGGTGCGGAACTCCACGTCGGCGCCCTGGGCGCACCAGTCGCGGCCCAGCTGGTTGGCGGCCGTCCACGGCACCAGCGGGTCGTAGCGGTTGCTGTTGATCAGCACCGGCGCGTTGGGTTTGTAGCGCCCGATCCGCTGCGCCTCGAACAGGCTGTTGAAAGGCTCCTCGTTGACAAGTTGATTGATGTCCTCGGTGAAGTAGGGCTGAATGTGGCGAAACATGAAGTCCAGCAGGGTTTGTCCGACGCACTGGCGGGACACCGATTCCAGCATCGCCAGCCCGCGCGGCGTCATCTTGGAACGGATGGCGTCGGCGAATTCCGGGTAGGCGGCCATCACGCTGTTCAGCGCGTACCCGACCACGCCGACCAGCGCGCTGCCGTCCGCGTAGGGCAACAGCTCCTTGAGGTCGGCCGGCGGCGCCCCGGCGTAGGTGCCCACGATGTGCAGGTCGGGCGCGTATTGCGCGGCCAGCTCGGCCGCCGACGCGGTGGCGCCGCCGCCTTGTGAATAACCCCAAAATGCCACCGGCCCATGCGGATCCAGCGAGGTGCCGGGCAGTCGCATCGCGGCCCGGGCCGCATCGAGCACGGCCTGCCCCTCGGCCACCCGGCCCACGTACGTGTGCATCGGCGGCGTGCCCAGGCCCTGGTAGTCGGTCATCACGATGGCGAAGCCGCGGGCCACCATGGTGGCCACGAACAGCTCCTCGTAGTTGAACATGATGTCCCAGCCGCCCGAATAGTGGATGCCCTGGTTGAACATTCGCGACGGGGCGCACTGATTGCCCTGGCCCTGGGTGCCGGGCGCGTAGCTGATCAACGGCCTGGGCCCGCCGTACGGCCAATCGTTGTAGGGCTCGAAGTAGGTGCCGGTGACCGCGATCGGGTTGCCGCGGGTATCGGTGCTGCGGTACATGATCCGGGTCCCGGTGGCCATGATGGCGCCGAGCTGGCCGGAGGGCTCCAGCACCAGCCGCGACGGCTCGGTGCGGATCAGGTCGCCCGGCCGCCCGGGCGGCAGCGGATCGGGCGGGGTGTAGAAGTCGGCGTATTGCGGCTCGTCGCCGTCGGCCCGCGCGATCGCGGGTCCGGTCAGGGTGCCCGCCATCAACACCAGTGCTGCGAAAACTCCCGCGACGCGGCGCATTACGGAACGGTAACAATCGCGCACGACCAGCGGAAGACCAATCTCTAATTTTTTAGAGATTGGCCGCTCGCTAACGGTGATTACGGGCGAAGAATTGCCAGATCGTGTCGGTGGCGTCCAGCGCCGTCGACGGCGCCGGAATTCCGGCCACCTTTTCCGCCAGGGGGCTGGGCGCCCCGCCGGGCCATTGGTGGCCGGCCCCGGCCACCGAGATCAACTCCACCGTGCGGCCGTCCGCGCAGCCGGCGGTCTGGGTGGTGACATCGCCGGCGGTGGTCGAGCTGGGCGGCCCGCAGGCGTCGATGGCGCGCCAGGTGGCGTTGACCGATTCCACCGACGGCCCGTCGACCCGCGGGGAGCCGTTGAGCGCGAACGCCTTTCCGGGTCCGCCGGCATAGGGCACCCGGTCGTCGGCGGTGCCGTGGATCTGCAGCACCGAGGCCGGCCGGGCCGCGGAGCAATCGGTGAGCAGCGTGCCGGCCACCGGGGCGATCGCGGCGAAGGTATCGCTCTGGCAGCCCAGCCGCAGCGCCATCATGGCGCCGTTCGACATGCCGGTGACGTAGACGCGGGCACGATCCACCGGGATCTGCGCCGCGATGGCGCCGACCACGGCGTTGACGAATCCGACGTCGTCGGTGCCGGCGTGTGCCGGCTCGCCGCAACAGGTTCCGGCGTTCCAGGCGCGGCCCAGGCCGTCGGGGTAGGCGACCAGGAAATGCCCGGCGTCGGCCTCGGCGTCCCAGTGGTAGGCGCGCTCGGCCTGCTCGCCGTTGCCGAAGCCGCCGTGCAGCATCACCACCAGCGGGGCCGCCTCGCTCAGCCCCTGCGGCCGGTACAGGTGATAGGTGCGGGACGTGCCGCCCCACTGCAGGGTGTGGGTGGATGGCCCGACCGGAATCGATTGGGAGTCAGGCGTTCCTAACGCATGCCCGCCGCCGAGGCAGCCGGCGAGCACGACGACCAGAACCGGCAGCAGGCCGAGGCTGACCGCCCGGGCGCATCCGAATCGCATAGGGCCATGGTGGCAGCCGGCGGGCATTTTGACAAGTAACTTGTCAATCCGTCCCGGGGTGGCAGACTGATCGGCATGCGAGAGGGAGCGCGCGGCGGGGGGGAGCCGACCGTGCCGGCGCTGGTGAACCTGGTCGCCGCCGCCGGCGCACCGCGGCTGCGCGCCGCGTTCGCCGAGGCCGCCCTCGACGGGATCCGCCCCGCCCAGTCGCTCGCCCTGGTGCCGCTGGCCGCGGGCGGATTGCACGCCTCCGATCTGGCCGACCGGCTGCGGGTGAGCCGGCAGGCGGTGGCCCAGGCGGTCGCGGCCCTGGAGCGGCACGGCTATGTCACCCGCACGCCCGACCCGGCCGACGCGCGCGCCCGGATGATCGAGTTGACGCCGCGGGGTCGGCAGGCACTGCAGGTGATGCGCGCCAACGCGATCGCCATGGAGAAGCGGTGGCGCAAGGTGCTCGGCGAGCGACGGCTGACCGAGTTGCGCGAGACGCTGACGATGCTGCTGGCCGCCGAGCGGGAGCCCGGCGGGTAGTGCGCGTTACGGCGTCTTGAGGAAGACGTCGTTGAGGGTGACGGTGCGCAGGTTGCGTTCCCGGATGATGTCGACCAGCTGCGGGTAGACGTGGGTGACCGGCAGGTGATTGAGGTGCCCGATCACGATGGCCTGCGGCGTGAAGTACTGATCGGCCATCTGCAGGATGTAGTCCTCGGTGATCAGCGTCGAATCCGACAGCGAGCCCGACCACAACGTCGGCACCTGGTAGCCCAGGTCGGCGGCCACGGCGTCCACGGCGGCGTTGCGCTTGGCGTACGGCGGCCGCCAGTACGGCTTGGCGCCGATGCCGTACGTCTTCTTCAGGAACGCATCGTTACGCGAGAGTTGTTCGGCCACTTGCTCTTTGGTCAGCGTCGTCAGGTCCGGGTGCGACCAGGTGTGGTTGCCGAGCTGGATCTGGCCGCTGTCGACCAGCGGGCGCAGCAACTGCAGGTTCTCGGTCCACGAGTCGTAGACCCCGTTGACGAAATAGGTCAGCCGCACGCCGGTGTCCTTGGCGAACTGCGTATAGGCGCGCACCACCTCGCTGTTGACGCCATCGTCGACGGTCAGCGCCAGCAGGTCGCCCTCGCCCGGGATCTTCATCAGCGCGCCGCCGCCGGGCAGCGGGATGCGGGCGCTCAGCGGGGGAGGCGGCAGCAGGGCCTGCGGGGCGGTCGGGCCGGACGTCGGTATGGCGGCCGCCGGCGTCTGGGCGAAGGTGCGCGGTTGCGGATCGACGATGAGCCGCGCGGCGCCGACGCCGGCCACGACCGAGGCGGCGAGCGATCCGAGGAACTGGCGGCGGTTCATGGCTGGACAGGTGGGGCGGCGATCATCCGGCGGCAAGGCCACGGCGGGTTCGGCCCCGGGGCGCACCGGCCGACGAGCGCGTCCCTGCCGGGACCGTTGCCGGGGCGAAACATCGAGGCCACAGCAGCGAACCGTACCATTCGGGCCGCCGATCCGGCGGCTCCGTTACGGGTGGGTCAGCTGTGAATTATGGGGAATTTGTTGCCTATCTCCCCCGAGATGGCCCAGCTGCACGAATCACCGCGGCGGCGCGGCGGCCCGCTGCGGCAGCTGCACCGGTTCGGTGTCGGGCGTGCCGATCGTCCAGGCCAGCCACGGCAGCGCGGTGGCAAACGCCTGGGCGGCGAACGGCCAGTCGTGCTTGCCCGGCTGGGTGACCACCGCACAGGCGATGCCGTTGGCGGCGCCGACCGCGCACAGCGAGTGCGCGGCGGCGTCCTGGCCCTCGGGGTTGGCGGCCGGGTCGCTGCTGGACGCCACCAGGGCGGGTGCTGGATCGGCGTTGCCCTGCTGCGCGGTGCGCGCCACGTCGGCCCCGGGCACCTCGAACCAACCGGACAAGTCGGCGTAGCGACCGTGCCTGGTCATCACCGTGACCGGGTCGAAGGCCGCCCACGCGGCCTGATCGCCGCCGAAGAGCCGCGCCACGGATTGGTCCTTGGGGCCGACGTTGGGGCCGCGGTCGCCCGCGATGTCGACGAAGGCGCGGAACATCTCCGGGTGCATGACGGCCAGGTCGACGGCGCAGGTGCCGCCCATCGACCATCCGGCGACGCCCCAGTTGGCCCGGTCGGCGCTGACGCCGAAGTTCGACACCATGAACGGCTGGATGTCCTTGGTCAGGTGGTCGGCGGCGTTGCCGCGGCTGCCGTTGACGCACTCGGTGTCGTTGTCGAACGAGCCGGTGGGATCGACGAACACCAGCACCGGGGCGAACCCGTGGTGGGCGGCGGCGAAGTTGTCGATGGCGGTGAAGGCGCCACCCGGGCCCAGCCAGTCGGCCGGGGTGTTGAAGGCCGAGCTGATCATCATGACCGCCGGCAATCGGGGTGGGGGGTTGCTGTTGAACCACGCCGGGGGCAGATAGACCAGTTCGCGGCGGTGCGCGAAGTGGGAGCCCGACGGGCCGTTGCCGTCGATGTCCACCGGCACCACCACGCCCTTGCTCGGCCTGGTGCCGGCGATCTGCATCTCGGTGACCCGCAGCCGGTCGATCTGGTCGGGCAGCGGCGCCTGGGTCAGCTGGTTCCACGCCGCGAGCACGGTGGGGAAGTAGCCCACCCAGCCGTTCAGCGCCAGGCCCGCGCACAGCACGCACAGCGGTATCGACAGCACCGCCAGCCCGCGTCGCCACCAGCGCACGCCCCGCCAGCCCACCAGGAACACGGCCGCGGCCAGACCGCTCAGCGCGATCCACAGCCACAGCGCCGTCGGCGCCGGATCCCCGGCCACCCCGAGCGAGGTGATGTACCAGCGCGCCAGCACGGTCACCGCGACCGCGGCGACCAGCGCCGCCGGCAGCACCCGCTTGAGCCAGCCGCGGGCCCGCCAGTGGATCGCGGCGACCAGCATCAGCAGCGCCAGGCCCTGCACGGTCGGCGGCAGCCAGCCGTGCAGCAGCGACAGTTGTCCGAAGAACTGCTCCAACGGTCGTGACCTTTTGCTAGATCGAGCGCTGCGCGAGGGGGAGGTGGCGGTCGACCGGTCGGCCGGGATGACCGAAAGCGGCGGCCCGACCAACTATCCCATACCGGCGCCGCCGGCCGGCCGATGCTGCGCGGCTCACGCGCCGGGGATGATGCTGGCGAACGAGCGCAGCCGCAGGCTGTTGCCGACGACGAGCACGCTGGACAGCGCCATGGCGGCGCCGGCCAGCATCGGGTTGAGCATGCCGAGCGCCGCCAGGGGAATCGCGGCCAGGTTGTAGCCGAAGGCCCACACCAGGTTGGTCTTGATGGTGGCCAGCGTGCGCCGGGAGAGCCGGATCGCGTCGACGGCCGCGCGCAGGTCGCCGCGGACCACGGTGACGTCGGCGGCCTCGATCGCGACGTCGGTGCCGGTGCCCATGGCCAGGCCCAGGTCGGCGGCGGCCAGCGCGGCGGCGTCGTTGACGCCGTCGCCGACCATGGCCACCACCCGGCCCGCGGATTGCAGGCGCTTGACGGCCTCGACCTTGTCGGCGGGCAGCGCGCCGGAGATGACCTCGCCGATCCCGAGCTCGCCGGCGATGCGGCGGGCGACGGTGTGGTTGTCGCCGGTCAGCAGGATCGGCGTCAGGCCCAGCCGGGTGAACTGCCGCACCGCCGCGGCGCTGGAGGGTTTGACGGTGTCGGCCAGCGCCAGGATGCCGCGCGTCCGGCCGTCCCAGCCGACGGCGACCACGGTTTTGCCGTCGTGCTCGGCGCGCGCGGCGGCCGCCGCCAGGGCGGCGTCCGGGCGCAGGCCGCGCTCGGCCAGCCACCTCGGCCGCCCGACCGCGACGGCGTGGCCGTCGACCCTGCCGTGCACGCCGCCGCCGCCGACCGCGCGGAAGCCGGTGGGGGTGGGCAGCGGGCCGAGTTCCGCCTTGGCGTCCCGGGCGATGGCGTGCGCGAGGGGGTGTTCGGAGGCGGCCTCCAGCGCCCCGGCGTAGCGCAACAGCGTGGCGCGGTCGGTGCCGTCGGCGGCGACCACGTCGAGCACGGTCATGGCGCCGGTGGTGACGGTCCCGGTCTTGTCGAGCACGACGGTGTCGACGGCGCGGGTGGTCTCGAGCACTTCGGGCCCCTTGATCAGGACTCCGAGCTGGGCGGCCCGGCCGGTGCCGACCAGCAGGGCGGTCGGGGTGGCCAGTCCCAGCGCGCACGGGCAGGCGATGATGAGCACCGCGACGGCCGCGGTCAGGGCGGTGGCCAGGGTGCCGCCCGCCGCCAGCCAGCCGGCCAGGGTGGCCACCGCGAGCAGCAGCACGACGGGGACGAACACCCCCGAGACGCGGTCGGCGAGCCGCTGCGCGTCGGCCTTGCCGGACTGGGCCCGTTCGACCAGTTGGGCCATCCGGGCCAGTTGGGTGTCGTCGCCGATCCCGGTGGCGCGCACCACCAGCCGGCCGCCGGCGTTGACGGTGCCGCCGGTCACGCCGTCGCCCACGCCGACCTCGACCGGGACGGACTCACCGGTCAGCATGGCCGCGTCCACCGCCGAGGAGCCCGCGACGACGATCCCGTCGGTGGCGATCCGTTCGCCGGGACGCACCACGAACTCGTCGCCGACGGCCAGCCGCTCGATCGGGATGCGGGTTTCGGCGCCCGCCCGCAGCACCGCGACGTCCTTGGCGCCCAGCGCCAGCAGCGCCCGCAGCGCGGCGCCGGCCGTCCGCTTGGACCGCCGCTCGAAGTACCGGCCGGCCAGCACGAACAGCGTCACCCCGGCCGCCACCTCGAAGTAGACGTGGCACGGGGCCGCGACGTGGGAGACGTGGGCGCCGTGCCCGACGGTCAGCTCGAAGTCGTGCCGCATGCCGGGCCGGTCGGCCGCCCCGAGAACCAGGGCGTACAGCGACCACAGGAAGGCCGCCAGCGTGCCGATCGAGATCAGGGTGTCCATGGTGGCGACGCCGTGTTTGAGGTTGGCCCACGCGGCCGCGTGGAAGGGGCGCCCGCACCACCCGACCACCGGCGCGGTCAGGGCCAGCGCCGCCCAGTGCCAGTGCTGGAATTGCAGCGCGGGAATCATCGCCACGGCGATCACCGGCCCGGCCAGGGCTGTGGCGGTGACCAGACGCCTGCGCAGCGAGGCCAGCTCCGGGTCGTCCTGCGGCGGCGACGGCTTCGCCACGGCGGCGGCGTACCCGGCGTTTTCGATCTCGGTGATCAGCGTTTGCGGGTCGTAACTCGCGGGCGCGCTGACCGCGGCCTTCTCGGTGGCGTAGTTGACGGTCGCGGTGACGCCGTCCAGCTTGTTCAGCCTCTTTTCGATCCGGGCCGCGCACGAGGCGCAGGTCATCCCGGTGATCTCCAGCTCGATGCGAGCGGTTGAGGCGGTGTGGTCGGGGAAGGTGCCCTCGTCGACGTGCCGTGGCGGTGTGCTCATGCGACCAAGACGGCCTGGAAGCCGGCTTCGTCGACCGCGCCGAGGACGGCGTCGGCGTCGATAGGCACCGCGCTGGTGACGACGAGCCGGCCGGTGTCCGCGCTGACCGAGACGGCGTCGACGCCGGGGATGCGGGCCACCTCGCTGTGCACGGCGGCCTCGCAGTGGCCGCAGCTCATCCCGCTCACCTGGTATTCGCTGGTGGGCATGCCGCTCCTTCTCGCTCCCCGCCGCAGGTTTTGACCACACCATTGTGCCTGGTCGGCCGCGCGGGGCGAGGGGCGCGGGCGGGCATCACACGTAGCCGACGCCGAGATCGACCGAAACCTGGCTGGCGGTCACCAATCTGGATTGGTCGGAGGCCAGCCAGGCCACCGCGTCGGCGATGTCCTCCGGTTGCGCGATGCCCTCGGGCAGCAGCGGTTTGTGCAGGCCCCGCAGATGCGGGTAGTCGTCGGCGGCCGCGCGCAGCGCGTCGCGCATCCGGCCGGTGCCCATCGGGGTGGCGACCGCCCCGGGGTTGAGGCTGTTGACCCGAATGTTGTAGCGGCCGAGTTCGGCGGCGAACGCGCGGGCCATGCCCACCACGGCGTGCTTGCTGGCGGTGTAGTGGACCATGAACGACTGCATGTTGATGCCGGCCGCCGAGCCGATCAGGATGATCGACCCGCCGCGGCCGCCGTCGATGATGTGCTGCGCCCCCGCCATCACGGTGTTCCAGGTGCCGACGACGTTGGTGTCGATGGTGTCCCGGAACGCCTGCGCGGTGATCCGATTCCACGGGGCGGGGCTGCAGATTCCGGCGTTGGCCACGATGACGTCCAGGCGGCCGAGCTCGCCCACCGCCCTGTCCACCGAGGAGGTCAGGGCGTCCAGGTCGCGCACGTCGGTCTGTGCGGTGACGACCCGCCGTCCGGCGGCACGCACCAGTTCCGCGGTCGCGGCCAGGTCCTCGGGCGTCGACGAGTCGTAGGGAACGCTCGGCGGCAGCGGCCCGGCGAGGTCGACGGCGATGATGTCGGCGCCCTCGGCGGCCAGCCGCGCCGCGTGCGCGCGGCCCTGCCCGCGCGCCGCCCCGGTGATCAGCGCGACCTTGCCCGTAAGTGACTGGCTCATGGGTGCTGGGGTCCTTTCCGTCGCGCACGATTTCCAGCCTCGTGCAGCGCTCCAGCATGCCGCAGCCCGAGGCCGGATTACGCTGCCGGATAGCGGAAAGGAGACAGTCATGACCGTCACGGTTGTCGATCGGGGACCCCGACAGGTGAGCCGCAGAGTCGACGTGGCCGCGCCGGCGGCACAGCTGTACGCCCTGGTCGCCGATCCGCGCCGGCACCACGAACTGGACGGTTCGGGCACGGTCCGCGACAACATCAGTGTGCCGGCGAAACTCGTTGAGGGATCGAAGTTTTCGACGCACATGCGGATGTTCGGCCTGCCCTACCGGATCACCAGCACCATCACCGAGCTCAAGCCGAACGAGGTGGTCGAGTGGCGTCACCCGCTCGGGCACCGCTGGCGGTGGGAATTCGAGTCGCTGTCACCCACCCGGACCCGGGTCACCGAGACGTTCGACTACCGCGACGCCGGCGCGCTGAAGAACAGGCTGAAGTACTACGAGCGGATGGGTTTCGCCAAGGCGAACGCCTCGGGCATCGAGGCGACGCTGGCCAAACTGCGGGACCGCTACCCGGGGTGATCAGTCCGGATCGGCTGCGTCCCAGGGGATGACACCGGACACCCAGTGGCTCAGTTCCTGGACCTGATCGTTGCGGTGCAGGTGGCGGGGCGGCGTCGCGAATGTCCCGTAGGGCCGGCAGCGGATGACGACGCGGTTTTCGCGCTCGCAAATGTCCCGGACGTGCGGGCGCGCCTCGTCGCCGAGTGGCTGACCGGACATCCGGCCGGCGACGGCCATCATCACGTCGACCGCCAGCTCCCGGTCCTCGTCGAGCGCGGCATCGGCGTAGACCTGCAGGTAGGAGAACGGCCACCGCTCGTCGAGGATGCACAGGCTCACCTTGGGGTCGCGCTGCACGACGCGGGCCTTGCCGCGGCCGGCCATGGTAGAGACGAGCAATTCGCCGGTGTCGGTGGGGATGTAGTACACGATCGACATGGCCGGGCCGTCGTTGCGACGGCGGTAGCCGAACACGCACGTGCGGTGGGTGCGCACGAACTCGCGCCGCTCGGAGGGCAGCATGTCGCGGTCGGTCGGGGCGGTGAACGGCTCGGCCGCCAACGGCAGGAGCATCACGAACTGTCCTCGCTGTCTAGGGGTTCGCTGCGGGCAATGTTTGCGGCTGCGCGAGTGACTATATAGTCGTGGCCACGGAGAGGAAACCCAGGCCGTGACCGAAACCGTTGGCCCAGCGCGCGCGAAGCCCGTGATGAGTGGAAAAGCCAAGTGGCTCTATGCCATTGGGCGGGTGCGGGCGGCGACGCGGCGCCGGCGCGGGCCGAAGGTGGCGATCATCGGCGCGGGCTTCGGCGGCCTGGGCGCCGCGGTCGCGCTGCGCCGCGCCGGCATCGACGACCTGGTGATCATCGAGGCCGCCGACGGCGTCGGCGGCACCTGGCGACGCAACACCTACCCGGGCGCCGCCTGCGACATCCAGAGCCACCTGTACTCGTTTTCCTTCGCCCCCAACGCATCCTGGAGCCGCACCTACGCCCGGCAACCCGAGATCCTGGCCTACCTGGAATCGGTGGCCGACGCCTTCGACCTGCGGCGTCATCTGATGCTCGACACCACGGTGCGCTCGCTGCGCTGGAATCCCCACACCGCGGCGTGGGACTGCCGGATCGATCGGGGCGGTCACCCGGCGACGCTGAGCGCCGACGTCGTCGTGTGCGCCGTCGGCCTGTTCGGCGCCGCCAAGCTGCCCGACATCGACGGGCTGGCCGGCTTCGCCGGACCCGTGCTGCACACCGCGCAGTGGGATCACGACCTGGACCTGGCCGGCCGCACGGTGGCGGTGATCGGCACCGGCGCCAGCGGGGTGCAGCTCGTCCCCGAGCTGGCCGGCACCGCCGGACACGTCACGGTCTTCCAGCGCACCCCGCCCTGGATGGTGCCCAAGGACGACCGTCCTTACAGCGCAACGGAATTGGCCCGATTCAAACGTAATCCCCTGGCGCTGCGCCGCACCCGCTGGCAGATCTGGAAGTTCCAGCACGACAACACCGCGACCTTCGCCGACGACCCCGTCGTGACGGCACGCAGCCGGATTGCGACCTCGTTCCTGGACCGCACCGTCGCCGACGAGTCGTTGCGGCGGGCGCTGACGCCGGACTACCCGTTCCGGTGCAAGCGGGTCCTGCTGGGCGACGACTACTACCGCGCGTTGCAACGCGACAACGTCGAGTTGGTCACCGATCCCATCGCCCGGATCGGCCGCAGGTCGGTGATCACCGCCTCGGGCGCCGAGATCGAGGCCGACGTCATCGTGCTGGCAACCGGATTCAAGACGTCGCGCTACCTGTCCGGCATCGAGGTCGTCGGCGCCGGAGGGCGCCGGCTGCACGAGCACTGGGGCGAGGAGCCCTCCGCCTACCTGGGCGTGGCCGTCAGCGGGTTCCCCAACTTCTTCATGCTCTACGGCCCCAACACCAATCAGGGCGGCAACTCCATCGTCTACATCCTGGAGGCCGGCGCACGGCTGGTGGCCAGCGCGGTGAGCCGGCTGGCCCGCCGCGGCGGATGCCTCGAGGTGCGGCCCGAGGCCGAAAAGCGGTTCAACGACCGGCTTTCCGCCGACCTGGAACGCACCATCTGGACGCGGTGCGACAGCTACTTTCGCTCGCCCACCGGTCGCATCGTCACCCAATGGCCCTACACCGAGCTGGACTATGCGCGGTGGACCTGGCGGCTGCGGCGCCGCGACTGGATCCATCACCGGTGCGCGCCGAGCGCGGCGACCGTGGGTGCTGCGCAGGAATTCTGACCGCTACCCGGCCATGGCGGCCACGCTCGGCGCGGGCCGTGACGGTGTGCGGGTCTAGCCGGCGGCGGTCACCCTGGCCCGCTCGGTCATCGAGGCGATCACCCCGCCGTCGTTGAGAATGTCCGTGCCGGTGAGGTATCCGGCCTTGTCGCTGGCGCAGAAGGCCAGAAGCTCGGCCATCTCCTCGGGCTTGCCCCACCGCGGGACCGCGGCGTCGGCCACCATCGCCCCGGCGCCGGCGTTCTCCTCGAGCCGGCCCATTTCGGTGTCGATCGAGCCGGGGGACACCGAGACGATGCGCAGGCCTCGCGCGTTGAAGCGCTCGGCCTGCGACTGGCTGTACCACTTGACGAAGCTCTTGCTCACGGCGTAGGCCAGCCCCGAGCGGGCCTGCTCGGGCGCGATTTCGCACGCCGCCAGCATGGCGTCCATGAAGGCGTCGGCGTCGCGAAGCGCGAGCGGAAACTGCGCTGTCGGAACGATTTCCGCGGGCAGCATGTGCGCCGCCATCGACGCGACGTTGACGATCACCGAGCCGTCGCCGGCGACCGCGTAGAACGCCTCGTTGACGTTGAGGGTGCCGATCGCGTTGGTCCGCATCACGTAGTCGGCCGGGCCCATGCTCGGGCTCACCCCGGCGGTGTGGATGACGGAGACGACGGTGCCGAGCCCGGCCGCGGTGTCGAACAGCTGCGCGACGGCCCGCCGATCGGTGACGTCGCAGTTGACCGCGGTGGGCGTCATCCCGAGCTCTGCCAGCGCGGCGGTCGCGGCCGTCAACCGGTCCTGCCGGACGTCGCACAGCACCAGGGTGTGATCGCGGCCGACGACTTTCGCGGTGGCGACTCCCATGCCGCCCGCGCCGCCTGTGATCACCGACACTCGACTCATACCTGGACGGTATACGGCGGGACGGCCGCCGCGGGTCAGGGGTCCGGCACCGGATGGTGCGGGTGACCGCTGTGCCGGATCGCGGTGCCGAAGAACGGCGCCCGCAGCGTGGCGGCCAGGTGACGCCGGTAGCCGATCAGCGCCACGACGGCCACCGCGGTGTAGACGCCGCACAGCAGCAGCCGCCCTTGGGTGGAGAAGATCGGGAATTGCACGACGAACAACGCCAGCAGCGCCAGCGCCGCCGACCGGTGGAAGCGCAGCGCCAGGATCAGCGCCACCCCCATCATCGTCTGGGTCGCCGTGAGCAGCACCTCCTCCACCTGACGCGAATCGAGGTGAAGCGCGAACCCGCCGCCACCGAGCAGGTGGGCGAGGGGCAACGAGCCGATCAGCAGCGTCCACTGGTTGACCTTGGACGAGATCAGGGTGGCGATGGCCGTCGTGCCCTTGCCCCGGCTGGCGAAGATCGTGGCGATGATGAACTCCGGAGCCTCGGAGGCCAGCGGGGCCAGCCACTGCACCAGCAGGAACCGGTTGACGCCCAGTTCGGTACCGGCGGCCACCAGGTTGTCGGCAAACGGTTTGGCGCACAACAGGATCACCGCACCGGACACCAGGAAGAGGCCGACCACGGCGATCCGCCGGCGGCCGTCGGGCAGCTCGCCCAGCGCGGCGGCGGTGCCGATCAGGTCCGGCTCCTCGACGTTGCCGTGGCTGATCTTGTAGAGGTAGAACCCGAACCAGGCCAGCAACGCCAATCCCAGCCCGAAATGGATTTGGCCGCTGGCCGGTATCGCGAAGGCGATCACCCCGGCGATCAACAGGAAGCCGAGTTCGACGCGGTTTGCTGGCAGCAGCGCCAGGCCGGTGGGCCTGTCGGATCCGGACGTGCGCGCCACCACGATGCTGACCAGCACCACGACCGGCCAGCCCAGGCCCATCAGCAGCCGGTTGGATCCGGTCATGTTGGCCGCGGCGTACTGCGTGTAGTCGGCGTTGTGGCCGGACACGTAGGCGTAGTAGAGGTCCACCGCGTATTCGGGCAGCACCGCGATCAGGGCGAGCAGCGCCGTGGCCAGCCCGCCGGAGACGTCGATCTGGGCGGTCTCGGCGGCCCACGCCAACAGGAAGCTGGCCGCCACCACCGCGGCCCCGAAGATCAGCAGGGCGGCCACCGCGCCGGTGTGCACGCCGGTGATCCGGACGGCCACCGCGGGGGCGACGAACGCGCCGGTGATCAGTCCGGACCGCGTCAGGGTGCGCCGCCGCCAGCGCGCCGTGGTGGCGACGGGGGCGGGCCTGTCTATGGCGAGCATCGTCATCCTTCGCAGGCGGTGGCGATCGTGATTCGGCTCGGTGCCGTGGCGAACCGGTTACCCAAGCTACCCGCGACCCGAGCGGTCAGCAACGCGGCGGGCGGGCGAAAGCCGCACCGACCGGACCCCTATATTTGCTGTCCAGGGCGCTATGGAAGCAAAAGTTAGGATTGCCTGATTTGGAACTTTGGCAAACCTCGCCGCTGTGGAGTACGACGCCCAGCGAACGGCTTGGGTTCCCGCTAGTCGTCCGGGCCCATGGCCGCCGCCGCGGCCTGGGCGAACAGCTCGACGGCCTGGTTGCGGCTCAGCGATGCCAGCAGCTGCGCCGCGGCGCGCATGGTGTCGCCGACCATCAGGGTGGGCCCGTTGCCGAGGTTCTCGAACGCCTCGGCGATGACGTCGGACACGGCCGCCGCGTCCGACGGCGCCTGGTCGGGCGACGCGATCTGGCCGCGGCTGTATTCGAGGGCGCGCAACGCCGGGGTATCGGTCTTGCCCAGGATGAGCCCCAGCACGTCGACCCCCTTGTCGTGCAGTTCGGCCCACAGCGCCTCGGCGAAGACCATGTCGAATGCCTTGGAGGCGCCGTAGGCGACCATGTTGGGCCCGCCGGCCAGCCCGGCGCCGGAACCGAACAGGACGATGCCGCCGGCGCCCCGCTCGACCATGGCCGGGGCGTAGTGGTGACACAGCTGCATGGGCACCATGCAGTTGCGCTGCACCATCGCCTCGGCGGCTTCGATCCGATTGGCAAGGAACGGTTTGAAGTCCGGGTCGGCGCCCGCGCAGTAGACCAGCATCCCGATCGTCACGTCGGCGGTGGCCGCGGCGATCGCCTTGGCCGCCCCGGGGTGCGCGAGATCGATTGCCAGCGTGCGGGTTTGGGCCGAAGTGCCGGCCCGGATCCGGGCGGCGACCCGGTCCAGAACGTCTTGCCGGCGGGCCAGCAGCACCACGTTGACGCCGCGCTCGGCCAGGCCTTCGGCGAACGCCGCGCCCACGCCGTCCGAGGCGCCGGCCACCAGCGCCCACGGCCCGTACCTGGCCGCGAAACTCATGACCCGACCCCGACGGTGGTCAGCCGCACCTGGGTGTAGCGCCGGCGGGCGATGCGCCATCCGTGTGCGGTGCGCACCATTTCGTCGTCGTAGAAACCGATCGCGTTGACGCCGGAGTTGTTGTCGCCGGCCATGATCAGCCCGTCGATGTAGGTGCGCGCCGTGGCGCGGTCGCCCTCGACCGTGATGGCCTGGTTGGTCAGCCGGTGCAGGGTGTGCCCGGCCAGCGCGTGCACCTGCTCCATGAAATCCGCGACGGCGTCGACGCCGGTCCAGTGGCCGATCTCGCCGTAGTCGAGCACGCAGTCGTCGGTGAACACGGTGCGGAACAGTGGCCAGTCCCGGCGGTCGATCCCGGTGGCGTAGCGCACCAGCAGCTCGGAAATGTCTTGCCGGTCTTCTCTTTCGCTCATCGGGTGTCTCCGTTCGGATGGACGATGATGCGGGGCGGGCCGTCGGACCGGCGGGCCAGCTCCAGGGCGTCGGGTACCTCGTCGAGGCCGATGATCTTGCCCACGCTCGGCAGCGGGTCCAGTCGTCCCGCCACGATCGCGTCGAGCGTGCCGTACCAGTCCTGCGGGTGCGGCCCGCCGCCGAACTGGATGGTGACGCCCTGGCGGGTGGCGGTGGTGATGTCGAGGGTGTCGCCGGTGTACCAGCCGCCGGCACAGTAGATGCGGGTGCCCATCTCGGCGGATTCGACCAGGTTCTGGATCAGTCCGGGCGCGCCGACGCACTCGAATACCGCTGCCGGACCGGGTATTCCGTACCGCGCGCGGGCCGCGTTGAACGCCGCCAACGGGGATTCCTCGCGCGGGTCGACCAGAAGGTGCGCGCCGAAGCTGTCGGCGGCCAACCGGCGGCGGTCGGCCCGGAAGTCCGCCACGATGATCGGCTCCACGCCGCGCGCGGCGAGCGCGGCGACGGCCGAGAGGCCGATCGCTCCCGCGCCAATGACGATCGCCACCTCGCCCGGTTGCAGGCGCGCAGAGCGCACGTAGAACTCGCCGACCGCGAACGCGTCGGTCACGGCGACGGCGTCGCTGGACACCTCGCCGGGCACGGGCTTGGCCGCCGCTTCGGAAACCACCAGCAGCTCAGCGAAACTGCCCTGGGCGTCCGGGTGCTGGCCGATGATCCGCATGCCGCCTGCCCCGCCGTCGACCAGGCGCACCGGCATGGCGGTGACGCGGGTGCCGATGGCGAACTGGCCGGTGCAGCCCGGCCCGTGCCCGACGACCTCGCCCACGAACTCGTGACCGAGCACGATGTCGCGACCGCTGTCGTACAGCGAGCGCCCGGTCGGATCGTCGAGGGCCAGCTCGGGGTGGTCCATGAAGTGCACGTCGGACGCGCAGATCGCGGTGCTCAGGGTGCGCAGCAACAACTCGCCCGGCCCCGGTTCTGGGTCCGGTGTCTCGCGCACCTGCAACCGGTCGTCGCGTAACACCACAGCGCGCAACGGCGTTTCACCTTCTCGAATAGTCGATATAACATCTCGAATGTTCGTCTCACTGTAAGTCCTGGCCCGAAGGAGTCAAGCGATTCGCGGATCGACGTCAGCGCCGACCGCCCGGGTGCTCGATGTGGTCGAGCTGCTGGCGCGGTCGCCGAGCGCGCGGCTGCGGTTCTCCGACGTGGTGCGCGAGCTGGGCCTCACCCAGGCGACGGCGCACGCCATCCTCAAGACGCTGTGCGACCGCGGCTGGGCCAGCCGCGACCCGGTCGACAAGACCTTCGCCCTGGGACCCGCGCTGGCGGTGGTGGCCGCGCGCACCGACACGGCGCGGCCGCTGGCGCATGCGGCGCGCGCGGCGGCGCTGCGGCTGTCCGGCGCGGTCGGGTACGCCTGTTCGGTGGTGGAGAAGTTCGGGGATTCCCTGGTGGTCACCGCCTTCGAGGGCGAGCCCGCCACCCAGCCGTCGGGCATCCCGGGCGATCGCATCCCCTACGCTCCGCCGTTCGGGGTGGCGATGGCGGCCTGGGACACCGAGGAGGAGCAGCGCGCCTGGATCCAGCGCGGCGCCGGCAGCAACGCCGACCGCGCCCAGCGCCTGCGACAGGTGCTGGAGCACACCCGGGAACGCGGATTCGACGTCGACTGGACAACGCCCGCGCTGGCCCAGGCCGTCCAGGTGGTCGGCACCCTGGACAGCAGCGAGATGCCGACGCCGGTGCGCCACATCATGGATCAGCTGCTGGTCGAGTTCACCACCATCGGGTTCCTGTCCGACGACAACCCCGGCCGCCGCAAACAACCGGTGGTGACCATCGCCGCGCCGGTCTTCGACCACCGCGGGCGGGCGTCGCTGATGGTGGCCGTGCACCCGCTGTGCCCGCTGAGCGCGCGCCAGATCCGGGTCATCGGAAAACATCTCACCGACGAAACGACGGCGCTGAGCCGGTCGCGGCCGGCATCCGGCGCGGTCGACGCCGCCGTCTGACACGCGCGCCCTGCGCACTTGCGCCGTCGACCACCGGCAGTCGATGATCGGCCATGCCCAAAGATCGCGGTCTCAACCGCTGGGAGTTGGTCACCTGCGCGCTGGCCGGGCACGCCACCTACGCGCCCGACGAGCCGGCGCTGGCCGACCGGCTCAGCGGCACCACCGGGCTGGGCCAGGTGTGGCGCTGCCTGCGCTGCGGCGAGTTCACCGTCGGCCCCGCGCACCGGCGCGGCCCGGCCGAAGACGCGCCGATGATCATGCGCGGCAAGGCATTACGGCAGGCCATCATCATTCGGGTGCTGGCGGTGGAACGGCTGTTCCGGGCGCTGGTGATCGCGCTGGCCGCCTACGCGGTGTGGAAGTTCCGCGGTGCGCGCGGCGCCATCCAGGCCACCCTGGACCGCGATCTGCCGATCTTTCGTGCCGCCGGCTTCAAGGTCGACCAGATGACTATCGTGCACGAGCTGGAAAAGGCGCTGGCCACCAAGCCGTCCACCCTGGCGCTGCTGACCTTGATGCTGGTCGGCTACGCGCTGGTGGAGGTGGTCGAGGGCGTCGGCCTGTGGTTGCTCAAGCGCTGGGGCGAATACTTCGCGGTGATCGCCACCTCGGTCTTCCTGCCGCTGGAGATCCACGACCTGGCCAAGGGCATCACGATGACCCGGGTGGTGACCTTCGCCATCAATGTCGCCGCGGTGATCTACCTGTTGATCTCCAAGCGGCTGTTCGGGCTGCGCGGCGGGCGGGCGGCCTACGACGCCGAACGGCGCGGCGAGCAACTGCTCGACGTCGAGCGCGCCGCCGCGGGGAGCTGACCGAATGGGAACCTATGCGATCACCGGATCGGCGTCCGGAATGGGACGCGAGACCGCGCAACGCCTCCGCGACGGCGGCCACACCGTCATCGGCGTCGACATCAAGGACGCCGACGTCATCGCCGACCTGTCCACCCCGGCAGGCCGCGCCGACGCCGCCGCCCGGGTGCTCTCGCAGGCCGGTGACCGGCTCGACGGCGCGGTGCTGGCGGCCGGGCTGGGACCCAGCCCGGCGCGCGACCGGGTCCGCCAGATCGCCGCGGTGAACTATTTCGGCGTCGTCGAGCTGCTGCAGGCCTGGCGACCGGCGCTGGCGGCCGCCGGGAACGCCAAAGTCGTTGTGGTGGCCAGTAATTCGGCCACGACGATGCCCACGGTGCCGCGCCGCACGGTCAACGCTCTGCTGGCGCACGACGCCGACAAGGCGTTGCGATCGGTGCGGCTGTTCGGACCGGCCGCGCCGACCATGATGTACGGGGCGTCAAAACTCGCGGTCAGCCGCTGGGTGCGCCGCCATGCCGTGCTGGCGGAGTGGGCGGGCTCGGGGGTGCGGTTGAACGCCCTGTCGCCCGGGGCGATCATGACACCGCTGCTGCAGGAGCAGTTGTCCACGCCCCGGCAGGCCCGGGCGGTCCGGTCGTTCCCCGTCCCGGTCGGCGGTTTCGGCGACCCCGGCCAGCTGGCCGAGTGGATGTGTTTCATGCTGTCGGATGCCTCCGACTTCCTTTGCGGCAGCGTGGTATTCGTCGACGGCGGCACCGACGCGTACTTCCGCGCCGACGACTGGCCCAAGGTGCTACCGGCGCGCCGGCTGCCCGGATATCTGCGCCGATTCACCCGGTTTCGCTGATCGGCGTGTGCGGTAGGCCACAGTGCGGCTTATCACGGCGTTCACCGCGGCGCGGCATCCCCGCAAAACGGCGGTGCTGCAATTCAATGGACTCCCACTCCGAGCCGAAGGATCAGATCGTGGCCACCCTCACCTCCCGGATCTCGCCGGGTTCGGTCCGTCTCGTCGCGGTGGGGCCGCTGACGTCGCGCGCGTGCCAGGCGGTGCGCGCGGTGCTCACCGGTAACCGCCGCCCGGCCGTTCGCGGGCCGCGCCTCATGTCCAAGGGCGTGGAACGCTGTTGACCCGCCGGGGCAGACTGGACGCCTGTGCATCACGACGCGAATCCCGGTGAGTACTGGAACCACAACTCCGCCTACCACCCCTGGCTGGTCGGGATCGCCGCGCGGCACCGCGGGGATGTGCTCGACGTCGGGTGCGGCGACGGCCTGCTGGCCGCGCGCTTGGCCCCGGTGTCGCGCAGCGTCGTCGGGATCGACGCCGACCCGGCCTCGGTGCGGCGGGCCGCTCGGCGACTCGAGCGCGTCGACAACGCCTGCGTCCAGCAGGCACGCTTCCAGGACTTCCAGGCGCCCGCCCAGTCCTTCGACCTGATCACCTTCGTGGCCAGCCTGCATCACCTACCGCTGCGCGACGCCTTGGGCAAGGCGCGTCAAATGCTGCGGCCGGCAGGCGAATTGGCGGTCGTCGGATTGTCCGCCAACAAAAGCGTCGCCGACTGGCTGTGGGCGGGTCTGTGCCTGCCGGTCGTGCGGGCCGCGGGGTTGTTGCACCGGGAGACCCGCGACATCGGCGTGGCCGTGGCCGACCCCCGGGAGAGCCTGGACGAAATCCGGCGGGCGGCCGAGGACGTCTTGCCCGGGGCCGTCATCCGGCGCGGCGTGTACTACCGGTACCGGCTGCTGTGGCGAAACTCGTGCGGCGGCGTGTTTGGATAGCGGTATGTCCGACACGGAAGCCGAACGCATCGTCAGCGCCACCCGGGTGATCGCGGCCAACGCCGCCCGCATCTTCGAGCTGATCGCCGACCCGGCCCGCCAGCCCGGCTGGGACGGCAACGACAACCTGGCCTCGGCCGCGCCCGGGCAGCGCGTCCATCGGGTGGGCGACGTGTTCAAGATGACGCTGACCAACGGCGCGGTGCGCGAGAACCACGTCACCGAATTCGTCGAGGGCAGCGTAATCGCTTGGTGCCCAGCCGAGCCCGGCAAGCAGCCGCCCGGTCACCTGTGGCGCTGGGAGCTGAGCCCGGTCAACGCCGAACTGACCACGGTGACCCACACCTACGACTGGACGGCGCTGACCGATCCCACCCGGTTGCAGCGGGCCCGGGCCACGACGCCGGAGATGCTGCGCGAGTCGATGGACCGGCTTGCCACGCTGGCGCAATCGGGCGACTGAACGGCGCCCGGGGGCTCAGCCCAGCTTGGCGCGCACCCACTGGAAGGTGCCGAAGTTCTTGACCCGAACGCTGGCGAATCCGTTCTCCTCCAAGATGTCACCGATCTCGTCGTCGTCGAACGCATGCGCCCCCACATTGGGCAACAGCCGCCAATAGCGGGCCAGGCGGCCGGCGGTCGGGACCATGACGGCCAGCCTGCCGCCCGGTCGCAGCACCCGCGCGATCTCGACGAGCGCGGCCTGTGGTTTGGGGACCAGCTGCAGCACCGCGGTCGAGACCGCCGCGTCGACGGTGTTGTCGCGCAACGGAAGTCGCTGCGCGTCGGCCTTGATGAAGCCGACCTGCGGCCCGGCCTCGTTGCGCACGGCGCGGGCGAGCATCGGCTCGGAGATGTCGATGCCCAGCGCCAGCCCGTCGGGTCCGGCGGCCCGCGCCAGTGACGCCGTCACGTTGCCCGGGCCCGATCCGACGTCCAGCGCGACACCGCCCCGGGGGATCTGCAGCCACTCCAGCGGCAGCTGCCAGGCGCTGATCCAGCGGCGAGACAACGCCTGGGCGTTGTCGTAGAGCAGCGACCCGATCGGCGACGCCCAGGCCGCCTGGATCGGGCCGGTGTTCCTCGGCACGCCCGCGTCCTCGTCGGCCGCGCCGCCGAGCAGATCGAGATAGCCCTTGCTCACGTCGGGGTCGGCCGGCGGATCGATGAGAAGGTCCAGTGCCCGTCGCAGCGCGGGAGGCAGCGAGGTGTGCACATCGGTCATGCCTAACTCCTTCGAGGACTCCATCGCGGAAAAGCCAAGCGGGAACGCCGGAATCGACCAGAAAAACCGGAAAGCCGCCGACCCGGCGCATCCCCCGTTGGCAGCCTACGCCGAGTCGCGGGTGTTCACCGCTCGGCGGCGGCGTGCTCGCGCAGCAGGCGGTAGAGCCGCCACTGTCCCGGCACGCCCTTGAGCGCGGTCTCGCCGCGGTCGCCGAACCGGTGCCGCGAGCCGGTGACGATGTCGCGCAGCGTGGACGACACCAGCACCTCACCCGGGCCCGCGAGCGCGGCCACCCGCGCGCCGATGTGCACGGCCATGCCCGCGATGTCGTCCTTGCGGGCGCCGCGCACCTCGACCTCGCCGGCGTGGATGCCGACGCGCACCTCGATGCCCAGCGCGGCGACCGCGTCCACGAGGGCGTCGGCGCACGAGATGGCCGCGCTCGGGCTGCTGAAGGTGGCGACGAATCCGTCGCCGGCGGTGTTGACCTCCCGCCCGCCGAAGCGCTGCAGTTCGTGGCGCACGATCCTGTCGTGGTTGTCCAGCAGGTCGCGCCAGCGGTAGTCGCCGAGCGCGGCGGCGCGTTCGGTGGAGCCGACGATGTCGGTGAACACGATGGTGGTGAGCAGCCGCTCGTTAGGTTTTGCCGTATCGGCCGAGGAGGTTGGGTGACTGCGCAGCGGGCGGCATGGGATTTCGACAACGGCGTGCGCGAGGCGGTGCCGATGCCCACCGACGGGCCGGACTGGTCGGCCCGCGACGCCGCCGACGCGCCGCGGCTGGGACCCGATTCGTTGATCTGGAAGTTCTACGGCGACAACCGGACCCAGCTGTTCGGATTCCAGCGCACCGCCGGCGTGGAGAACTGCATCGAGCAGCTCGCCCAGGGCGTGCTGGACCACTCGGTGATCTTCAGCGACACGCTCGGCCGGGCCAAGCGGACCGCGCCTCCGCTGATGAACACCGTCTACTCCGACGATCCCCAGGAATGGGGCCGCAAGGTCCGCGACTTCCACAAGACCATCAAGGGCACCATCAGCGACGGGTCCAGGTATCACGCGCTGAACCCGGAGCTGTTCTACTGGGCGCACGCCAGCTTCGTCGACCAGGTCATCTACAACACCGACACCTTCATCCGCCGGCTGACCCGGGCCGAGAAGGAGCAGATCTTCAACGAGGGCAAGGTCTGGTACAGCCTCTACGGCGTCAGCGACCGCGGGCAACCGCAGACCTACGACGACTTCCTGGCCTACTGGGACGAGATGCTCGACCGGTTCGTGCCGCACAAGACCGTGCTGTACGGCACCGGCTACCTCCGCAAGGGCATACCGGGTCCGCGCTGGATGCCGCGGCCCGTCTGGAAAATCGTTTCGGCGCCGCTGAACGCCTATGCCCGCCTGGTGGTGGTCGGAACCCTGCCGCCGCAGATGCGCGAGGTGTGCCAGCTGCGCTGGGATGCCAAGAAGGAGAAGCGGTTTCAGCGTTTCGCCGCGCTGATGCGGGCGCTCAATCCGCTGATCAACCGGCTGCCGGTGCGGGTGCTCTACACGCCGTGGGCGGCGCAGGCGTGGAGCCGGGCCGGCGTCGACCCGCGCCGGCTGCACAACCGCGCCGCCGCCTGAGACCGGGCCGCGAGGGCGTGCGGCCCGCGGACACTATCGGAGCGGCCGCCGTGCGGGCAGGATTCGTGGTTAGCCCGCTTCGCATTGGGGCATCCGCAACGTCGGTCGAGTAGGGGTCGAACCGGCGCACTCAGAGCGAAGGAGAACCGCGATGCAGATGACGGGGAACACCGTGTTGGTCACCGGCGGCGGCACCGGAATCGGCCGCGGCCTGGCCGAAGCGTTCCACCGGCTGGGCAACCGGGTGATCATCGCCGCCCGGCGCGGCGAGCAACTGCGGGCGGTCGCCGAGGCGAACCCGGGCATCCAGACCCTGTCGCTCGATCTGGGGGATCCCGCGGACATCCGGCGATTCGCCACCGAGGTCACCGACCACTACCCGGACCTCAACGTGGTGGTCAACAACGCCGGCATGCAACGGGTGGAGGACCTCATCAGCGGCAATGCCGGTCTGGCCGAGCAGACCGTGGCGGTGAACCTGCTGGGCCCGATCCGGCTCATCGCGACGCTGTTGCCGGCGCTGCTGCGCCGACCGCACGCCGCGATCCTCAACGTCACCTCCGGGCTGGCGTTCATGCCCAGCGCGCTGACCCCGACCTACTGCGCCAGCAAGGCGGCGCTGCACTCTTACACCCAATCGCTGCGCTTCCAGCTGCGCGCCACCCCGGTTCAGGTGATCGAGATCATCCCGCCCCAGGTGCAGACCGCGCTGCAGGGCGAGCGCGGATTCGACCCCCGGGCGATGCCGCTGGACGAGTACATCACCGAGACCATGACGCTGCTGCAGACCCAACCCCAGGCCGACGAGATCGTCGTGGAGCGGGTCAAGGCCTTCCGCTTCGCCGAGCGGGACGGCACCTTCGACGACATCTACCCCGGTTTCAACGAGGCGATGACGGCCGCATCCGGCCGCTAGGCAACGCGGCGCCGCGTTGAACATCGCGTGCACACCAATGAAAATCCTTGTGAAATAACACAATACAGCGCCTGCGCCGGCGGCGGGGATCCTTGGCGGACGGCCCGCCGATGGGACAGGATCGACGGCATGACCGGGATCGACTTCTCGTTGTTGGACGTGCCGCGAGCCGCACCGGTCGACGACCCCGAGGCCTATCTGCGCGCCGTGATCGCCTGGCACTTCGGGGCGGACACCGGTTCGCCGTTCTGGCTGCGGACCGCCCGGACGCTGAGCTTCGACCCGTTGACCGACGTGCACACGTTCGACGACTTGCGCAGGTTTCCGAACCTGGTCAACGAACTGCGCAACGTCGCGGTGGGCGATCTCATCCCGCGCGGCTATCCGGCCCAGGACCGCCCGCTGATCTTCGAATCCGGCGGCACCACCGGCGCACCGAAACGCACCGTGCAGATGCCGGATTGGGTCGCCCAGGTCGTCGACTGGCAGACCGAGGACTTCGCGGCCGGCGGGTTTCGCCGCGGCGAAGGCTTCCTGTGCATGATGCCGAGCGGCCCGCACGGTGTCGGCTACTTCTCCCGGCTGGTGGCCCAGCGGCTCGGCGCGGTGTTCCACGCCGTCGACATCGACCCGCGCTGGGTGAAGAAGCTGGCCGCCCGCGACGCCGCCGCGGACGTGGCCGGCTATGTCGAGCACGTCGTCGAGCAGGCCGTGTTCGTGCTGCAGACCCAGGACGTGGCGAACCTGCACACCACCGGTCCGCTGCTGGCGGCGATGGCCCGCGACGACCGGGTGGTCGAGCTGGTCGACGCCAAGATCGGCTACCTGTTGCTCAGCGGCGCGCACGTCGACGCCGACACCCTCGACCTGCTGCGCGGCATCTTCCCGCGGACCACGATCACCATGGCCTTCGGCAGCACCATGGTGCTCTCGCAGGCGGTCACCCGCACCGACGGCGACACGTTCGTGTTCGACCCCCGCACCCCCTACGTCGTCTTCTGGGTGGTTGACCCCGACACCGGCGAACGGGTGCGCTACGGGCAGCCCGGCCAGGTGGTGATGCACCACCTCAGCAGGACCATGTTCATCCCGAACAACCTGGAGCGCGACCTGGCCGTCCGCAGGCCCGGCCCGGCGGGTGAGCTCAGCGACTCGCTCAGCGAGGTGCGGCCGGTGCAAAGCTTCGAGGGTGAGACCGTCATCGAGGGCGTGTACTGAGCGTGACGGGTGAAAACACTTGCAGCGCAGTCGATCTGCTGTATCTTGATGCGCTCGGACCCGACGGCGACTACCGGACCCGCAACACCGAAACCGTCACCACCACCGCCGGGGTGGCCGTCGCGCGACTGAGTCTCGTTCCGCCGCTGTATGTTTCGCGCACGCTCGGTGCGCAACGCAAGGCCGCGCCGCTGCCGCCCGCCGACCGGCGGGCGGCGCTGTCGCGGGCCGCCGAGGTGTTCACCGACGGGGTGATCGCCGGACTCGATTTCGAGGCGTACGCCGGTTTGGCCGCCCGGATTTCGGGGCTGCCCGTGGCGATCACCCGCGCCGCGGCGCGCGGCGTGGCCGACGGCCTGGCCCGCGCGTTCGACGCGGTGGCCTCGGCGCGGCCGGCTGGGGCGGTGCCGGACTGGCGCGAGCCGCGCGTCCGTGCGGGCGGCGCGCTGTGGGTGCGGCGCGGCGAGGTGTTCGCCGTGCATGCCGCCGGAAACGGGCCCGGGGTGCACGGGCTGTGGCCGCAGGCGCTGGCGCTGGGCTACCGGCTGGCGGTGCGCCCCTCGCGGCGCGAGCCGCTGACCGGGCACCGGCTGGTGACGGCGTTGCGGCAGGCGGGATTTCGCCCGCAAGACGCCGTTTACCTGCCCACCGACCACGCCGGGGCCGATGAGATCATCGCCTCGGCCGACCTGGCCATGGTGTACGGCGGGCAACGCGTGGTAGACAAGTACGCCGCCGATCCGGCGGTGATCGTGAACGGCCCCGGCCGCAGCAAGATCGCCATCACCGCCGAGCAGGACTGGCGGGAGTGCCTCGACGTCGTCGTCGACTCGGTCGCCCGCCACGGCGGGATGGCGTGCGTCAACGCCACCGCGGTGCTCTACGAGGGTGATCCGGCGCCGCTGGCCGCGGCCGTCGCGGAGCGGCTCGCCGCGATCGAGCCGCTGCCCGCCGACGACGAGCGGGCGATGCTGCCGACCCTGCCGCTGCCGCGGGCGCGCACCCTGGCGAACTACCTGGCGGCCAAGGCCGCCGGGGCGACGCCGCTGCTGGGGGCCGACCAGGTGGTCGCCGACCTCGGCGACGGGCAGGCCGCGCTGCGCCCGGCCGTGCACGTGCTGACCGAGCCCGACCCGGAACTGCTCAACCTCGAGCTGCCCTTCCCGTGCGTGTGGGTGACGGGCTGGTCGCGCGAGGGCGGGCGGGCCGCGGCGCTCGCGCCGCTGCGGCGCTCACTGGTGGTCACCGCGATCACCGGCGACGACACGCTGATCGACGCCCTGATCGCCGAGCCGACCATCGGCAGCGTCTACCGCGGGCGCCCGACGTGGTCGACCGCCCCGGGCCTCCCGCACGACGGATATCTGGCCGACGCGCTGATGCGCACCAAGGGGTTCATCGGGGACTAGCGGCCCGCGGTGCGCTCACTCCCCGAAATTGCCGTGCCCGGAGGCGACCGACGCCGCGCCGGGACCGCCGAGGCCGAGGTGGCTGGAGGCGAAGGAGACGCCCTTGTCGATCATGGCCCCGTCGTCGGCGTAGGTGTCGTGGGCGGCGAAGTTCATGCCGTCCGAGCACACCGGGTCCTCGGTGGCGCACACCTTGAGGGTCTTGTCCTGGAAGAGCGGACCGATGACCACGGGCGGTTCGCCGAGGAAGTTCATCGCGCGCACGTTGGGCATGCCGAACAGCACGACCGAGGAGACGTGGTTGGCGACGTCCGGGGTGAGGGGTTTGGGCACGGTGGCCGGGTCGATGCCGTCGGGCACGGCCGGCGAGGTGACGAAGCCCATCACGGCCGCGCCCTGCGAGTAGCCGCCGAGCACCATCTTGGTGTTGGGGCAGTCGTGGGCCATCGAGACGACGTGTGCGCCGGCGTCCCGGATGCCGTCGATGCCTGTGTCCCACTGATCGGTGGCCGGGTAGTTGACCGGGTAGACGTCGAAGGAGCGGCCCCCCACGCGTTGGTGCAGGGCGTCTACGAAGGCCTGTCCGGTGGGGCCGACGCCGGGGGCTTCACCGGTGCCCCGCGCGAAGACCACTTGCACGTCCGGACATTGGGCCGCAGCGGTGGGGATGACCGAACCGGACACCGCCGACGCGGCCACACCCGAGGCTGCCATAACTAGTGCTGAACCGAGAGAACGAATGACATGGCGTGCCAACATGTCGCCATTGTGCCCAGCCGACACGCCGCTTAAACCCAGGAAACGCTGAAATTACCGTGTTCTCATAAATGCGCCGCCGCCCGGGCGGGCGGCTGAGATCGGTTGCGCGCGGCGCGCATCCGGCGGATGTGCCCATCCCCGGGCGCGGGTGCGCCGCACCGGCATTCGGCGAACATCCGGGCCGGGGCACGACGGCCGGCCGGGATGTGGTCTGCTACTTGTGGTTCAGGCGGCTCGAACGAATGCGGCGGCGAAGGTGAACGCAATAGCGCAGGCCCTCGACAAGGTCCTCAACACGGTGGCCGACCGGGTGGCCAACCCGGCGCGGGTGTCGGACCCGGACCGGTTGCGCGGCGCCGTCGGCGGCAGGACGGTCCTGGTGACCGGCGCCTCCTACGGCATCGGCGAGGCAACCGCGCGCCGCCTGGCCGCCGCCGGCGCGACGGTGCTGGTGGTCGCCCGCTCCGAGGAGCGGCTCGGCGAGCTGACGGTGGCGATCAACGCCGGCGGCGGGCGGGCGGTCGCCTACCCGACCGACCTCACCGACGAATCCGCGGTCAGCGCCCTGACCAAACAGATCACCGAGGAACACGGTCCGCTCGACGTCGTGGTGAGCAACGCCGGCAAGTCGCTGCGCCGCTCGCTGCATCACCAGTACGACCGGCCGCACGACTTCCAGCGCACCATCGACGTCAACTACCTGGGGCCGGTCCGGTTGCTGCTCGGGCTGTTGCCGGCCATGCGCGACAACGGCCGCGGGCACGTCGTGAACGTGTCCAGCGTCGGGGTGCGGGTGGTGCCGGGTCCGCAGTGGGGCGCCTACCAGGCGTCCAAGGGAGCCTTCGACCGGTGGCTGCGCAGCGTGGCCCCCGAATTGCACGCCGACGGCGTGCACGTCAGCACGGTCTACTTCGCGTTGGTCCGGACCCGGATGATCGCGCCCACACCGGTTTTGGGCCGGCTGCCCGGGTTGTCGCCGGACCAGGCGGCCGACGTCATCGCCAAGGCCGTCATCGAGCGGCCGCGCACCCTCGAGCCGCCCTGGGTGCTGCCGGCCGAGCTGGCCTCGGTGCTGCTGGCCGGCCCGGCGGACCGCGCCGCACGGCTGTGGCATCGCCGGTTCTTCACCGACGCCGAGGAGGCCGGCCGTGAGCGCTGAACGGGTGGCGCCCACCGCCGCCCGGGCGCTGGTGCGCTCCGGTCTGCTCAACCCGCCCTCGCCGCGGGCGGTTCTGCGGCTGCTTCGCGAGGCGAGCCGCGGCGGCACCAACCCCTACACCCTGTTGGCGGTCACCGCGGCCCGCTGGCCGGGCCGCACCGCGATCATCGACGACGACGGCGCGCTGTCCTACCGCGAGCTGCAGGGCGCCACCGAATCGCTGGCGCGGCGGTTGACCCGCGACGGCGTCGCGCCCGGCCGGGCGGTGGGGGTCATGTGCCGCAACGGACGCGGTTTTGTCACAGCGGTTTTCGCGGTTGCCCTGCTCGGCGCCGACGTCGTCCCGATCAGCACCGAGTTCCGCAGTGACGCGCTGGCGGCCGCGCTGCGCGCCCACCACATCTCGACGGTGGTGGCCGACAACGAATTCGCCGAGCGGATCGCGGCCGCCGACGACGCCGTCGCCGTCATCGACCCGGCCACCGCCGGCGCCGAGGAGAGCGGCGGGCGACCGGCCGTCGCCGCGCCCGGCCGCATCGTGCTGCTGACCTCGGGGACCACCGGGAAACCCAAGGGGGTGCCGCGCGCCCCGCAGCTGCGCTCCGCGGTGGGGGTGTGGGTGACCATCCTGGACCGCACCCGGCTGCGCACCGGATCGCGAATCTCGGTGGCAATGCCGATGTTTCACGGGTTGGGCCTGGGCATGCTGATGCTCACCATCGCCCTGGGCGGCACGGTGCTGACCCATCGCCATTTCGACGCCGAAGCCGCGCTGGCCCAGGCCTCGCTGCACCGGGCCGACGCCTTCACCGCGGTTCCGGTGGTGCTGGCCCGCATCCTCGAGCTGCCGCCGCGGGTGCGGGCGCGAAATCCGTTGCCGCAGTTGCGGGTCGTGATGTCCAGCGGCGACCGACTCGATCCCACGCTGGGACAGCGGTTCATGGACACCTACGGCGACATCCTCTACAACGGCTACGGCTCCACCGAGGTGGGCATCGGGGCGCTGGCGACACCGGCGGACCTGCGCGACGCCCCGGAAACCGTCGGGAAACCCGTCGCCGGCTGCCCGGTGCGGATCCTGGACCGCAACAACCGGCCGGTCGGCCCGCGGGTGACCGGGCGCATCTTCGTCGGCGGCGAGCTGGCCGGCACCCGCTACACCGACGGCGGCGGGAAGACCGTCGTCGACGGCATGACCAGCACCGGCGACATGGGCTACCTGGACAACGCCGGCCGACTGTTCATCGTCGGCCGGGAGGACGACATGATCATCTCCGGCGGGGAGAACGTCTACCCGCGCGCGGTGGAGAACGCGCTCGCCGCGCACCCCGCCGTCGCCGACAACGCGGTGATCGGCGTTCCCGACGAGCGGTTCGGCCACCGCCTGGCGGCGTTCGTGGTGCTGCACCCCGGCAGCGGCGTCGACGCGGCGCAGCTGCGCGACTACCTCAAGGACCGGGTCTCGCGGTTCGAGCAGCCACGCGACATCAACATCGTGGCGAGCATTCCGCGCAACCCGACCGGCAAGGTGCTGCGCAAGGAACTGCCCGGTTAGGAACCGTTAGGCGTCCTGCTGGCCGGGCTCGAGGGCGGCGACCTGTTTGGCCAGCCAGTTGGGGGCCAGCGCCGAGATCGCGGTGGCGCCCGCGGTGGAACCCAGCACCCCGGTCCAGGCGACCGGCCCCAACGGCGTGCAGCCGAAGAACTGGCTGAGCACCGGGGTCTGCACGATGCCGACCAACACCCCCGCGCTGCCCAGCGCGGTCGCCACCACCAGCGGGCTGTGCCGGCGGGTCAGCAGCGTCTGCGCCAGCTGGGTGGTCACCAGCGCGGTCAAACCCATTGTCGCCGTGCGGCGTTCGGTGCCCGGGGTCCACCGGCCGATGGCCCAGGCCGCGGTCGCCCCGGCCGCGGTGACCGCGCCGCGGGTGACGATCTGGCGCATCAGCGGGGCGTCCAGCGAGGGGGTGGGTCCGGTCAGCACCGCGCGGCGGTGCTCGCGCCGGGCGGCCTCGGCGTCCGCGGCGGAGGGGTACTCGGCTTCGTCGGGTTCGACGTACTGCGAGGTGACCGCGACCGCCAGCGCGGGGAACATGTCGGTGAGCAGGTTGACCAGCAGCAGCTGCCGGGTGCCCACCGGGGCCCGGCCGGCGCCGAAGGCGGTCCCGATGATGGTGAACAGCACCTCGCCCACGTTGCCGCCGACCAGGATCGTGACGGCGTCGCGCACCCCGGCCCACATGCTGCGGCCCTCGACCAGGGCGTCCAGCAGCACGCTCAGGTCCTGGTCGGTCAGCACGATATCGGCCGCGCCGCGGGCGGCCGACGAACCGCGCCCGCTCACCCCGATGCCGACGTCGGCCATCCGGATCGCCGCGGCGTCGTTGGCGCCGTCGCCGACCATCGCGGTCACCCGTCCGCAGCGCTGCAGGGCGGCCACGATCTGCACCTTCTGCTCCGGGCTGACCCGGGCGAACACCTGCACGTCGGCGACCAGCTTGGCGCACGCGTCCTCGTCCAGGCCGGCCAGCTCGGCGCCGGTGACCACCCGGGCGTCGGCCGGCAGGCCCAGCTGGCGGGCGATCGCCCGCGCGGTGATCGGGTGGTCGCCGGTGATCAGCACGACGTCGCGCTCGGCGTCCAGCAGCGCCTCGATCAGCGGGCGCGCCGACGCGCGGGCGGTGTCGGCCAGACCGACGTAGCCGAGCAGTTCCAGGTTGTGCGCGGCGGCGTCCACCGCGTCGGCGTCGGTGTCGTCGTCGTCGGTGTCGTGCTTCCAGCCCCGCTGCGCCACCGCCAGCACCCGCAAGCCCTGTTCGGCCAGGCCCCGCACCACCGCCTCGGCCCGCTGCTGGTCGGCCTCCGGGTCGGCGAACCGGCAGCGCGGCAGGATCACCTCGGGCGCCCCCTTGAGGATGAGCACCGGTGTGTCCGAGGGGTTCCCGTTGGCGTTGCCGACGGTGCCGATCGCGGCGGCGAAGCCGCGGCTGGACTCGAACGGCACCTCGGCGATCATCGACCAGTCCGAATCCCGTTGCCCGTTCAGCGAACTCGCGGCGGTCAGGATCGCCTCGTCGGTGGCGTGTGCATGCCCCTGCCCCTCCTGCGGCCGGGCGGACGCCCGCGCGGCGGCCCGCACCAGCTCCGCCGACTGCGGGGCGGTCAGCTCCGGGAACGGGTCGTGCGGGTTGACGTCGTCGGGCACCGCGCACACCACCCGCAGCCGGTTCTCGGTGAGCGTGCCGGTCTTGTCGAAACAGATGGTGTCGACGCGGCCCAGCGCCTCGATGGTGCGGGGCGCGCGGACCAGGGCGCCGCGGGCGGTCAGCCGCTGCGCGGCCGACAGCTGGGACAGGGTGGCCACCAGCGGCAGCCCCTCGGGGACGGCGGCCACCGCGATCGCCACGCCGTCGGCCACCGCCTGGCGCAGCGACGCGCGGCGCAGCAGCGCCAGCGTCGACACCGCGGCACCGCCGGCCAGCGTCAGCGGCAGCACCTTGCTGGTGAGCTCGCGCAGCCGGGCCTGCACCCCGGCCGCGGTTTCCACGTCGGCGACGGCCGAGATGGCGCGGTGCGCGGCCGTCCCCACGCCGGTGGCCACCACGATCGCCCGGGCGTGCCCGGCCACGATGGTGCTGCCCTCGAACAGCATGCTGGCGCGGTCGGGGTCGTTGACGGCGACGGGCTCCACCTGCTTGTCCACCGGCAGCGACTCCCCGGTCAGCAGCGACTCGTCGACCTCGAGGTCTTCGGCCTCCAGCAGCCGGGCGTCGGCGGGCACCACTTCCGGTGCGGCCAGGTCGATGACGTCGCCGGGCCGCAGCGACTTGGCGGACACCGTCGCGGTGCGGGTGGCGTGCCGGGCGGCCTCCAGCCGGCGGCGGGTGGTCGCCACCGCCGGCACCACCACCCGGCGCACCATCTGGTCCTGCTCGGCGAACAGCTCGGCGGCCGCCGACTCGGCCCGAAGCCGTTGCGCCCCACCGGTTATCGCGTTGACGGTCATAACGCCGGCGACCAGCAGCGCGTCGATGTTGCTGCCGACGATCGCCGAGGCCGCCGCGCCGACGGCCAGGATGGGGGTCAGCGGATCGGCCAGCTCGGTGCGGGTGGCCGACGCCAGCCGCAACACGTTCTGCAGCGGCGCCCGCAGCGGCGCCAGGGCCGGGCTGTAGGACAGGTCGTCGAGGCGGCGCCGCCACGACGGCTCGGTCTCCACGGCCAGCGGCCGCGCGCCGCCGGCCAGCCGGGAGTAGACGATCTCGGGATCCAGCGCGTGCCAGGCGGTCAGCGGTTGCGGAGTGGGATCGGGCAGCCGCAGCACCCGGGTGGCCGAGAAGGTTCCCGCCACCAGCGCGGTGGCCGCCGCGGCGTTGACCGGGTTGAGCCAGCGCCGGAAGCTCACCGGGCTGGCGCCCTTCTCCTGCTCACCGGTGACCAGCAGCAGCCCGGCCAGCGTGGTGCCGCCCTGGGCCAGGTGCACCGCCGACTCGCTGGCCGAGCGGGCCACCGGGATCGCCGACAGGATCCGCACCGCGTCGGCCAGGTCGGTGCCGGTGATGATGTCGGCGGTCCAGGCCGTCGCGGCGCGCGGATCATCAAGGGCCACACCGACATCCGCGATGGCCAGGGCGGCCAGGGTGTCGGTCGACGCGAAGTCGCGGTGCAGCGCGGTGATCAGCAGCACCGGCCCCCGGTCGGCGCGCAGCTCGCGGACCACGTTCAGCAGCGGGGTGCCGGGCGGATGCGTGGCGCCGACGCTGGCGGTGAGGTCCTCGGTGCCGGCGACGTGGCGCAGCACCACCCGGGCGCCGGTGCGGTGCGCGGTCTGGAACAGCGGAATCGCGTACGGGTCGACCTCCCAGCCCACGTCGACGCGGCCGACGCGGTCGCCGTCGACGATCAGGTCGGCGCTTTCCAGGCCCTGCGCGGGCATGGCCGAAGGTCCTTGGGACGGCACCCATCTCAGCCGGGCGCCGGTCGCGGGCAACTCGTCGGGGTCGGGCTCGGGGGCCTCCTCGCCGTGCAGCAGCGCGTCGGCGACCTCGTAGACCCGGTCGTCGTCCCAGCCGGGCGCCTCGCCGCGGACCCGCAGCACGGCGCGGTGGTCGCCGCGCAGCGCCGCGCCGTCGATGACCACCACCTTGACCCGGTCCAGGCGGCGCAGCGCGCCGGGGTCGAGCACCAGCTGCCCGGAGTTGGCCAGCCCGCGACCCAGCACCGCGGCGAACGCCTGGCGACCCATGTGCGCGGCTCGCGGCACCCCGGCCTCGATGGCCGCCGCCGCGTCCTCGGTGCCGCCGCCGGCCACCAGCGCGCTCACCGCGGCGATCAACGAGCCGTTGGCCGCGGAGTCGACGTAGCTTTCCACCGGCCCCGCCATCGAGCCCTTCGCCTTGTCCATCGCGGCGTCGATGGTCCCGCCGACCACGACGTGCGACGCCTCACCGGCGGCCGCGGCCGCCCAGCTGTGCCGGGGCACCTCGGACTTGGCCGACGAGATGACCGGCACCACCGGGGCCTGCGGCCGGTCCGGCGAGGCCAGCTGCGGCTCGCGGTCCCGCCACACCCGGCGGTGTGCCGCCGCCTCGGAAATCTGCAGGGTGCGCTGGGTCAGGTCGAGCAGCGGGGTGCCGAACGACTGGGTGAGGCCGTGCGCGGCGGCAGTCGTCGCGGCGAGCGCGATGTCGGTGCCCACCCGGCCCAGCCGCGCCTCCAGGATGGACACCATGCGCGGTTGGTGGTTGATCAGCGCGGCCGCGGCCCGGGTGGTTTGCGGCGCGGCGGGCAGCCGGGTCACCCAGCCGGTGACCGCCGCACCCATGGCCACCAGATCCAGCGCCGCCGCGGTGAGCGGCACCAGGATCGCCAGCGGGTTGCCCGGGTCGGCGAACGGCGCCGACGGCGGGGCCGCCTCCGCCTTGGACCAGCTGATGTCCGCGGCGACGGAGGCCACGGTCGAGCGCACCTCGTCCAGCACGGCGGCGTCGTCGGCGTCGTCGGCGTCGTCGGCGAGTTCGACCACCAGCCGGCCCAGCGAGCCCTCGACGTGCGCCTTGGCCACCCCCGGGATCCTGCGCACCGGCTCCTCGACGGCCGGCGCGTACTCGTGCCAGCGGGGGAAGGGCAGCAGCGGGTCCAGGTCCAGGTGCACGCGCCGCCCGCTGTGCCAGCGCACCGGCGGCACGATCGCGGGCGCGCCGTCGGCCGAGCCGTCCAACCCGATGGCCCGGCCGGTGGTCTGCGCCATCGACTGGATCACCGGGCCGGCGAGCTCGGCCACCGGGCTGGCCAACGTCTGCAGGGCACCGGCGGCTCCCGCCGCGGTGGATACGCCGGCCCGCACCACCTGTGCGGCCCCACCAGCCACCCCAGCGACGACGCTGGAAACGCCGGGAATCTTCACTCGTCACCCTTCAATTACGTCTCCGCGGTCAATGATCCTGACCTGTGCAGGAGCTGTCCACACGTGGGTCGGGAAGGTGAACCGTGCGACGACGCCCCTGGCGACGCAGGTCGGGCTTTCCCGGCAAGCAGCTTCTTGGAGAAAGCGAGGAAAACCAATGAGGTGCAATCACGTCCTTGGACAGAGGTTACCGGGTTGACGACAACTCAAACGCGCCGAACGAAGCGGCCTCCCGGTAGCGCCGGGCCGGCGGGCCGGGCGCTTCGGACGCCATCCGGCGGCCGGGCAGCGGCCAAGGGGCGCAAGCTTTTTCGCCGCTTTGTGCACCGGGGAGAATTGCGCGTCGAAGTCCGGGGAAACAGGAATGCGCGGTAGCCGTCGACCGGCTACCGGCGCGCTATTCGGGTCGAAGGACCCGCAAGAATTGGCGGCTACAAAACCCGGTGGTTCGCCCTTCCCACGTGATATCCGGTGGGGAAGGATTTCTCGATGACCTGCAGCTGATGGTCCACCCGGGACTCGAGTTCGAGCACCACGCAGTCGTTGAGTGTCTTGGATTCCAGAACTATGTAGCGTTGGCCGCAATCCGTAATCGGATCACCAGAGTGCAAATTTTCGACGGGGACCAATTCCGGGTTTCCGTGTGCCTCCACCCACCACACGTTAGGTCAATTCGGTGGGGGAGGGAATAGCGTGTCAGCGCCCCTGTTTGAAGAACACGCTGATACGAGAGATCAGCCCGTCGCCGCCCCGCTCGAACAAGATGCACTCCGGCCACCGCCGGGTGGCGCCGTCGATGTCGAACGCCTCGGTCAATTCGACGTAGCAGCGCCCGGCGTCCACGTGTGACACCCGCTGCACCTCGAGCCGGTGGCCGGGCAGCTCGGTGAGGACCCTGCGCAGGTAGTCCAGGTATTCGGCCTTGCCCTCGATGACGTCGCGGAACGGGCCCTCCCGGGTCAGCCCGTCGTCGGCGATGGTGTCGGCCAGGCCGTCCCAGTCGTGCGCGGCCAGGCACTGCAGGTAGCGCTCGACCACGCCGGTCCCGGCCGGATCGGGGGACTCCACGGACCTCACAGTAGGCCAGCCGAATAGGAAAAAATACTGCGGCAAAGCCGCGCGCGGGGCCGGCCGCGGCGGGAAACAATGGAGCGATGAGCCAACCGGACGCACCGCCGATGAGCTGGTGGGTGGTGGGCTCCGAGCACACGCTGAGCCAGCAGGTGCCGGCCCCGCCGGCGGCGGTCCGCGACTTCTACGTCGATTTGGACAACCTCAGGCTGGTCCACCCGCTGATCGTCGCGGTCCAGACGCTCTTTCGTGGGCAGACCCCGGACGGCTACCTGCACCGCTACCGGGTGACGGACCGGATCCCCTTGGGGCCCTTGGCCTTACGCATCAACTATCGGGCCCAGCTGCTGGTGCGCGCGGACGGGGTGGTGCTGACCGAGGCCGACCAGTCGCCGGGGGTGCGCCTGCGCGGCACGGTCAGCTTCGCGCCGACGGCCGCCGGCACCCGCATCACCGAACGGATCCGGATCGCGGCGCCGCGACCACTGGCCCCGATGACCGTCCGGCAAGCCGTCAAGGCGCACACGGCGATGCTGGCCGGGATCCGGAGCCACTTCGCGAATCCGGTTGAGCGGTAGCGCAAGATGGATTCGTGCCACGCCCCGGCGTGGCCCGGGGGACGCCACCAGAGAGCAAGGAGCCGCAATGAAGTGTCGTGCCGCCGTGATCCGCGGGGTCGGCCGGGACTGGGAGATCGCCGAGATCGAGCTCGACCCGCCGCGCAGCGGTGAGGTGCTGGTGCGGATGGCCATCGCCGGGATCTGCCACTCCGACGACCATCTGTTCACCGGTGACGTGGTGCCGACGCCCGAGGTGGTCGCCGCGAGCGGTCAGCCCGCGCCGGACTGGTTCCCGCTGCTCGGCGGTCACGAGGGCGCCGGTGTCGTCGCGGAAGTCGGGCCCAACGTGACGTCGGTGCGCCCGGGCGACCACGTGGCGCTGTCGTTCATCCCGGCGTGCGGCAGCTGCCGGTTCTGCGTGAACGGCCAGAGCTACATCTGCGACGTCGGCGCCAGCCTGTTCGTGCGCGAGATGCCCACCGACGGGACCTGCCGCCGCCATCTCGGTGCGGAAAACCTGTTGGCCTACGGGCAACTCGGCACCTTCGCCGAGTACGCGGTGCTCTCGGAACGGTCCGTCATCAAGATCGACGAGGCGATTCCGTTCCATGCCGCCTCCCTGGTGTCGTGCGGGGTCAGCACCGGATGGGGCTCGGCGACGGTGTCGGCGGGCACCGAACCGGGCGACACCGTGGTGGTGATCGGCGCCGGCGGTGTCGGGATGAACGCGCTGCAGGGCGCCCGCGCGGTGGGCGCGAAGTACGTCGTCGCGGTGGATCCCGTTGCAGCCAAACGGGATTCGGCCAAGATCTTCGGCGCCACGCACACCGCCGCGTCCGCGCGGGACGCCATACCGCTGGTCAGGGAGATCACCGCCGGCCTGATGGCCGACCGGGTGGTGGTCTGTCCCGGCGTGGTGCACGTGGACGTGATCCCGTTGGCGCTGGCGCTGCTGCGCAAGGGCGGGGTCTGCGTGCTGACCGGCATCACCCCGTTCACCGAGCCCCCGGTTCCGCTGGTGCTGCAGGAGATGACGCTGTCGGCCAAACAACTGCGGGGCGCCCTCTACGGCGGGATGAATCCGCGCACCAGCGTGCCGATGCTGTTGTCCCTATATCAGGCGGGCGATTTGAAACTCGACGAGTTGGTCACCCGCCACTACCGGCTCGACGAGATCAACGAGGCATTCGCCGACCTGCGCGAGGGCCGCAACATCCGCGGCGTCATCGACTTCGCCGGCCGGTAGCCGCTAACTCACGGCGCGATCCACTCCGAGGTCAGCGCGTACTCCGACAGATACTTCGTCGAACTCCATCCGCCGTCGACGACGATCGTCTGGCCGTTGATGAAACTTCCGCCCGGCGAGCACAGGAACGCGACGGTGGCGGCGATGTCGTCGACGCTGCCCAACCGTTGGTGCGGTGTCATCTCCGTGTTGATCTTGCGAAAGCGCGGGTCCTGCAACCGCTTTTCCACCATCGGGGTGACCGTCACCCCCGGCGCGACGGCATTGCAGCGGATGCCGGAGGCGCCGTATTGGCAGGCGATGTGGGTGGTCAGCGCGGTCAGCCCGCCCTTGGCCGCGGAGTAGGCGCCGCCGCGCAGGCCGCCGACGACGGCGAACGTCGATGTCACGTTGATGATCGCCGATCCGGGCGGCAGGTGGGGCAGCACCTCGCGCGCGAGCCGAAACGGTGCCCGCAGCATCAAATTCAGGAAGTAGTCCAGGGTGTCGTCGTCGGTTTCGTGCAGCGGTTTGGGGCTGCCCACGCCGGCGTTGTTGATCAGGAAGTCGATGTGGCCCCACCGCTGCAGGGCGCGGTCCACGATGCGCCGCGGCGCGTCGTCGTCGGTCAGGTCGACCGCGACGGTGGCGACCCGGTCGGGGTCGCCGATCGCGGTTTCCAACTCGGCCAACCGCTTTGGGTCGCGGCCGGTGCCGAGCACCGCCATGCCCGTCCCGGCCAGCCTGGTCGCGCAGCCCAACCCGATGCCGCTGCTTGCGCCCGTGACGATCGCGACCTGCATGTCAGCCATCCTTACTCAGCGCCGCGCGGATCCGATGCTTGAGCACCTTGCCGGCGTCGTTCTTCGGCAGGGCATCCCAAAGCACCACCTGTTCGGGCGCCTTGAACTTGGCCACCCCCTTGCTCACCAGCAGCGCCAGCAGGCTGGCCACGTCCGGGCTCGCCCCGGGGGTGGGAACGATGACCGCGCACGCCCGCTCGCCGGTGCGCTCGTCGGGCAGCCCGACGACCGCGATCTCGGCGATGCCGGGATGGTCGGCCAGCAGGTCCTCCACCTCCTTGGCGGAGATGTTCTCGCCGCTGCGGATGATGACGTCCTTGGCGCGGCCGGTCACGACCAGGTACCGGTCGGCGGAATCGGCTAACGCCCAGCGGCCCAGGTCGCCGGTGCGGAAAAACCCTGCGGCGTCGAAGGACTCGGCGTCGTCCTCCGGGTGGCGGTAGCCGCGCAGCATCTGCGGGCCGCGCACGCAGATCTCGCCGTCACCGGTGGGCGCCGCCGGGTGCGCGACGAGCTTGATCTCGGCGACGCCGGGCCGGCCGTCGGTGTCGGCGGCGTAGTCGGCCTCCTGCGGCCGGGGCGCCCCGACGGTGGCCACCGGCACCTCGGTGCAGCCGTACACCCGGGTGACGACCGCGCGGTCGAAATAGGCCGCGGCCCGGCGGATCAGTGACGGCGACACCGAGGCGCCGCCGCAGATGAACACCTTCAGGTCGGGCAGGCGGGTGCCGGCGTTCGCGGCGGCCGAGAGCAGCTGCTGTAAAAACGGTGTGGCCCCGGCCATGTGGGTGCAGCGATGCGCGGTCATCAACGCCACCGCCCGCGCCGGGTCCCACCGGTCCATCAGCACCGCCGTGGTGCCCAGCAGCAGCGGGCATTCAAACGCGTAGATCGAGCCGCCGATATGGGCGAGCGGCGACGGCACCAGGAATGTGTCGCCGGGATCGATCGCCCAGTGGTCACGTATCTGGCAGATCAGCGCATGTATCGAATTATGGCTGTGCAGAACACCTTTCGGGCGGCTGGTGGTGCCGGAGGTATAGAGGATCATCCGCACCGCATCGGGATCCAGGGCCGGAAGACCCCCGGGCGGTCCGCCCAGCATGCAGCGGTACGGGGTGTGCCGACCGGTTCGTCCCGTTGCGGGGCCGCGCAGCACCACCACCTGCGGCGCCGCGCTCATCGCGGCCGTCACGCGGTCCAGCATCGCCGGGTAGTCGTGGCCGCCGTACCGGTGCGGGACGAAAACCATTGCAGCGCCGGCATCCTCGAGGATGAAACGCAGGTCGTGGTCGCGCAGTGACGGCAGGATCGGGTTCACCACCATGCCGGCCAGTGTCGCGGCCAGGTAGATGACCGCGGCCTCGTGCCAGTTCGGCAGCATGAACGACACCACGCTGCCGGCCGGGATACGGGCCAGCAGGGCGGCGGCCAGCTCGCCGGCCTGGGCGTACAGGGTGGCGCAGTTCAGCCGAACCTCATTGTCCACCAACGCTATCCGCTCCGGCGTACGTTGCGCCGCAGCGCGCGCCGCGTCGGCCAGCGTGCTGCGCACCCACCAGCCGCGCCGGTAGGCCAGCGATGTTTGCGCGGTGTCCGGGGCGGCGCGGGCGGTCATCTCAACCGGCCTGACCGGTGACGCGGCGCATCGTCATCGCGTACCGGAAGTTCGGGGACAGGTGGGTGTTGATCGTCACCTGGGCCACCTCGCCGTCGGAGGTGGTGTAGGTGCGCCGCATCTGCAGCGCGGCCGTCCCCGCCTCGGCGCCCAGACCGTCGGCGAGTTCCGGCGACAGCAGCACCGCGGCGATCTCCTGGTGCAGCTGGGCGACGCTCACACCGAACAGGTCCTCGATCAACGGAAAGATCGGCCCGGCATGCCGTTGCAGCAGCCGGCCGACCGCGGCGAAGCTGCGGTTGATGTAGTACTCGGTGCGGCAGATCGGCACCGAGGCGCCGTCGGCCTGCCGGTAGCCGCGCACCGACAGCCACTGGGTGCCGGCCTCGAGCCCGGTCCGGGCGGCCAGCTCGTCGTCGATCGTCACCATCGCGTTGGATTCGATGGTCAGCTGCGCGCCGGCCGCGAACGCGAGCAGGTCGTCGATCGACATCGCGTCCTGGGCATAGGAACTCGACGCTGGGCGGGGAACCACCCGGGTGCCCGCCCGCGGCCGGGACGCGACCAGGTTGTCCTCGCGCAGCCGGCGCAGGGCTTCGCGGATGGTGTAGCGGCTCACCGCGAAGCGTTCGCACAGTTGGTGTTCGGTCGGCAACTGCGACCCCACCGGATAGACCCCGTCGACGATCTCCTTGCGCAGCGCTCGCGCGATCTGCAGATAGCGGTGGTCGCCGGAGATGGTCTGCGGCATCAGTGGCCGTCCCGGGTCGGCCGCACCGCCAGCACGCTGCCCTCGCCGTCGGCCGAGACGTACAGCGTCCCGTCGGCCGCGGCGGTGATCCCGGCGAACGGGCCCTGCGGCCCGGAGAACGGCGGCATGCCCTTGAGCGGCTTGGGGTTCACCCCCGGCGGGGGACCGACCGGCAGGCCGGACGCGATGGTTCGCCGCGTCTTGTCGGCCGGATCGAACGCGATCAGCTCCTTGGCGCCGGCGTCGACCACGTAGAGCACACCTCCGTGCAGCAGAATGCCTTGCGGGCGTCGCAGATCGGCGATCACGGTGTCGACCTTCGAGCCGTCCACCCGGACCACCCGCCCGGCTCCGGCCTCGGCCACCAGAGCCGCCCCGTCGCTGCCGATCGCGACACCGACCGGCTCGCGCAGCCCGGCCGCCAGCACCTCGACGGCACCCGAGCGCTGCAGCGACAGCACCCGGCCGGTGCCCAGCTCGGCGACCACCACGCCGGCCGGCCCCGGGGCGATGCCGTAGAGCTGGTCGAAACCGTCTGCCAGCACCTCGCTTTCGCTGGCCTGGGGCCGGTAACGGCTGATCTGCCCGCCGGACGTGGTGACGACGAACTCGTCCGGTCCGCTCGCCGCGACGCCGCGCAGGAACCCGGGATAGCCGGGGCTGAACAGCATCCCCACGGTGTGCAGGCCGCCGTCGGGCAGTGCGGCGTAGAAGTAGGTGCCGTCGGCGACGTAGAGCCGCCCGTCGTGGCCGACCGCGAGGTCCAGCGGCCAGTTGAGTCCACCGGGCAGTACGGATCGCGTGGTGCCGTCCGGTGATATCTCGGTGATCTCGCCGGTGAAGTTGGAGACGAACAGCCGGTCGCCGACGAAGGTGCAGTTGTCCAGGCCGGGGTTCAGCTGGGCGAGCACCCGCTGCTCGCCGCTGCGCGGATCGATGCGCAGCACCTGCCCGCTGGCCACCTGCGTCGAGACGATGTGGCCGCGCGCGTCGAACTTCACCGAGTCGGGCACACCGAGACCCGTTGCGACGCACTGCGGTTCGCCGCCGTCGGGGTCGACGCGCCAGATCTCGTTGGCGCCCATCGCCGGGAAGTACAGCAGCCCGTCCGGGCCGACCTCCATCGCGTTGGGTGAGGGCACGTTGTCCAGCAGCACCCGGGGCGGCCCGCCGGCCAGGTCGAATTCCAGCAGCCGGCCGCCCTCCCGGCACTCGCCGATGAACAACCGGCCCCGATGGAAGGTGATGCCGTTGGCCGACGGCACGTCGTCGCGCAGCACCCGCGTCCGGCCGCCGGTGTCGCGCACGCTGACCCGCCCGTCCATCACCTCGGTCGCATACAGGTTGCCGGCGGCGTCGAACGCCACGTCGTCGGGCGCCACGATGTCGCCGCCCTTGGGGCTGGCGGTCTCCAGTTCCCCGGTGTGGTGATCCAGCGCGCTGATCTGGCTCCCGGTCACCTGGGCGATGTAGATCCGGCCGTCGGGACCGGTGCGCAGACCGTTGGCGCCGAACAGCCGGCTGGGCGCGGTGACCCGGTGGAGCCGCCAACCCGGCGCGACGTCGATGGCGGGCACCGGCGAACCGGGCGTCGCGTACCGCGAGGGCTGCGTGGAGATGGCCCGTGAAATGGACATGCGTGCCGGGATCCTTCCGTCCGCCGTTGGGCTGGACGCTATCAACTCGGTGTAGTCCAGACAATAGCGGCCACTGCACCGTAGGCGGGCCTTGACAGCCGCCTTCGCCGATCGGAATAGTGTTCTCCAAGGGACAGAATGCGATATTTTGTCCGGACAAAAATCGGGTGAACCCCGCCGCGGCCGGCCCGCCGGTGTCCGGGCAGCAGAAAGCAGGTCATGGACGATCTCCTCAGGCTCGAGGGCCGCGTGGTGGTGGTGTCCGGCGCCGGTGGCGGCGGCATCGGCACCACCGTCACGGCCATGGCCGCCCGGGCCGGGGCCACCGTGATCGCGGTGAGCCGGTCGAAGGAGAACCTCGACGAGCACATCGCCCCGCTGGCCGCCCGGGGGCTGGCCGTCCTGCCCGTCGCCGCCGATGCCTCCACCGACGAGGGCATCGCCGCCGTGATCGACCAGGCGCGCCGGGCGGACGGGCAGCTGTACGGACTGGTCAACGTCGCCGGCGGTGCGGAACCGTCGACCTGGATGCCGTCGACCCGGGTGTCGCGCACCGACTGGCGCAAGATCTTCGCCGATAACCTCGAAACGGCGTTCTTCATGAGCCAGGCCGTCGCAGCCGAGCTCCTCGCACGGCGACTGCCCGGGTCGATCGTGTCGATCTCCTCGATCAGCGGCATGAACACCGCGCCGTTCCACATCGCCTACGGGACAGCCAAATCCGCCATCGCGGCGATGACCCGCACCATGGCGCTGGAGCTGGCGCAGTCCGCGATCCGGGTGAACGCCGTGGCGCCCGGCGTCACCGAGACGGCCGCTTCCCGCACCTACGTCGCCGACGACCCGGATCGGGATCGACGGGCGATCGCGATGGGCCGCCGCGGCCGGCCCGAGGAGCAGGCCGGCGCCATCCTGTTTCTGCTCTCCGAGCTGTCGAGCTACGTCACCGGCCAGACGCTGCTCGTCGACGGCGGGCTGGACCTGCGGTGGAGTCACCTCGGCGCCGACAACACGTCGCTGTTCCTGCATGACGAATCCTTCCGCGCAGCGATCAGGAGGATGTGATGACCGACGTTGCCAAGGACGCGAATTCCGCGGTGGCAGAAGACCTCTCCACGCCGATGACGATCGGGGTGGAGGCGTACATCAGCGAGGACTATGCCCGCGCCGAGCGCGACAAGCTGTGGCGCAAGGTCTGGCAGCAGGTCGGCCGCGTCGAGGAACTGCCCGAGGTGGGCAGCTATCTGACCTACGACATTCTGGACGACTCGATCATCGTGGTGCGCACCGGCGCGAACGAGTTTCGCGCCCACCACAACGTGTGCATGCACCGCGGCCGGCGGCTGATCGACACCCCCGAGGGCGCCAAGAACGCGCTCGGACGCACCCGCAAGTCGTTCGTCTGCGGCTTTCACGGCTGGACCTACGGCCTGGACGGCGCCTGCACACACATTCGCGAGCAACAGGATTGGCGGCAGGCCCTCACGCCCGACAACACCCATCTGCGGCCCGTGAGGGTCGACACCTGGGGCGGCTGGCTGTGGATCAACATGGACCCCGACTGCGAGCCGCTGGCCGACTACCTGTTCCCCGCCGCGAAGATTCTCGAGCCGTTCGGGCTGGAGAAAATGCGCTACAAGTGGCGCAAGTGGCTCTACTTCGACTGCAACTGGAAGGTCGCGCTGGAGGCGTTCAACGAGACCTACCACGTCTACACCACCCATCCCGAGTTCAACAAGTTCGGCGAGTTCAAGGGTTGGGCGAAAGCCCAAGGCAGGCATAGCAACATCGGCTACGACGCGCCCGAGGACATGGAGGCCACCAAGTCCAAGATCCGGCTGGGCATCGGCGCCGACCCGCGGGTGTCGACCGCCGAGATGCAGGTGTACACCATGGAGGAGACCAACGCCACCACCACCCAGACCCTGGTGAACGCCGCCAAGCGGCTGGTCGACGAGTTGCCCGAGGGCACCCCGGCCGACAAGGTCCTCGAGCACTGGCTGGCGTCGGCCCGCCGCGACGACGAGGCGCGCGGCGTGATCTGGCCGACCATCCCGCCCGACATCCTCGGGCAGGCCGGCACCGCGTGGCAGATCTTCCCCAACTTCCAGATCGGGCAGGGCCTGACCAGCGCGCTGTGCTACGGAGCGCGGCCGCACCCCAGCTACAACCCCGACAAGTGCATCTTCGAGGTCTCGGTGTTCGAGCTGTACCCCAAAGGCGAAGAGCCACAAACGGAATGGGAATACACCCCGGTCGGTGACCCGCGATGGCGTTCCGTGCTGCCGCAGGACTTCTCCAACATGGCCGCCGTGCAGCAGGGCATGAAGTCACTCGGCTTCCCGGGCACCAAGCCCAACCCCTACCGGGAGCGCAGCACGGTCAACCTGCACTACCAATTGTCGCGGTACATGGGTACCGGTGCGCCCCGGGAACTCTCAGACAAGGAGCACCCACTGGCATGACCCCCGACGTGGACACGCAGCAGGAGGGTTGCGGGCCGACCCAGACGCCCGACGACATCGACATCGACGCGCTGCGGCAGAAATACGCCCACGAGCGCGAAAAACGGCTGCGCAAAGAGGGTTCCAAGCAGTACATCGAATTGGAGGACGACTTCAGCGGCTACTACGAGGTCGACCCGTACACGCCGGTGACGCCGCGCGAGCCCATCCGCGAGGACATCGACGTCGCCGTCCTCGGCGGCGGGTTCGCGGGCCTGCTGTCGGCGGCGAACCTGAAGAAGGCGGGCGTCGACGACGTGCGCATCATCGAACTCGGCGGCGACTTCGGCGGCGTCTGGTACTGGAACCGGTACCCGGGAATCCAGTGCGACAACGAATCTTACTGTTACATACCGCTTCTGGAAGAGCTCGACTTCATGCCGTCGAAGAAGTTCGCCGACGGCGCCGAGATCTACCAGCACTGCCGCAACATCGGCAAGCACTTCGGCCTGTACGACTCGGCGATCTTTTCCACCCAGGTGCACGACCTGCGCTGGGACGAGCAGATCAAGCGCTGGCGGGTCAGCACCAACCGCGGCGACGACATCCGCGCCCGGTTCGTGGTGCTGGCGTCGGGCCCGTTCCACCGGCCGAAGCTGCCCGGCATCCCCGGCATCAAAACCTTCGGCGGGTACAGCTTCCACTCGTCGCGGTGGGACTACGACTACACCGGGGGCGACTCGGGCGGGAACCTGCACAAACTGGCCGACAAGCGCGTCGGCGTCGTCGGCACCGGCGCCACGGGTATCCAGATCGTGCCGTTCCTGGCGCGCTATGCCCAGCACCTCTACGTGTTTCAGCGCACCCCCTCCACCGTCGACGCGCGCAACAACACCCCCACCGACCCGGAATGGGTCAAGACGCTGCGACCCGGCTGGCAACGGGAGCGGCAACGCAACTTCCACGCCTGGACATTCGAGGGCATGGCGCCGGGACAGCCGGACCTGGTGTGCGACTTCTGGACCGAGCTGGGGCGCAACACCGCGGCCCGGGTGCTCGCCCTGGACGACCCCGCATCCCTGACGCCCGAGCAGTTCATGGCGATCCGGGAGGAGGAGGACTACAAGATCATGGAGCGGCTGCGCCGCCGCATCGACACGCTGATCGACGACCCGGCGACCGCCGAAGCGCTCAAGCCCTACTACCGATTCCTGTGTAAGCGGCCCTGCTCCAACGACGACTACCTGCCCAGCTTCAACCGCCCGAACGTGACCCTGGTCGACGTGTCGGCGAGCAAGGGCGTCGAGCGGGCCACCGAAAAGGGTTTGGTGGCAAACGGTGTCGAGTACGAGCTGGACTGCATCATCTACGCCAGCGGCTTCGAGATCACCACCGAGATCAGCCGGCGCTACTCGATCGAGACGATCGCCGGACGCGACGGGCTATCGCTGTTCGACTACTGGCGCGACGGCTACAAGACGCTGCACGGGATGACCAGCCGCGGGTTTCCGAACCAGTTCTACACCGGCTTCACCCAGGTCGGTATCTCGGCCAACATCGCCGCCAACTACGAACTCCAGGGCGAGCACATCGCCTACATCATCGCCGAGGCGCTGAAACGCGGGGCGGCCACGGTGGAGCCCAGCGACGAGGCGCAGCAACAGTGGTGCACCACGATCCGCGAAACCGGCGTCGACAACTCGGCTTTCGACGCGCAGTGCACGCCCGGCTATTACAACAACGAAGGCGGCGGCGGGGGCGAGGGCATCCGGTCTCACCTGGGTGAACCGTACGGTCCCGGCTTCTACGCCTTCGAGGACCTGCTGCGGGCCTGGCGCGACAAGGGTGATCTCGAAGGGCTGGTGCTCGGCAGTTGAGCGAAACCCTCGCGCCCCCACTGCGATTCGACGACCGCGTGGCCGTGGTGACCGGAGCCGGCCGCGGGCTGGGCCGCGCCTACGCTCACCTGCTCGCCGCGCGCGGCGCCAAGGTGGTGGTCAACGACGTCGGCGGAGCCCTGGACGGCGCGGGGGTCGACACCGGTCCCGCCGCGCAGGTGGTCGACGAGATCACCGCGGCCGGCGGAGACGCGGTGGCGTGCACCGAATCGGTCGCGACGCCGGAAGGCGGACGGGCGATCATCGAGACGGCGCTGGCACACTACGGCCGCCTCGACGTGTTGGTGCACAACGCCGGCAACGTCCGTCGCGCCTCGCTCAAACAGATGAGCTACGAGGACTTCGACGCCGTGCTCGACGTGCATCTGCGCGGCGCGTTCCACGTGCTGCGTCCCGCGTTCCCGGTGATGTGCCGGGCGGGCTACGGCCGCATCGTGCTGACCTCGTCGATCGGCGGGTTGTACGGCAACCAGGGCGTGGCCAACTACGCGGCCGCCAAGGCCGGCGTGATCGGCCTGTCCAACGTCGCCGCGCTGGAGGGCGCCGCCGAGGGGGTGCGGTGCAATGTGATCGTGCCGGCCGCGCTGACCCGGATGGCCGACGGCATCGACACCTCCGCCTACCCGCCGATGGGCGCCGAGCTCGTCGCGCCCGTGGTGGGCTGGCTGGCGCACGAATCCTGTTCGGTCAGTGGCGAACTGTTCATCGCGCTGGCGGGCCGGGTGGCCCGGGCGGTCATCGCGGAAAGCCCCGGCGTGTGCCGGCCCGGGTGGACGGTCGAGGACGTCGGCGAGCACCTGGACGCGATCCGCTACGTCGAGGCGCCGCTGATCTTTCCGGTGGTCCCCGACGGGCACGCCGAGCACATCCGCTACAGCTTCGAGCTGGCGCAGCGCGCCAACGAGCAGGGGGCGCTGCATGGCTAACGGTCGGGCGCGCCGAGCGTGGGCCCTGTGCACGCCATCGCAAGGCTTTTCGTGCATAACCCCCACGCTCGGCGAGGCCGCACGCCAGCGGGCGCGGCATGGCTAGCCCCAGCGGCCCGATGGCCGGTGTGCGGGTGATCGACCTGACCGCGATGGTGATGGGACCGTACTGCACGCAGATCATGGCCGACATGGGCGCCGACGTGATCAAAGTCGAACCGCCGCAAGGGGATAACACCCGCTACATCTCGGTGGGGCCGGCGCCGGGCATGAGCGGGGTGTTCGTCAACGTCAACCGGGGCAAGCGCAGCGTGGTGCTGGACCTGCAGACCGACGCCGGGGCACGCGCGCTGCGCGGCCTCGTCGAGACCGCCGACGTGTTCATCCACTCGATGCGCGCCAAGGCGATCGCCAGGCTCGGCTTCGGCTACGACGACGTCGCCGCGATCAACCCCGCCGTCGTCTACACCAACTGCTACGGGTACGGCCGGCGCGGACCCGACCGCGACCGCCCCGCCTACGACGACACCATCCAGGCCGAATGCGGCCTGCCGGCGGTGCAGCAGCAGTTGACCGGCCAGGCCGACTACGTGGGCACCATCATGGCGGACAAGATCGCCGGCCTCACAGCGCTTTACGCGACGACGATGGCGTTGTTCCACCGCGAGCGCACCGGGCAGGGCCAGGAGGTGGAGGTCGCCATGTTCGAGACCATGGCCTCGTTCATGCTCGTCGAGCACGCCAACGGCGCCCTGTTCGACCCGCCGCTGGGGCCCGCGGTGTATCCGCGCACGGTGGCGCCGAACCGCCGCCCGTACCGCACCAGCGACGGCTACATCGCCGCGCTGATCTACAACGACAAGCACTGGAACGCCTTCATGAACGCCGTGCGGCCGCCGTGGGCCAGCGAGCTGTATGCGACGCTGGAACAGCGCGCCGCGCAGATCGACACCGTCTACGGGCTGGTGGCCGAGACCATGAAAGAGCGGTCCACCGCCGAGTGGCTGGCGCTGCTCGGCGAGCTGGAAATACCTGCCGCGCCGCTGAATTCGCCCGGCGCGCTGTTCGACGACCCGCACCTCAACGCCGTCGGGATGTTCCAGACCGTCGACACGCCGCATGGCCCGGTGCGCTTCCCCGGCGTGCCGACCTGGTTCTCGCAGACCCCGGGCCGGGTGGCCGGGCCGGCGCCCGAGCTGGGCGCCCACACCGACGAAGTGCTCGCCGAAATCGGCGCTCGCGAGGGAAAGGAACTGTAAATGGGTGTGCCGGTTTATCAGCGGATCCTCGATCTCTTCCAGGCCGAGGGGGTGAATACCCTGTTCGGCATCCCGGACCCCAACTTCGTGCACATGTTCTTAGAGGCCGAATCCCGGGGCTGGTCGGTGGTCTCGCCGCACCACGAGCTGAGCGCGGGATTCATGGCCGAGGCGGCGTCGCGGATGACCGGCAAGCCCGGCCTGTGCATCGGGACGCTCGGCCCGGGCATGGCCAACATCGCCGGGGCCATCCAGTGCGCGCTGGTGGAAAACTCGCCGGTGATCTTTCTCGGCGGCCAGCGGGCCCGCGTCACCGAACGCCGGGTGCGCCGGGGGCGCATCCAATTCGTGCGCCAGGAGCCGCTTTTCGCGCCGTCGGTCAAATACAGCGCGTCCATCGAATACGCCGACCAGACCGACGAGATCATCCACGAGGCGCTGCGCCGGGCCATGTCCGGCACGCCCGGCCCGGCCTACATCGAATACCCCTCCCACGTGATCCTCTCCGAGCTCGACGTGCCCGACCCGCTGCCGCCGCACCGGTACCGGCTGGTCAACCAGACCGCCGGTGAGCGCGAGGTGGCCGAGGCGGTGCGGCTGATCCGCGCCGCCGAGAGCCCGATCCTGCTGGTCGGGCACGGGGTGCACACCTCACGCACCGGCGCCGCGGTCCGGGAGCTGGCCGAGCTGATGGCCTGCCCGGTAATCCAGACCTCCGGCGGCACCTCCTTCATCGACGGTCTGCAGGACCGCACCTTCGCCTACGGGTTCTCCCCGGCCGCCGTGGAGGCGGTGGTGACCTCCGACCTGTGCCTGGCGTTGGGCACCGAGCTCGGCGAACCGAGCCACTACGGCCGCACCCGGCACTGGGCGCAGAACGACGCCACACGCAAATGGATTCTGGTGGAACAGGATCCGGCCGCCATCGGCGTCAACCGTCCCATCGACGTGCCGCTGGTCGGTGATCTGCGCGGGGTGCTGCCGCAGCTGGTGGCGACGCTGCGGGACACCCCGCGAAAGCCCTCGCCGGATCTGGACCGCTGGATCGAGCAGGACGCGGCGGAGCTGGCGCAGCTCGCCGAGAACGCGCCGACGGGCCGCACCCCGATCCACCCGGCCCGGTTCGTCGTCGAGGCCACCCGGGCCTTTCCCGACGACGGCATCATGGTGCGCGACGGCGGCGCCACCGTCATCTTCGGCTGGACCTACTCGCAGGCCAAGCCGCGCGACGTCATCTGGAACCAGAACTTCGGCCACCTGGGCACCGGCCTGCCGTATGCGGTCGGGGCGTCCATCGCCGAGGGCGGCAAGCGGCCGGTGATGCTGTTGACCAGCGACTCGGCCTTCCTCTTCCACATCGCCGAGCTGGAAACCGCTGCGCGGCAAGGACTTCCACTGGTCTGCGTGGTGGGCGTCGACCACCAGTGGGGCCTCGAGGTGGGCGTCTACAAGCGCACCTTCTCTCAGCCGTCGCCGCAGCCCGGCGTGCACTGGAGCAAGGACGTGCGGCTGGACAAGGTCGCCGAGGGCTTCGGCTGCCACGGCGAGTACGTGGAGAAGGAGGGCGAGATCGGCCCGGCGATCCAGCGGTCCTACGCCAGCGGCAAGCCCGCCGTCGTGCACGTCTGCATCGATCCGAAGGCCAATTCCGAGGAGATGCCCAAGTACGACGAATTCCGCACCTGGTATGCCGAGGGCACCCAGTAAGAGAAGGATGATCTGATGCGCGAATACCTGAAGTTCTACATCGACGGACAATGGGTCGACCCGGTGCGGCCCAACACGTTCGACGTGGAAAACCCGGCGACCGAACAGGTGTGCGGCAAGATCTCGCTGGGGTCGGCGGCCGACGTCGACGTCGCGGTCGGCGCCGCGCGTCGGGCCTTCGGCCGCTGGTCGCAGAGCAGCCGCGAAGACCGGCTGGACCTGTTGCAGGCCATCCTCGCCGAATACCAGAAGCGCGCCGACGATCTCGCCGCGGCGGTCACCGAGGAGATCGGCGCGCCGCCCGCGCTGGCGGCCGGCCCGCAGGTCTTTCTCGGCATCGGCCACCTGACCACGGCCATCGAGGTGTTGAAGAACTTCGCGTTCACCGAGCAACGCGGGGCGACGCTGATCGCCAGGGAACCCATCGGCGTCTGCGGCCTGATCACCCCGTGGAACTGGCCGATCAACCAGGTCGCGGTGAAGGTCTACCCGGCGCTGGCCACCGGCTGCACCGTGGTGCTGAAACCGTCCGAGGTGGCGCCGTTCTCGTCGTACATCTTCGCCGAGATCCTGGCCGCCGCGGGGGTGCCGGCCGGGGTGTTCAACCTGGTCAACGGCGACGGGCCGGGCGTGGGCGCGGCCCTGGCGAGCCATCCCGACATCGACCTGGTGTCGTTCACCGGGTCCACCCGCGCCGGGGTCGAGGTGGCCCGCAACGCCGCCCCGACGGTCAAGCGCGTCACCCAGGAACTCGGCGGAAAAAGCCCCAACATCGTCCTGGACGACGGCGGCTTCGCCGACGCGGTCCGGGCCGGGGTGGCCAACATGATGCCCAATTCGGGGCAGAGCTGTAACGCCCCGTCGCGCATGCTGGTGCCCGCGTCCCGGATGGCCGAGGCCATCTCCATCGCCCGTGAGGTCGCCGAACAGGTGCAGGTGGGCGACCCCGACGACGCGACGGCGATCGGTCCGGTGGCGTCGCGCGCGCAGTTCGAGAAGGTGCAGCGGCTGATCCAGCAGGGCATCGACGAGGGCGCGACGGTGGTGGCCGGCGGCCCGGGCCGGCCGGCGGGGCTCGACCGGGGCTACTACGTCAAGCCGACCGTCTTCGCCGACGTCACCAACGACATGACGATCGCCCGCGAGGAGATCTTCGGTCCGGTGCTGTGCATTCTTGGCTACGACGACCTCGACCACGCCGTCCGGCTCGCCAACGACACCGATTACGGCCTGGCCGGCTACGTTTCGGGCGCCGACCTGGACACGGCGCGCGAGGTGGCCGGCAAGATCCGGGCCGGATGGGTGACCATCAACCACGCCTTCGACCTGAACGCGCCGTTCGGCGGCTACAAACGCAGCGGCAACGGCCGCGAATGGAGCGACTTCGGCTTCCACGAGTACCTGGAAGTCAAAAGCATCCTCGGCTACGCGCCGGCCCAGGCCGACCGGTAGCTCCCGTCACGCCCAAATCAGGCCCCGCACAGCGCAAATCCGGTGCGTGTCCTTCCACGCGATCGCGCATACCCACCCTTAAGCTGGCTGCGATCAACAGGAGGGGCAGCGACGTATCGGCATCAACCATGGCGCCGGGCGAGATGGTAGTCACGGCGCGCTGACAGCAGACACCGAGCCGGGCGGGTCTCACCCCGCGCCGGCTCGTGGTACTCGGCCCCGGTGGGTCGCCCCGGTGCGCCGGGTGGGGCGGCTGGCGATCTGGGACCGACCGGAACGGCGCAGCGGAATCCCGGCGCTGGACGGGCTGCGCGCCATCGCGGTGGCACTGGTGCTCATCGGCCACGGCGGCATCCCCGGCGTCAGCGGCGGATTCATCGGCGTCGACGTCTTTTTCGTGCTCAGCGGGTTCCTGATCACCTCGCTGCTGCTCGACGAGCTGGGCCGCACCGGGCGTATCGAGCTGACCGGATTCTGGATCCGGCGCGCCCGACGGCTGCTTCCGGCGCTGGTGCTGATGGTGCTCACCGTGGCCGCCGCCCGCCAGCTGCTGCCCGAACGCTCGCTCACCGGGCTGCGCGACGACGCGATCGCGGCGTTCCTGTGGATGGCGAACTGGCGGTTCGTCGCCCAGAAAACGGACTACTTCACCCAGGGCGCGCCGCCGTCGCCGCTGCAGCACACCTGGTCGCTCGGGGTGGAGGAGCAGTACTACTTCGTCTGGCCGCTGCTGCTCATCGCGGTCGCGCTGGCGCTGGCCGCGCGCGCCCGGCGCCGCTGCACCCGCGCCACCGTCGGCGGGGTGCGGTTCAGCGCGTTCGTCATCGCCACCGTGGGCGCGCTGGCGTCCGCGGCGGTGGCCATCGCGATGGCCACCGACGGCACCCGCGACCGCATCTACTTCGGCACCGACACCCGGGCGCAGGCTTTGCTGGTCGGCGCGGCCGCGGCGGCGCTGCTGGTGTCCGACTGGCCGTCGATGAACCGCGGCTGGTGCATGCTGCGCACCCGGTGGGCGCGCCGCGTCGCCCGGATCCTGCCGGTGCTGGGATTGGCCGGGCTGGCGGCGGCGACCCACTGCGCCAGCGGCGCCAGCGGCGAATTCCGGCACGGCTTGCTGATCGGCGTCGCGATCGCGGCCGTGGCGGTGATCGCCCCCGTCGCGGTGGAGCAGCGCGGCGTGGTGGCGCGGGTGCTGGCGCTGCCGCCGCTGGTCTGGTTGGGCACCATCTCCTACGGCGTCTACCTGTGGCACTGGCCAATCTTCTTGGCGCTCAACGGGGAACGCACCGGGTGGGCCGGTATGCCGCTGTTCGCCGCGCGGTGCGCGGCGACGGTGGCGGTGGCCGCCGCGTCGTGGTGGCTACTCGAGCAGCCCATCCGGCGCTGGCGCCCGGCGCGGGTGCCGCTGTTGCCGCTGGCCGCGGCGACGGTGGCCAGCGCCGCCGCGGTCACGCTGCTGGTGGTGCCGGTGGGCACCGGGCCGGGCCTGCGTGAGGCGGGGCTGCCGCCCGGCGTCTCGGCGGTCGCGGCGGTGTCGCCGTCGCCGCCCGGAAATAGCCGGCCGCGAGATCCCAATCGCCCGTTCACCGTCTCGGTGTTCGGCGATTCGATCGGGTGGACGTGGATGCATTACCTGCCGCCGACGCCGGGGTTCGCCTTCCTCGACCACACCGTCATCGGATGCAGCCTGGTGCGCGGCACCCCGTACCGGTACATCGGCGAAACGCTGGAGCAGCGGCCGGAATGCGACGGCTGGCCCATCCGCTGGTCGAGGCAGGTCAGCCAGGACCAGCCCGACGTCGCGCTGCTGATCATCGGCCGCTGGGAAACGGTGGACCGGGTCAACGAGGGCCAATGGACCCACATCGGCGACCCCACCTTCGACGCGTACCTCAACGGTGAGCTGGAGCGGGCGCTGAACATCGTCGGCTCCACCGGCGTCCGGGTGGTGGTGGCCACCGTGCCGTACAGCCGCGGCGGCGAAAAACCGGACGGCCGTTTGTATCCCGAGGACCAGCCGGATCGGGTCAACCTGTGGAACACCATGCTGCGTAAGACCGTCGCGCACCATCCCAACGTGGCGATCCTCGACCTGAACAAGAAGCTGTGCCCGGACGGGGTTTACACCGCCAAGGTGGACGGCATCAAGGTACGCAGCGACGGTGTGCACCTCACCCCGGAAGGGGTGAAGTGGTTGACACCGTGGCTGGAGGAGTCGCTGAGGTGAGGCCCTAACCGCTTGTGCGGCAGCTGATTTCCATGCTGTCGCTGTCGCGGACCTGGAAGTTGAAGCTGACGTAGCCGTTGTCGGGGTTGCGCACCCGGTCGAGGTAGGGCTGGGTGTCGGCCGCGCTGGTGTTGTCGGCGACCACCAAAACCCCTGGGGACAGCCGCGGTTCGAGCAGCTCAAGCACCGGCAGATACAGGTCCTTCCAGCCGTCGAGCAGCACGAAGTCCACCGGGCCCGGCAGATCCGCCAGCGTGGTCAGCGCGTCACCCTGAAGGATCGTGATCACGTCGTCCAGTCCGGTCTCGGCGAACGTCTTCTTGGCCGCGGCGATCTTGGTCTCGCTCAGCTCGGTGGTCACCACCCGGCCGCTGCCGTTGTCGCGGACCGCGGCGGCCAGGTGCACGGCGGAGATGCCGAACGACATCCCGAACTCGACGACGGTGGCCGGGCGGGTGGCGCGCACCAGCGAATACAGCAGCCGGCCCGCTTCCGGCGTCACCGGGATGTAGAACTCGCTCATCGCGTCGGCCCGCTGCTGCGCCGTCATCGGCTGATCGAATGTGCCGCGCCGCTCGCGCAACAACGACATCTGGTTCTTCGACTCGGAATACATGCGGTCGAGCGCCGATGCGACCCGGGGATCCTGCAACGTTGTGGTCATGGTGCACGAGCCTAGGCGCGGAGTCTGAGTGCGGGCTGGGCGCCGCCGGTGGCCGTCAGGGATCCGTTAAGCGGTTTGACGAGCTCGCGGCCGCGGTGTCACTATGGTTTCCGCAAGCACCTCGGTAGGTGAGGCGTCTGCATGGATACAGGCCACTGACCCCGAACGTCGAGAGACGCCCCGGGTCAGGACAGCTCTTCCCGGACCCAAGGGTTGAGCCCAAGTGGCTTCCGGACCCCCGGATACGCCGTGCAGTGCCGAAGCTCCGACGAGAGGGGTGCGACCGGCGGCGTTCTCCGGGCCGGTCATCGAATCCTCTTTCGTTCAGGTGGATGTGGTGGCACCCGCGTGTGTCTTGGCCGTGAGGAGGTGAGGGCGAGATGAGTCCCGGCGATAGTCCCTATCCGAAATCCGTTTCGTCCCGATCCGGCTCCGGCGTCATGTCCACCGCCTGACCTTCACTGCTGGTCGCGCGGCTGACGCGTCGCTGTCGGTCGGGCCTCCGGCAGGAGAAGATCATGGCTTTTGTTGTGACGCACCGTTTTCCGATTGTTTCTCGTCGGCGTGGATGGTCGATGCTGCGCGCGGGCCGGTTGCTGGCCAACAAGTTTCACCAGCGGACCGCCATGACGCCGCAGGAGCGGGCCAACCTGTATGTCTCGCGGATGCCGATCGCGGTGATCACCGCGTCGCTGGGCGGGCACCCGTCGGGTTCCGCCGACCGGCACCGGTGACCGGTTGCCGATGCCCGCGGCGGCGGGGGCGCTAGCGCCGGTCCGTCGCCGCGGGCACGCGGCATGCCGTGCCCGCGTCCGCCTCACCCCGAGTGAGGACACGTCCGAGAGAGCGAGGCTTCCGATGACTTCGATGCACACCCGCGGCCGGCGCACCCCGGGCGCTGCCGTGCAGAGTTCGGCGGTGTCCGACGCCGCCCACGTCGGCGACATCGTCGGCGCGTTCGGCCGCATCCGGCGCGACGGCGGCGGCGCCGACGGGGCCGCGGGAGGGCGCTGGCGCCGGCTGCGGACGTTGGCGGTCATCACCGGTCCCGGACTGATCGTGATGGTCGGCGACAACGACGCCGGCGGGGTCGCGACCTACGCGCAGGCCGGCCAGAACTACGGCATGGGCCTGCTGTGGACGCTGGTCTTGCTGATCCCGGTGCTCTACGTGAACCAGGAAATGGTGCTGCGGCTGGGCGCGGTCGCCCGGGTGGGGCACGCGCGGTTGATCTTCGAGCGGTTCGGCAGGTTCTGGGGCGCCTTCAGCGTCGGTGATCTGCTGATCCTCAACGCGCTGACGATCGTCACCGAATTCATCGGTGTGGCACTGGCTCTCGGCTTCCTGGGTTGCCCGAAGATCGTCGCCGTCCCGGCCGCCGCGGCGCTGCTGTTCGCCGTCGTGGCCGGCGGCTCGTTCCGCCGCTGGGAGCGGTTGATGTTCCTGCTGATCGCGGTGAACGTGCTGATCTTCCCGATGGTCCTGTTGGTGCATCCGGCCCCGAAAGCGACTGTGGCCGGGTTGATCCCGCAGTTCCCGGGCGGGCTCAACTCGACCGTGCTGCTGCTGGTGGTCGCGATCGTGGGCACCACCGTCGCGCCGTGGCAGCTGTTCTTCCAGCAGTCCAACGTGGTCGACAAGCGCATCACCGCGCGCTGGATCCCGTACGGGCGAGCCGATTTGGTGATCGGGATCGTGGTGGTCATGGTCGGGGCGACGGCGCTGATGGCGGTGACGGCGTTCGGATTGGCCGGGACCGCCGCTGCCGGCCACTTCACCGACGCCGGGGCGGTGGCCGCCGGGCTGTCGGCGCACCTGGGCCGCACGGTCGGGGTGTTGTTCGCGATCATCCTGCTGGACGCCTCGCTGATCGGCGCCAACGCCGTCGGGCTCGCGACCTCCTACGCGGTCGGTGACGCCATGGGCAAGCGGCACTCGTTGCACTGGAAGATCACCGAGGCGCCGCTGTTCTACGGCGGCTACGCGGTGCTGCTCGCGGTGTCGGCCGCGGTCTCCTTCAGCCCGGACCACATCCTGGGCCTGGTGACCCAGGGCGTGCAGGCGCTGGCCGGCGTGCTGCTGCCCTCGGCGACCGTCTTCCTGGTGTTGCTGTGCAACGACCGGGCGGTGCTGGGGCCGTGGGTGAACACGGTGCGGCAGAACATCGCCGCGTGGACCATCGTGTGGTGCCTGGTGCTGTTGTCGCTGGCGCTGACGGCGACCACGTTCTTCCCCGATCTGTCCACCGGCACCATCGAAGCCGGGCTGGCGGCCGGTGCCGTGCTCGGCGTCGTCGCCGGTGCGGTGATGATCGTCGTGGGCCGGCGCCAGCGCGACCTCGCCGAGGCCGAGGCCATCGTGCGTACGCTGGGCGGCGGCCTGGATCCCGAGCAGGTCGACGAGCTCGACGACGCGTCGTCGCTGACCCGCGCCGAGCGGCGGGCCGTGCGGCGGCAGGACCGGGAGAACTGGCAAACCCCCAGCCTGGCCCTGCTCGACCGGCCGGCGATGTCGCCGATGCGCCGGGCGGGGCTGTTCACCCTGCGGGGCTACCTGGTGGTGGCCGTGGTGTTCGTCATCATCAAGCTCGTGCAGGCCGGCGTGGTCGGACCTGCCGCCTCACTGTGAATCACTGTGAATCAGTAGGCAGCAGAACGATTTTCCCGTGGGTGTGCCGCTGCTCGAGTTCGGCGAACGCGTCGGCGACCCGATCCAGCGGATAGGTCGCGGCGACGTCGAACTCGAGGGCGCCGGAGACGATCAGATCGGCCATCTCGGCCAGCACTTCCGGGGTCGACGCCTCGGCGCTGCCTTCGGTCTTGGCGCCCACTTCCGCGGCCTTCTCGAAGGAGATGATCGTGTCGATCCGCTCCGGTGGCACACCGAGGTCCACGGCGAGCTGCACGTACTGCGGGCCGAAAAGGTCGATGAACGCGTCGATTCCGTCCGGCGCCGCCTCGCGCAGCCGATCGGCCAGACCGTCCCCGTAGGCGATCGGGACGACACCGTGCGCGCGCAGCCAGTCCGCGTTGCCCGGGCCGGCGATGCCGAGCACCCGCGCCTTGCGCAGCACCAGCAGCTGCGTGACCAGGCTGCCCACCCCGCCCGCGGCCGCCGACACCGCGACCGTCTCACCCGGTTGCGGCGCCACCGCACGCACCGCGGCGTAGGCCGTCACACCCACCACATACAGCGAACCCGCCACCTCCCAACTCAGTTCGGGCGGCTTGCGGATCAACTGCCCCACCGGGACGGCGGTGTGGGTGGCATGGCTGGACCGGCGCAGACTGAACCCCAAAACTTCGTCGCCGACCGCGAATTCGGTCACCCCCGGCCCCACCGCGGTGACCACGCCGGCCAGGTCGCTGCCCTCACCGGAGGGGAAGGTGGCCGGGAACCTCTCGTGCAACGCCCCGACCCGGATGGCGGCCTCCCCGGGATTGATCCCGGCGGCGCGCACCTCGACGACCACCTCGCCCGGCCCGGGCGCGGGCATCTCGATGTCGGCGACGTACAACACCTCGCGTCCGCCGTACCGGTCGAACCGAACCGCGCGCGCCGCTGCAGCCGTCATGCCGTTCCCCTCCCCGTCGGATGCCCGCCCCCGCCAGCATAGGCGCGCGGCGGCACTACCCACCGGCCGAGAATTGGGCATATGTTCATAACAGCTGCCCGATGCCCACCGGCGTTTCGCCGGCGGCGCCGGGGCGGTGGTGAACCTCGTTGGGGGAAGGAAGCTGCGTGCAGGCCGCTCGGATCGGCATCGCCGGCTGCGCTGCCGTCGTCATCGCGGCCGCCGGTTGCGGAGGCGGCGGCAAGGGCTCGTCGCCGGGCTCCGGTTCGCCCACGCCGTCGAGCAGTTCGGGCGCCGTCACCGGCCCGCCGCCGGGACAACCCAGCGACTACGGCTACCTGCTGATCAAGCCGAGCGACGTCGGCGGAGGTCTGAGCGCTCCCCAGTCACCGATGCTCAACCCCAACAACGCCCCAGGGGCCGCGCAGCTTTTCGCCAACGCCGACAGCAGCCGGCGGCTGTGGGACACCATCGTGATCGCCGCCGACGCCCCGGCCGCCACCGCCGAACTGGCCGCCACCAAGAGCAGCTACGCCGGCAAGGTGAACGGCGACTGGCGCCCGGTTGCCGTCGGTGCCAACGGGACAACGATTTCGGGCGGCTCCTCGGACAACACCCAGGCGATGACGGTGCTGTTGTTCACCGAGGGCAGGGCCCTGGTCACCCTGGAATTCGACAGCGCGCCCAACGACCCGATCGACCCGGCCGTCGCGGTCGACATCGCCCGCAAGCAGGACGCCGCGATCAGGACCGGGCTGCCCGGCTAGCCGCGAAAGACCGCCGGGGCCAATGTGTTTCGGTGACGGCAACGGATGCTGTGCGTCGGCGGAGCCGAAACCGGCAGCGGCCGTTGCCATCTGACGATGGCCGGTCGCCGGTCAGGCCACGACCTGGATGGGGTCGCCGACGTTGACCTCGTTGAAGTACCACGCGGCGTTGTCGGGGCTCAGGTTGATGCATCCATGGCTGACGTTCGCGTAGCCCTGCGAGTCGACCGACCACGGCGCCGAATGCACGTACACCCCGCTCCAGGTGACCCGAACCGCGTACTGGGCGGTGATCTTGTAGCCCTCCGGCGAGCTGAGCGGGATGCCGATGGTGCGCGAGTCCATCACCACCGAACGCTGCTTTTCCAGCGCGGTGAAGTTACCGATCGGGGTGGGCCGACTGGGTTTGCCCATCGACGCCGGCATGGTGCGCAGCACCTCGCCGTTGCGGCTCACGGTGAAGGTGTGTTTGGAGATGCTGGCAACGCCCAGCAGCACGTCGCCGGTGTCGAAACCGGTGGTCAGCGCCTGCACGCCGACCGAAACGTGGCCGTGCGCGGGCCAATACCGGTTCGGGACGAACCGGACGACCGTGTTGTCGTCGGCCCACTCGAAATGCCCGCGGACACCGGCCGGCGACACCACGTGAATCGACCGCTCGACGGCGGCCCGGTCGGCCGCCGGTGCGGTGAACGTCACGACGATCGGGTGGGCCACACCCACCACGGCCCCGTTGGCGGGCAAAATCGAGGCGACGCCGGGGACGGGCTGCGGCAACGGCACCGAAGCGCCGCCGCGGCCGACCGGCGCTACCAGGGCCATGACCGTGATCGCGACCATAACAAATAGATAACGACCCGCTCGACGCATAGCGTCCACCCTTCGAGATGGTGCGATCAACACACCGATATTCTACTTGTTGTCCGCCGACCATCGGTTTCAGCAAACATTGACAGTTCGGTTCGGTCGGCGCGGTCGCGTTCCGATCATCGGTTGGGTGCAATCGCGGCGAGGAGTGGGCATGGCTGGTGAGGATCACTACACGCGTCCCTGCGCGGACTCGGCGGCGCTGGTGCTGATCGACGTGCAACGCGATTTCTATGCCGACGACGCCCCGATGCGAGTCGAGGGAACGAGTGCGGCCCTCGGCGCGATGGCCGAGCTGGCCCGCGCCTTCCGGCGCCGCGAGCTGCCGATCGTGCACGTGGTGCGCCTGTACCGGGCCGACGGGTCGAACGCCGATCCGGTGCGGCGCCGCTTTATCGAGGACGGCGCCCGCGTCGCGGTGCCGGGCAGCCCCGGTTCACAGATCGCGCCCGAGCTGTTGCCGAAAGCCGTTGAGCTGGACCACCAATTGCTGCTCTCCGGTGGCTTCCAGCAGATCGGGCCGGCCGAGCACGTGATGTACAAGCCGCGCTGGGGAGCCTTCTACGGCACCAAGCTCGAGCAGCATCTGCGCGAAAGCGGCACGGACACAGTGGTTTTCGCGGGCTGCAACTTCCCCAACTGTCCCCGCACGTCGATCTACGAGGCGTCCGAACGCGACTTTCGCATCGTGCTGGTGGCCGACGCCATCTCGGGTTTGTACCACCGCGGCGCCCAGGAATGCCGGGCCATCGGGGTGGCGGTGCGCGACACCGCGCAGACGCTGGATTGGCTCGGCGGGTAGCCGCGGGTTAGCCTCGGCGAGATCGCAAGGCCGAGCCCGACCACGACAGGAGTGCGGGTGCTGTTCCGTCAGCTGGAGTACTTCGTGGCGGTGGCCTCCGAGCGGCACTTCGCCCGGGCCGCCGAGAAGTGCTTCGTGTCCCAGCCGGCGCTGTCCGCCGCGATCGCCAAGCTGGAAAAGGAGCTGAACGTCACGCTGATCAATCGTGGGCACAGTTTCGAGGGCCTCACCCCCGAGGGTGAGCGATTGGTGGTGTGGGCCAGGCGGATTCTCGCCGAGCACGACGCGTTCAAGGCCGAGGTCGACGCCGTGCGGTCGGGGGTCACCGGGACGCTTCGGCTGGGCACCGTGCCGACCGCGTCCACCACCGCGTCCCTGCTGCTGTCCGCGTTCTGCGCCGCGCACCCGTTGGTCAAGGTGCAGATCCTGTCCCGGCTCTCGGCCGGCGAGCTGTACCGGCGGTTGCGCGAGTTCGAACTCGACGCCGCCATCGCCCACACCGCGCCCGACGACATCCCCGACGTGAACCTGGTGCCGCTCTACCGGGAGCGTTATGTGTTGCTGGCACCGGCGGACCTGCTGGCATCCGGCGCCGCCACCTTGACCTGGGTGCAGGCCGCGCAGTTGCCGCTGGCCCTGCTCACCCCGGACATGCGGGACCGCCAGATCATCGACCGGGCGTTCGCCGACCACGGCATCACGCTGCACCCGCAGGTCGAAACCGACTCCGTGGCTTCGCTGTTCGCGCAGGCGTCGGCGGGTAGTTGGGCGTCCATCGTGCCGCACACCTGGCTGTGGGCATCGCCGCTGGGCGCCGGCATCCGGGCGGTGGAGTTGGTCGATCCGGTGCTCACCGCCGACGTGGTGCTGGCCACCAAGTCGCACGGCCCCGGCTCACCGATCGCGCGAGCGCTGGCCGCGTCCGCCGGCCGGCTGCAGCTGAACGACTTCTTCGACGCGCAGCTGCTGGGCGTCACGCGCCGGCGCTGACCGTGGCCGGCGACGCCGCGCTGGCCGGGTTCCGGTTGGCCAGGTGGCCGCTTTCCACCCCGGCGGTCGGATCGAGCTCGCAGTCGATCAGCGACGGCCCGCGGGAGCCGATCGCCTCCGTCAGCGCCGCCCGCAGTTCGGCCGCCGTGCTGACGTGATATCCCTTGCCGCCGAACGCCTCCGCGATCAGCTCGTGGCGGGCCCGGGCGCTGAGCACGGTGGGCGCCGGGTCATCCCCGTGCGGGGCCTCGTCGCCGCGGTAGACACCGCCGTTGTTGAGGATGATGACGGTCACCGGCAGGCGGTAGCGGCAGATGGTCTCGATCTCCATCCCGCTGAAGCCGAACGCGCTGTCGCCCTCGATCGCGACCACCGGCCGACCGGTCTCGACCGCGGCTCCGATGGCGAAGCCCATGCCGATGCCCATCACGCCCCAGGTTCCGGTGTCGAGCCGGTGCCGAGGCAGTTCCATGTCGACGACATTGCGGGCCAGATCGAGCGCGTTGGCTCCCTCGTTGACCACGTAGACGTCGCGGTTGTCTTGCAGCACAGCGCGAATCGCGCCCAGGGCGTTGTAGAACCGCATCGGGTGTGGGTCCTCGGCGAGGCGCTCGCGCATCTTGGCGTCGTTGTGGGCCCGGCGCTCGGCCAGTTCCTCGGTCCACCGCGCCGGTACGGTGATCGGCCGGGCGGCCAGCGCGTCGCACAGCGCGGACATCACCGAGCCGATGTCGCCGGCCAGCGGCGCGGTGATCTGCTGGTTGCTGTCGAACTCCGACGGCTCGATGTCGACCTGGACGAACTTCACACCGGCCGACCATTGCGGCGATTCCCCGTGTCCCAGAAGCCAATTCAGCCGGGCGCCGACCAACAGCACCGCGTCGGCGCGCCCGATGGCCAGCGAGCGCGCGGCCGCGACGGACTGCGGGTGCGCGTCCGGTAGCAGCCCCTTGGCCATCGACATCGGCAGGAACGGAATCCCGGTTGACTCGACGAATCGCCGAATCTCGTTGTCGGCCTGGGCGTATGCCGCGCCCTTGCCCAGCACGATCAACGGCCGCCGGGCGTCGGCCAGAACGTCCAGCGCGCGATCGACCGCCTCGGGCGCGGGCAGCTGGCGGGGGGCGGGGTCGACGACCCGCCACAGCGTGCCGGCGGCGGCCGAAGCGTCCATGGCCTGGCCCAGGACGTCGCCGGGGATGTCCAGGTAGACACCGCCGGGGCGGCCGGAGACCGCCGTCCGCACGGCGCGCGCGACGCCGCGGCCGATGTCGTCGACCCGGTTGATGCGGTACGCCGCCTTCGCGAAAGGCCTTGCGGCGTCCAGCTGGTCGAGGTCCTGGTAATCGCCGCGGCGCAGATCGACCAGCGCCCGATCGCTCGAGCCGGAGATCTGGATCATCGGGAAGCAGTTCGTCGTGGCGTTCGCCAGCGCGGGCAGGGCGTTGAGGAAGCCGGGTCCCGACGTGGTCAGGCACACGCCGGGACGACGGGTGAGGAAGCCCGCGGCCGCCGCCGCGTTGCCGGCCGAGGCCTCCTGCCGAAAGCCGAGGTAGCGGATGCCCGACGCCTGCGCGGCCCGGGCCAGGTCGGTGATCGGAATGCCGACGATGCCGTAGATGGTCGCGACATCGTTGGCCCGCAGCGCCTGCACCACCAGATGGAAGCCGTCGATCAGCCGTGCGGATTCCGGCGCCGGGCCGGCGGATGCCGAGGTTGCGGACATGTGGCGACTCCTGCCGTGCGGGTGTGGGTACTGCCCAGCCATCACAATGACCCCGCCGACCGTCAGGTGTCCAAGTCGAACGCGCTATCCGGCCATTCACGACGTTTATCGCCGCAGGTCAGCGCCCGGGACCGCCGGGGTCGATAATTGGAGCTTATCGATCGTGAGCGGATCGGTATTGGACGCAGCGCAACGCCGCCCGGCATGGTGGCAGCGACGACACAACGGGAAAGGACTCTCAATGAAGATGTCAAGCCGCCGACTTGGTGATCGGGGGTGATTCGGGTTGCCAGGTGCGGTTGTCACGGATGAGGGCGTAAAGGACGTTGGTACGGCGTCGCGCCAGGCAGA